>DASVBJ010000105.1:0-24502 GCA_036375895.1 Actinomycetes bacterium | reverse complement strand
TCGATCTCGGCGTCCGAGAGGTCGGCGAAGTGCACCACCGTCGAGCCGACCGCCGCGGTCTGCCGCCCGGACACGGTGTCGATCAGGCAGTGCCCGGTGTGCAGCACGCCGGTGCGGCCCCGCATCCGCCGCCACCGGGCCACGGCCTCCTCGGCGTCGGCGGGCTTGCCGTGCGCCTCCGCGTCGAGGTCGAGCACGGAGTCGCACCCGAGCACCAGGGCGTCCGAGCGCCCGCGAGCGACGGCCACCGCCTTGCGGACCGCCAGCGTGAGCGCGACGTCCGCGGGTGGTCCGGTCACGCTGCTCTCGTCGACGCCGCTGACGACCACCTCCGGCTCGATCCCCGCCGCGCGCAGCACCTTGAGTCGCGCAGGCGAGGCCGAGGCCAGGACGAAACGGGGCACGGCGCTCACGGCCGGACAGGCTAGCGAGTGACCCCGGCCCAGGGCCTCGACGGCGGCGCATCGCGGGCGCACGATCGCCGTTGGCGGGGGTTCGCCTCGTGACCGGGAGGGTCGCCGTGGACGTCGTACAGATGCACACCCGCGCGGTGGAGCTCTTTCTCGACCGGGTCCGCACCGTGCCGGACGGCGCGTGGGCAGGGCCTACCCCCTGCGCCGACTGGGACGTGCGGACGCTCGTCAACCACGTCGTCGGTGAGGAACGCTGGGTGGTGCCCCTGCTGGAGGGCAAGACCATCGAGCAGGTGGGGACCGCCCTCGACGGCGACCTGCTCGGCGAGCTGCCGGGACAGGCGGCCGAGGAGGCCGGCAAGGCCGCGGAGGCGGCCTTCGCCGAGCCGGGCGCGGCCGACCGCATCGTGCACCTGTCGTTCGGTGACACCCCCGCCGAGGAGTACGCGATGCAGCTGATCGCCGATCACCTCGTGCACGGGTGGGACCTTGCGGTCGCGACCGGCGGGGAGACCCGGCTGGACCCGACCCTGGTCGGGGTGATCGCCAGCTGGTTCGCCGAGCGCGAGGCGCTGTACCGCAGCGCGGGCGCGATCGCCGAGCGGGTCGACGTCGGCCCCGACGCCTCGGCGCAGGACCGGCTGCTCGGCACCTTCGGCCGCGACCCGCGGTGGAGCTCGTCGTGAGCCAGGCCGACCTCGACCGGTTCGCCGCCGCGTTCGGCGCGGGCGACGTCGACGCGATCATGTCGCTGATGACAGAGGACTGCGTCTTCGAGTCGACCGGGCCGGCCCCGGACGGCGAGCGGCACGAGGGGGCGGCGGCGGTGCGCAAGGTGTGGGAGCAGCTCTTCGGTGAGACGCCGTCGCCGCGGTTCGAGACCGAGGAGGCGTGGGCCGACGCCGACCGCGGCGTGCTCCGGTGGAGGTTCTCCTGGGACGGCGGGCACGTCCGCGGCGTGGACGTGCTGCGGTTCCGGGACGGGAAGGTCGCGGAGAAGCTCTCCTACGTCAAGGGATGAGGCGCCCGACCAGCTCGTCCCACTGGCGGCCGATGACCGCGAGGTCGTACTGCGCCGCCGTCGACAGCGCCTTCGTTCCCAGCCGGTGGCGTTGCTGCTCGTCGTCGATGAGCCGCACGATCGCGGCGGCGAGCCCGTCCACGTCGCCCGGCGCGACCAGGATGCCGTCTTCGCCGTCGGTGATGATCTCGCCCGGTCCCTGCGGGCAGTCGAAGCTGACCACCGCGAGTCCCTTGCTCATGGCCTCGATGAGGACCATCCCGAAGCCCTCGAAGCGGGAGCTCAGGACGAAGATCGTCCCCTTGGACAGCTCAGCGCCCAGCTGGTCCGTCGAGCCGGCCAGCTCGACCACGCCGAGCAGCCCGGCCGCCTCGATCTGGTCCTGCAGGTCCTGGCGCTTCCTCCCGTCGCCGTAGATGCGCAGCCGCCAGGAGGGCCGTTCGGCGGCCACCTTCTCGAACGCCCGGACGAGGAGGTCGAAGCCCTTCTGCCGGGTGAGCCGACCCGCAGCCACGACCAGGGGTGCCGTGCGCTCGGACCGGCCGTCCGGTGAGGGCTCGACGGCGTTGGGGATCCGCACGACGCGGGGCCCATGGGGCCCGAGCCGCGTCCGGTAGTCCTCGAGATCAGCGCGGCTGAGCACCGTGAGCACGTCCAGCCGCGGGTAGTCGCGCCGGATCGCCTCGGCCAACCGGTCCCGGTGGGAGTGGAAGTGCATGTGCTCCTGCCCGATCGTGACCACTCGGGACGGCGCGTGCCGGGCGACGATCAGGTTGAGGCTCGGCCTCGTGGCGATGACGATCCCGCGGGCCCGCCGCAGCCGCAGCAGGAGCAGCAGGTCGGTCCACAGTGAGCTCGCCGCGTAGGCGTAGTCCTGCTCGTGGGTGAGGACGCTCGGGTGCCCCACCAGCAGTCGCCGGCCGGCGCGCCACAGGGCGGCGCGGCCGTGCTCCAGGTCGTCCAGCTGGGTCACTCGGACGCCGGGCGGGAACGGGAAGAACGGCTTGGTGCGGCGGCGCAGGACGCTGACGATCTCGACGTCGTGGCGTTGCGCCAGGTGCGCTGCGACGTTCAGCGTCGTGCGGATGGTGCCGCCCATCCCGTACGCGTGCATGAGCAGGATGGAGACCTTGACCCGTCCGTCGGCGTCTCGCACCGGTGGGTGGCCCTGCCC
The DNA here is from genome assembly GCA_036375895.1 of Actinomycetes bacterium. GTDB lineage: Bacteria > Actinomycetota > Actinomycetes > JACCUZ01 > JACCUZ01 > DASVBJ01. Next base: position 21,894 of record DASVBJ010000105.1, on the reverse strand, counting down.
CGGGAACCGCGCAAGCAGCCTGACGACACCCCGCCCTACCGGACCCGCGGCCCTGCGCAGGACGGGCTCGATGCGCAGGAACGTCCCACGCGCCACCCGTCGGCCCAGCCGAGACACCCCCCTCACGGACACGCTATGGCCTCAGCGTGGCCAACCGCTGGCCCGCCACCCCCCGGGGGAGGGCACGACCGCGGGACGCATGAGCCGGGCCCGGTCGGTCCAGCCCGATACCGGGGGCGGCTGCCCCGGCCCGGCCGCAGCCGCCCGCGCGGTGAGCACCGCGACCAGCGCCGCGAGCTCCTCAGGCGTCGGCTCGCCACGCACCACGCGCAGCAGCGGTCGCTCCGGCGGGCCGCCGGCGTTGTCGGGTGACGTCACAGCGGGATGTTCCCATGCTTCTTCGGCGGCAGGGTCTGCCGCTTGGTGCGCAGCGCGCGCAGCGCCCGCACGACGTACGAGCGGGTGTACGACGGGGGGATGACGGAGTCGACGTAGCCCCGCTCCGCCGCGATGTACGGGTTGGCCAGGGCGTCCTCGTACTCCGTGATGAGGTCCTTGCGCATGCCCTCGGGATCGGTGGCCTCCTTGAGCTCCTTGCGGTAGAGGATGTTCACCGCCCCCTGCGCGCCCATGACCGCGATCTGTGCCGTCGGCCAGGCCAGGTTGATGTCGGCCCCGAGGTGCTTGGACCCCATGACGTCGTACGCGCCGCCGTACGCCTTGCGCGTGATCACGGTGACCTTGGGCACGGTCGCCTCGGCGTAGGCGTAGATGAGCTTGGCGCCGCGCCGGATGATGCCGTCCCACTCCTGGCTCGTGCCGGGCAGGAAGCCCGGCACGTCGACGAAGGTCAGCACCGGGATGTTGAAGGCGTCGCACGTCCGCACGAAGCGCGCCGCCTTCTCCGATGCGTCGATGTCCAGCGTGCCGGCGAACTGCATCGGCTGGTTCGCGACCACCCCGACCGAGCGCCCTTCGACGCGGCCGAAGCCGACCAGGATGTTCGGCGCGAACATCGCCTGCACCTCGAGGAACTCGCCGTCGTCGAGGACGTGCTCGATGACGGTGTGCATGTCGTAGGGCTGGTTGGCCGAGTCGGGGACGAACGTGTCGAGCTCGCGGTCCTCGTCGGTGATCTCCAGCGGCGCGACCTCGTCGTACGCCGGGGGGTCCTCGAGGTTGTTGCTCGGCAGGTAGGCCAGCAGCGCCTTGACGTAGTCGATCGCGTCGGCCTCGTCGCCGGCCATGTAGTGGGCGTTGCCCGACTTGGTGTTGTGGGCGCGGGCGCCGCCGAGGTCCTCCTGCGTGACGTCCTCGCCGGTGACCGTCTTGATGACGTCGGGGCCGGTGATGAACATGTAGGACTTCTGGTCGACCATCACCGTGAAGTCGGTGATGGCGGGGGAGTAGACCGCGCCGCCTGCGCAGGGACCCATGATCAGCGAGATCTGCGGCACGACGCCGGAGGCCATCACGTTGCGGTAGAAGATGTCGCCGTAGAGCCCGAGGGAGACGACGCCCTCCTGGATCCGCGCACCGCCCGAGTCGTTGATGCCGACGACCGGGCAGCCGATCTTCAGCGCGAGGTCCATCACCTTGACGATCTTCTCGCCGAACACCTCGCCGAGCGAGCCACCGAACACGGTGAAGTCCTGCGCGAAGACGCAGACCTGGCGGCCGTCGACGGTCCCGTAGCCGGTGATCACCCCGTCGCCGTAGGGCCGGGTCCGCTCCAGCCCGAAGGCAGTCGACCGGTGCCGGGCCAGCTCGTCCATCTCGACGAACGAGCCCTCGTCGAGCAGGGCCGTGATGCGCTCGCGGGCGGTCATCTTGCCCTTGGCGTGCTGCTTCTCCACCGCCCGCTCGGAGCCGGCGTGGACCGCCTCGTCGTTGCGCCGGTGGAGGTCGGCGAGCTTGCCCGCCGTCGTGTGGACGTCGATGTCCTCGGGGATCTCGGTGCCGGGCATGTTCGCGGAGGCGGTCATGCCCCCGTAGCGTAGTGACCGCCCGCACGGGGCCTGCGGGTCCGGCCTCGGCTCCGGCCTCGGGCATGGCCCCCTGCCGCGGGGATCGGCACGTGGGACAGGATGACCGCATGCCCCCGAGCTGGCGCTGGCGCGCGCTCCGTCTTCTCCGTGTGGTCGGCCTGCGGGCCGTGCCGGTGGCACCCGGGGCGGTGCTCGTCGCGCGCCGCGACTCGGCGCTGAACGTGCCGGTCAGGGGTGACGGGGCGGCGCTCGTGATCGACCCGGACCGGGTCAGACGCGGCTGGTACGGCTTGGAGAAGCGGCTCGCCCACGACCTGGTGAACCGGCACGTCGCGACGGTCCTGGACCAGTACGACGTCAGCTGCGTGCTCGACGTGGGTGCGAACAAGGGCCAGTACGCCGTGGCGCTGCGGGCGGCCGGCTACCAGGGCCACATCGTGTCCTTCGAGCCCGTACCGCGTGACTTCGAGGTGCTGGCGGCGCGGGCGGCGAAGGACCCGCGGTGGACCGCCCACCGGCTCGCCCTCGGCCGCGAGGACGGCGAGCTGGAGATGAACGTCGTGCCCGGGACGCTGAGCTCGTTCCTGCCGTCGACGCAGTTCGGCGCCGGCCGCTACGCCCGGTTGCAGGCGCCGGAAGTGGTCACGGCCCCGGTGCGCCGGCTCGACGGCATCCTCGACGAGGTGACCGCGCACATCCCGGACCCGCGGATCTACCTGAAGCTGGACACCCAGGGGTTCGACCTCGAGGCGTTCGCCGGGCTGGGTGACCGGGCCGCGGACCTGGTCGGGATGCAGTCGGAGGTGGCGCTGATGGAGATCTACGACGGGATGCCGCGGCTGCCCGAGGCGCTGGCCGCCTACGAGGCCGCGGGCTTCGAGGTGACCGCGTTCTACCCCATCAGCCGGGAGAGCCGGACCGGCCGGGTGCTGGAGTTCGACTGCGTCATGGTCCGCGCGTCGGCGCTCGGCGATGGCTGATCAGCCGGGCGCGTACGGCGACCTCGACCGGCCGCCCCTGCGCGGGGCCGATCTCCAGCGGGCGCTGCTGCGCTTCCCGGGGGTCTGGAGCCGGCTCGAGGTAGTGGCCGAGACCGGCTCGACGAACGTCGACGTCGCGCAGCGCGCCGCGGCGGGGGAGCTCTCGGGCCTCGTGCTGGTCGCCGAGGCGCAGACCGCGGGGCGGGGCCGGCTCGACCGGACGTGGGCGGCGCCACCACGGTCGGGGCTCACCTTCTCCGTGCTGCTGCGCCCGGCCGGCGTCCCGCCGGCGCGGTGGGGGTGGTTCCCGCTGCTCGCTGGGGTGGCCGTCGCCGCGGCGGTGACGCTGCTCGGGGAGGTGGACGCGAGGGTCAAGTGGCCCAACGACGTGCTCGTCGGCGAGCGCAAGCTGGCGGGCCTGCTCTCGGAGCGGGTCGGGGAGGCGCTCGTCCTGGGTGTCGGCCTGAACGTCTCCGCCCGGGCCGACGAGGTCCCTGCCACCGCCACGTCGCTGCTGCTCGAGGGGTCGCCGCTCGTCGACCGGGGGCCGCTGCTGCTCGCGATCCTGCGCGAGCTCGGCACGGCGTACGACGGGTTCGTCCGCGCCGCCGGTGACCCGCTGGCCAGCGGGCTGCGTGACACCTACCGACGCTCGTGCGCCACGCTCGGGCAGGAGGTGCGCGTCCAGCTGCCGGACGAGCGGACCGTGGTGGGCCGCGCGCACGACGTCGACGCCGACGGCCGGCTCGTGGTGCGGTCCGCCGACGGCGGCCACGTCGTCGGCGCCGGTGACGTGGTCCACCTTCACCACCCGCGCTGACCGCCTCGCGAGCGACCTCCTGGTGCGACACGCCGGCGTGTCGTCGCGACAAGGTCGCTGGTGATCTTCGGGTGCGGCTTGACCTCCAACGCCTGGGATGTCTGACCGGGGCGGCGCCGCGCGGTGCGTGGTCGGACCGGAGACTCGCCGCGACGAAAGGTGCATGATCGCTGCGGGGAGGGGGGTGGGCGGGGAGAATGCCCGTCGTGACAGGGATCCCCAGACGGTTGCTCGGCGACGGCGAGATCGTCGAGATGGCCATGCGCCCGCACTGGAAGGAGCTGGTGCGGCCGGCGCTGGTGCTGCTGATCGCCTGCCCGGCGGCGACCTACCTGGCGGCCGTGGTGCCCGACAGCGGCGCCCAGCCGTGGCTGCGGCTGGCGATCGCCGTGGTCGCGGTGCTCGTGCTGCTGCGGTGGGTGGTGTGGCCGTTCCTGCGGTGGCTCACCACGACGTACGTCGTGACGGACCGCCGCCTGATCACCCGTGTCGGCGTCATCGCCCGGCACGGCAGGGACATGCCGTTGTCCCGCGTCAACGACGTGACGTTCGAGCACAGCAGCATCTTCGAGCGCATGCTGGGTTGCGGCACGCTCGTCGTCGAGTCGGCCGGTGAGCGCGGCCAGCTCGTGCTGAGGGACGTGCCCAACGTCGAGGAGGTGCAGCGCGACGTGTACCGACTTGCCGAGGCCGACGAGGATCGTCGACGCGGGGGACAGTACGACGAGCGCGGCCGGCGCACCGACGACACCTCCGGCGGCTGGTGACCCGGACGGTGACTGACGACGGGACCCAGGCGGCCCGGATCGAGGAGCGGCTGCTCGGCGGGCCGCGCCGGCACACCCGCGACGAGGCGGCCGCCTCGGCCGGGGTGAGCATCGAGTACGCCCGCCGGCTCTGGCGGGCGATGGGGTTCGCCGACGTCGGCGACGTGGCCAGGGCGTTCACCGACGCCGACCTGTTCGCGCTGGGACGGCTCGTCAAGCTGGTCGAAGACGGCGTGCTGGACGACGAGCTCGCCGTCAGCGTCACCCGCGCCATGGGGCACAACGCGGCGCGGCTCGCCGAGTGGCAGGTGGACGCGCTGGTCGAGCACCTCGAGCACGAGCGGGGCCTGCCCGTCGAGGAGGCCACACACACCGCCGTCGAGCTGCTGAGCGAGCACCTGGACGACTTCGCCTCGCTGCTCGTCTTCGTGTGGTGCCGCCAGGTCGCGGCCGTCGCGGGCCGGGCTCTCGCGTCGGTCTCGGCCGAGTCGGTCAGCGGCACCCTGTCGGTGGGCTTCGCCGACCTCGTGTCCTTCACGCGGCTGTCCCAGCGGCTCGAGGAGCGCGAGCTCGCCGCGCTGGTCGACCGCTTCGACAGCCGCTCGGCCGACGTCATCGCGGCCGCCGGCGGACGCCTCGTCAAGACCGTCGGCGACGAGGTTCTCTTCGTGGCCGACAGCCCGCGGGACGCGGCTCTCATCGGGCTCGAGCTCGCCGAGACGATGGCCGAGGACCCGGTGCTGCCCGACGTACGAGTCGGCATCGCGACCGGCACCGTGCTGACCCGCATGGGCGACGTCTTCGGCCGCACCGTCAACCTCGCGAGCCGGCTCACCGCGCTGGCCGCGCCCGGCACCGTGCTCGTCGACCACGACACGGCCCGGGCCATCGAGCACAGCGAGGACTTCACGCTCGACGTCGAGCGCACCCGCGCTGTGCGCGGTCTGGGCCTGGTCCGCCCCGGCGTGGTGCGCAGGCCCACCCGTTAACCTCCCGGGCGTGACCCAGACCTTTGACCACGTGACGGTGCGGCGTCACGACCAGGCCGGCCATGTCGTCGAGCTGGTCCTGGACCGGCCGGAGGCGCACAACGCCTTGAGCACCGCCATGGCGCGCGACATCGCCGCTGCGACGCGCGAGCTCTCCGGCGACCCCGACGTGCGGGCGGTCGTCGTGTCCTCGGCCGCGGAGAAGGCCTTCTGCGTGGGCGCCGACCTCAAGGAGCGCAACGCGTTCAGCGACGCCGACCTGATGGCGCAGCGTCCGCACTTCCGCGCCGCGTTCGGCGGCATCCTCGACCTGCCGGTGCCCACCGTCGCGGCGGTGCACGGCTTCGCCCTCGGCGGTGGCCTCGAGCTCGCGCTCTCGTGCGACCTCCTCGTGTGCGACGAGACGGCGGTGCTGGGCCTGCCGGAGGTGACCGTGGGGGTGATCCCGGGCGGGGGAGGCACCCAGCTGCTGGCCCGCCGCATCGGCTCGTCGCGAGCCGCCGACCTCGTCTTCACCGGACGCCGGGTGGCCGTCGAGGAGGCGACCGAGCTCGGGCTGGTCGACCGGCGCGCCGCAGCCGGCCGCGACCGCGACGAGGCGCTCGCGCTGGCCCGGCTGATCGCCGGCAACTCCCCGGTGGGCGTGCGCAACGCGAAGCGGGCGCTGCGGCTGGGCAACGGCGTCGACCTCGCGGCCGGCCTGGAGATCGAGGACGGCGCGTGGCGGGCGACGGCGTTCTCAGGTGACCGCCGGGAGGGCGTGGCGGCCTTCAACGAGAAGCGCACGCCGGACTGGCCCGGCCGCTGACGCGACGCCGGGCCCGTCCGGCTTGCCCGGCAGCCCGCCGGTCGGACCGTTCCGGTAACGCGGGGGCCCCCCGTGCGCGATCCTCTGGTACGGCGAGGGAGGCGGGCGGGGTGACGGAGACCGGCGCGGCCGGCGGCCGGGTCGACGGGGGCAACGGCGCGCCCGGCGACGACGGGGCGAACGGCACGGGCGGCAGGAGCGCCGATGCCGTACGGCTGCGTGCCCTCCTCGACATCGCGAAGGTCGTCGGGGCCGCCCGCCGTTTCGACCACCTGATCGAGCTCACCGCGGAAGAGGCCCGGCGGGCCCTCGACGCCGCGTCGGTGTCGATCTCCCGGTGGGAGCGGGAGCAGGGCGTGCTGCGGGTGCTGGTCAACGTGGGCATGCTCGGCCCGGACGAGATCCGGTTCCCCACGGACGAGGTCTACGCGCCGAGCCGGTTCCCCAACGCGAGCCTGCTGGTCGAGGGTCGGCGGGGATACGTCGCGAGCCGGGACGCGGGCGACGTGGAGGCCGAGCTGCTCTCCTGGCTGGACAAGGACTCGTCGCTCGGCATCCCCATCGTCGTCGAGGCGCGGGTGTGGGGCGCGCTCTACGCCACCCGTGCGGCGGGCCAGCGACGCTTCGACGCCGCCGACCTCGACTTCGCCAACGCGGTCGCCACCCAGGTCGCGGCCGGCGTGGTGCAGGCCGACCACTTCGCCCGGATCGAGCGGCTCGCGTTCCAGGACCCCCTCACCGGCCTCGCCAACCGGCGGGCCGTCGACGAGCGGCTGGAGGCTGCCGTCGCCGAGCACGCGGCCACCGGCGCCCCGGTGTCCCTGGTGCTGGCCGACATCAACCGGCTCAAGCAGGTCAACGACTCGTTCGGGCACGGCGCCGGCGACCGGCTCATCGTCGCCGTCGCCGACGCGGCCAGCCGGGCCAGCGGGCTGGAGCCGGACAGCCTGGCCGCCCGGATCGGCGGGGACGAGTTCTGCATCGTGGTGACGGGCGTCCCGGCGGCTCGGGCCCTCGAGGTGGCCGACGAGCTGTGCCGGCTCGTCGACGAGCTGCCGCTGAGCACCGGGGTGTCGTGCGGCGTCGCCTCCACGGACACGCTGCCGGGGCCGATCGAGACGCCGACCCGGCTGTTCCGCCTCGCCGATGCCGCCCAGTACCGCGCCAAGCGGGCCGGCTCGCGCCGGCCGGTCGTGGCCGGGCGCACCAACGGCGAGGGGCCGGGTGAGCCGCCGACGGACCGGCGGTCCCGGCGGGGCCGGCTGGCGGTCGACGCCGCGGCGGTGCTGGAGTCCGGGCTCGAGGAGCTCGACCGTCTCCGGGGCGGCGACACCACGGCCAGGGTCGAGGCCGTCGCGGACCATCTGCTGATGACCGTCGACGCGGCCGCCTGGTGGGTCTCCAGGGTGGCGCCCGGAAGCCGGACCCTGGTGACCGTCAGCACCTCGGTGCACCGGTTCGGGCAGGCGGCGGCCGACGACCGGGGACTCGCCACGACGTACGAGCTCGACGACTTCCCGGTCACCGACGCGGCGCTGCGCGAGGCCGACGCCTTCCGGATCGAGCTCGGCCAGCCGGGCAACGACCCGGCCGAGGAAGCCGTTCTGGTGACCGCCGGCTACAGCGGCCTGCTGGCGGCCGGGGCCGCCGGGCCGGACGGTGGCTGGCTCGTCGAGATCTACACCGACTCCATCAGCCTGCCCATCGCGGGCTTCGAGCCGATCCTGCGGGCCCTGCTCGCGGTCGCCGTGTCGGGGGCCGCGTCGCCGGCTGCCGGCGAGCCCGAGCGCGGGAGTACTCAGTCCTGACCTGAGTACGACGGCGGATGTAGCGACCGGCCCCCGGGGCCGATGGTGACGTCATGATCGACGAGCGCACCCTCTCCGACCCGTCCGTCTGCCCGGCCTGCCGGGGGCTGCTCGCCGGCCCCGGGGCCTGCCCGACCTGCGGGGCGCCCCTGGACGGCGAGCTCGCCGCCCGGGTCTGGCGGGTCTCCGTCGACGCGGCCCGGCTGCTCTCCGAGCGGGCGGATCTCGTCGCGCTGCTGCGCGCGCAGGCACGCACCGGGTGCGCCGGGGCCGCGCCCGCGCCCGCGGCCTTGCCGCCCGCGGCCATGCCCTCGCCCCCGCCCGCTGCCTTCCCGCCCGCGCCCCCGTCCCGCCCGGCCCCGGAGTGGACCCGCCACCGGGTCCAGAACCTCCTGCTCGGGCTCGGCGTGCTCCTGCTGGCGGTGGCCGCGGTCATCTTCGTCGTGGTGTCGTGGGGCCACCTCGGCGTCGGCGGCCGGGCCGCGATCATGGCGACCCTCACGATGCTCGCGGCCGCGGCGGCCGTCGTCACCCGCCGCCGGGGCCTGACGGCCACCGCCGAGGCGGTCGCGCTGCTCACCGTCGGCCTGGGGCTGGTCGACGCCTACGGCGCCCGGGCGAGCGGGCTCGCCGGGCTGGACGCGGCCGGCCCGCTCGCCTACTGGTCGGGGGCGCTCGCGGTGGTCGCGGGGCTCGCCGGGGCGGGCGCGGTCGCGCTGCCGCTGCGGTCGCTGCGCCTGTCGGCTGCGGTGCTGGGCCAGCTGCCCGTCCCGCTGCTGGCCCTGCACCACGCGCTCCGTGTCGACCAGCCGGCGGCCGTGCTCGCCACCGGCCTGGCCGCACAGGCCCTGGCCGGGGTCGCGGTGACGGCCGGCTGGCCCGCCCGGGGAGACGTCCGGGACGCCTGGCGGGCGGTGGCCGGTGGCACCGCCGTGGCCTGGGTGCTCGCCGTGTCCTGCGCGTCCGCCGCGGCGTACCTCGAGACCGGATCGGTCGTGCTCGGCAGCCTGCTCCTCGTCCTGCTCGCGGCGACCGCCGCCGCGGCCGCCGTGACGGTCCCCGTCCAGGAGGCCGCTCGGACCGTCGTGCTCGGGGCGGCGACCGTTGCCGGGGTCCTGGGTCTCTGGGCGCCGGTGGTCGACGCCACGCAGGACGAGTGGCTGCCCGTCGCCTGCGCGGCGGTCGGCCTGGCCCTGCTGCTGGCCTCGGCCGGCGTGCCGGCTGCATACCGTCGACCCGTGTCGGCCGTGGCGCTGGCCGCGGCCGTGCTGCCGGCCCCGGCCGTCGCCGACGCGGTGCTCCTCGCCGTCGGCGGCCCGCTCGACTGGCTGGGCCGGCCATGGCAGGGGCATGCGGGGGATGCCCGGCAGCTCGTCTCACCCGACCTCGGCTGGGACGGCGGCCCCGAGGTGCCGCTGCTCATGCTCGTGGTCGGGGCGGCGGTGGCCGTCGCCGGGCTGGTCGTGCCCGCCTGGCGCGCGTCACGGCCGGCCGTCGTGCCGCTCGGGGTGCTCGCCGTCCTGACGCTGCCGCTCGCGCTCGACACGTCGTACGCCGTGGCGCTGGGCACCGACCTGGCCGCAGCCGCCGCGCTGCTGGCCGGTGGTCCGGTCGTGGCCGGCCCGCGCCGGGCCCGGCTGGGCTGGACCGCCGCCGGCTGCGGTGCTGCCCTGCTGGCGACGACGGCCGCCTGGTCCTTCGCCGTCGAGGAGGCAACCCTCGTCGTGCTGGCCGTCGCGGCGGCGGTCGCGCTGCTGGCCTGCCTCGGGTGGGCCCGGGCGGGAGCCTCGCGCGCGGTGCGGGCCGGCGCGGGGGTCGCCGCTGTGCTGCTCGCGGTGGCCGACGCCGCGGCCTTCGCCCGGCACGGCGGGGCCGGCTGGGCCGCGGTCTGGAGCCTGGCCCTGGCCCTGACCGGGCTCGCCGCGGTCGTGGGTGCCACGGTCGTCCGGGTCGAGGCCGTCCGGCGCGTGCTCGCTCTCGTCGCGCTCGGCGCGTTGATCGCGGAGGCCGGGACCCTGACGTGGTGGGGCGGCGGGACGGCGGCCGAGGTGGGCCTAGCGGTCTGCGTGGCGGCCTCGGTCGCGGCCGTCGCCGCGGTCTGGAGCCGGCCCCGGGTGCCGGTGAGGCTGGTGCGGACGGCCGAGCAGCTGGCTCTGCTCGCGGCCGCCGGTGCCGGTCTGGGTGTGCTGCTCGCCGCCGCTGACGGCGACCGGCTCTGGCTGGCGCTGCTCGCGGCGGGTGTGGCGGCCGGCCTGTCGGCGCTGGACCCGGGGCTGCGGCCGCTCGGCTGGGTGTCCGGCGCGCTGCTCACCGCCAGCAGCTGGGTGCGGCTGGTTCTGGCCGACGTGACCGCCCCGGAGCCCTACACCGTGCCGGGCGGGCTGGCGCTGCTGGTGGTGGGGGCGCTGCGGCGGCGCGCCGACCCGGCGTACCGCTCCTGGCCGGCGTACGGCCCCGGCCTGACGCTGGTGCTGGTGCCGAGCCTGCTGCGCGCCGTGACCGACCCCGGCACCGCCCGGCCGCTGCTGCTCGGCCTGGCCGCGCTGGCCGTGCTGTGCGTCGGGGCGGTTCGCCGGCTCCAGGCGCCGCTCCTGCTCGGCGGGGGCGTGCTGGCCGTCGACGCACTCGTGCAGCTCTCGCCGTACCTCGCCGATCTGTACGCCGCCGTGCCCCGCTGGGTGTTCCTCGCGCTCGCCGGTCTGCTGCTGGTCGTGCTCGGCGCGACCTACGAACGGCGCGTCCAGCAGATGAGAGTGCTGCGGCAGCGGGTGTCCGGTCTCGGGTGACCCGTCGGCGCGTGCAACACGGTCGAGGCACCCGGTGCACCTACGATGCTGCAATGACCCGCGTGCTGCTCGCCGAGGACGACCAGGCGATCTCCGAGCCGCTCGCCCGAGCGCTGCGCCGCGAGGGCTACGACGTCGAGGTCCGCGAGGACGGCCCCGGCGCGCTGGAGTCGGCCATCGGAAACCCGTGCGACCTCGTCGTGCTCGACCTGGGCCTTCCCGGCATGGACGGGCTCGAGGTGTGTCGCCGGCTGCGCAACGAGGGCAGTGGCGTGCCGGTGCTCGTGCTGACCGCACGTGTGGACGAGGTCGACACCGTGGTCGGGCTGGACGCGGGCGCCGACGACTACGTCACCAAGCCGTTCCGGCTCGCCGAGCTGCTCGCCCGGGTGCGGGCACTGCTGCGGCGCGGCGGCATCGAGGTGTCCGCCGGCGTGCACGGCGTGCGCATCGACGTCGAGTCGCACCGGGCCTGGATCGAGGACCGCGAGCTGTCGCTCACCGCCAAGGAGTTCGACCTGTTGCGGGTGCTGCTGCGCGACGCCGGGAAGGTCGTCACCCGCGAGCAGCTCATGCGCGAGGTCTGGGACACCGCCTGGTGGGGGTCGACGAAGACCCTCGACATGCACGTCTCCTGGTTGCGGAAGAAGCTCGGCGACGACGCCGCCAACCCGCGCTTCATCACGACCGTGCGCGGCGTGGGCTTCCGCTTCGAGAAGGAGTGAGGGGCGCCGGTGCGGCGTCGTCTCATCCTGACCAGCGTTGCCGTGGCGGTCGTGGCCGTCCTGCTGCTGGGGGTGCCGCTCGCGATCGCCGGGTTCCTGACCCGAAGTGACGACGTCCAGAAGCAGGTGGTCGCCACCGCGGGGCTGATCGGGACGGCCGTGCAGGCACGCGCCGACCACCGCGAGCCCATCACCCAGGACGTGCTCCGGGAGATCCCCTTCGAGGACGGGTACGTGGAGGTGAGGCTGCCGGGCGGTCGCAGCATCGACCGTGGCGCGCAGCCGGCCGGCCCGTACTTCGCGGGCGTCTACCAGGGCGCGGACGGGACGACGGTCAAGGTCTTCGAGCCGCGGGACGGGCTGCGCGACGACGCCCTGCGGACCGGTCTGATCATCCTCGGGGTCGGCATCGTCGCCGTGCTCGCCGCCGTGGGCGTCGGCCTGTTGCAGGTGCGCCGCCTCTCGACGCCGCTCGTCCACCTCGCGGAGCGAGCCGAGCAGCTCGGCTCGGGCGACACCAGCTCGACCCTGCCCCCGTCGGGCATCGAGGAGGTCGACCGGGTCGCCGACATGCTCGCCCACAGCGCCAGCCGCGTGGAGCGGCTGATCGCGTCGGAACGGCAGTTCGCCAGCGACGCCTCGCACCAGCTGCGCACGCCGCTCACCGCGCTGTCCATGCGGCTGGAGGAGATCCTCGCCGCCGACGACCCGCGCACGGTGCGGGAGGAGGCGCGCAGCGCGCTCGCACAGGTCGAGCGGCTCGCCACTGTCGTCGAGCACCTGCTGGACAACGTGCGCGACAACAACCTGCGGGCCGGCCCGGTGGCCCTCGACGACGTGGTGATCCAGCAGGTCGTCGAGTGGGAGCCCGCGTTCAGCGCGGTGGGCCGGCGGATCGTCGCCACCGGCACCCGCGGCCTGGTGGCGATGGCCACCCCCAACGGTCTCTCCCAGGTCATCGCCACGCTGCTGGAGAACAGCCTCGCGCACGGCGCGGGCACCGTGACGGTGTCCACCCGCTCGACCGGCATCTCGCTGGTCGTCGAGGTCACCGACGAGGGGCCGGGTGTCCCGGCGGAGCTGGGCGCGCGCATCTTCGAGCGCTCCGTCAGCGGCCGGCGCAGCACCGGCCTGGGCCTCGCCGTGGCCCGCGAGCTCGCCGAGGCCGACGGTGGCCGGCTGGAGCTCGTGCAGCAGAAGCCCCCGGTGTTCGCGCTGTTCCTCAGCGCAGCGGAGACGGGCCCCCGCTGAGGCCGGGCTCGGCGCTCTCCCGTTCGGGGAGCAGCTCGCGGAAGACCCATCGCCGGTAGGACCAGAACCGGAAGCTGGTGCCGAGGGCGAGCCCCACCCCGTTCGCCGCGATGTTGTCGGACAGCGTGCTGGTGAAGCCCAGCAGGTAGTGCGACACGGCGAGGCAGGTGAGGGCGATGAGCAGCCCTACGCCGTTGAGGATGAAGAAGAGCACGTACTCCGTGCGCACCCGGGTGCGCCGCCGGTGGCGGAACGTCCAGTACCGGTTGCCGACGTAGGCGACGGTGGTCGCGATGACGGTGGAGATGGTCTTCGACGTGAGCGGCTTGTCGGTGGTGGTGCGCAGCAGGTTGAAGATGCTGACGTCGACCAGGAACGCCATTGCGCCCACGATGCCGAACTTCATGAACTCGCGGACCACTCGGCCGAGCCGGTGGTAGAGCCGGCGCAGGCTCGTCACTGGTCGCTCAGGAGGAAGTCCACCGCACGAGGGTACCGACGCGCGTGCAACGATGTACCCGCCGCGGGTGTGACGGCAGCCGGGTCCCAGCGGTGCACGGCTGACACACCGGTCCTTCGACTGCCCAGGAGAGACACCGTGCCCGACTTCCGGCTCGACGACGAGCACGAGGCGTTGCGCAAGACGGTCGAGGAGTTCGCCCACGACGTCGTGGCACCGCAGATCGGCGAGCTCTACGAGCGCGACGAGTTCCCCTACGAGATCGTCCGCCAGATGGGCCAGATGGGGCTGTTCGGGCTGCCGTTCCCGGAGGAGTACGGCGGGATGGGCGGCGACTACTTCGCCCTCTGCATCGCGCTGGAGGAGCTGGCCCGGGTCGACTCGTCCGTGGCCATCACGCTGGAGGCCGCGGTGGGGCTCGGCGCCATGCCCCTCTACCGGTTCGGCACCGAGGAGCAGAAGCGCCAGTGGCTGCCCCGGATGTGCTCGGGTGAGGCCATGGGGGCCTTCGGGCTGACCGAGCCCGGCGGCGGCTCCGACGCCGGAGCGACCCGCACGACGGCCCGGCTCGAGGGTGACGAGTGGGTGATCAACGGCACCAAGGCCTTCATCACCAACTCCGGCACCGACATCACGGCGCTCGTGACCGTCACCGCGGTGACGGGGGAGCAGCCCGGCGGGCGCAAGGAGATCTCCGCGATCATCGTGCCGGCCGGCACCCCCGGCTTCACCGTCTCGAAGAAGTACTCCAAGGTCGGCTGGAACGCCTCGGACACCCGCGAGCTGTCGTTCACCGACTGCCGGGTCCCGGCCGCGAACCTGCTCGGCGAGCGGGGTCGCGGGTACGCCCAGTTCCTGTCCACCCTCGACGAGGGGCGCATCGCGATCGCCGCGCTCGGCGTGGGGCTCGCCCAGGGCTGTGTCGACGAGTCGGTCCGGTACGCCCGCGAGCGCGAGGCGTTCGGCCGGCCGATCGGCGCCAACCAGGCGATCCAGTTCAAGATCGCCGACATGGAGGTGCGCGCCCACACCGCGCGGCTCGCCTACTACGACGCGGCCGGGCGGATGCTGCGGGGTGAGCCCTTCAAGAAGCAGGCCGCGATGGCCAAGCTCTACAGCTCCGAGATCGCCGTCACCAACGCCCGGGAGGCGACGCAGATCCACGGGGGCTACGGCTTCATGAACGAGTTCCCGGTCGCCCGCATGTGGCGCGACTCCAAGATCCTGGAGATCGGCGAGGGCACCTCCGAGGTGCAGCGGATCCTGATCGCCCGCGAGCTCGGCCTCTGAGCCCAGGGGCGACCACGTCAGCGCGGCGCCACGTAGACCGCCCAGCTCGGCCGTGCCTCGGCCGGCAACGGCAGCCGCCGCCACCCGGCGGCCCAGGCCGGCACCGGGTCGCGGCGGCTCTGCACGAGCGCGACCGAACGGGTGCGCACCGCGCGCTGCAGGTCGGCCACCCCGAACGGCTCGTCGCCCGGCCGGTCACGCACCTTCTTCGACTCGCAGCCGGCGGGGTACCCGGCCGGCACCGCGTACTGGCCCACGGTGAGGCACGGTGGCCGCACCCCGGCCGCGTTCAGCGCGCGCGCCAGCACCGCGTACTGGGCGGCGCTGCGCTCGTTCACCCGCTCGATGTCGCGCAGCGTGGAGACCTGCGCCGACACGTGCAGCGCGAGCAGCGCGGCGATCGCCACCAGGACGAGGAGCCTCCAGACCAGTGGGCGCGCCGCCGCGACGACCGCGACCAGGCCGCCGGCGGCCGGGATCGCGGCGAGCGCGTACGCCGGGAGGAGGAACCGAGGCGCGCCGTACGCAACCGACACCAGGTAGACCCCGGCGAAGCACGCGGCGGCGAAGGCCGGCAGCGCGGCGTACGCCGTGTGCCCTCGGCGATGCGCCGCCACGACCCCGACGACGACGAGCGCCACGCCGGCGGCCCACCACAGCACGCCGTCCAGCGGCAGCGGGTGCGTCGCGGCGGGGCACGGTCGGCACAGGATCGGCCCGTCCAGCGCCCGCAGGTGGACGACCGGGTCGAACCGCTCCGACGTGCTCTGCGCGACCGCCGCGCGGCGCAGCCGGGGGAGGAGCCCGTCGTACCGGATCTGCGCCTCCACCACCCAGGGCAGCCAGCCGAGCGCGACGCCGCCGACCAGGGCGCCCAGCCGGGCCCGGCTCCGCCAGCTGCGCACGGCCAGCACGGCGAGCCCGAGCGGCGCGGCCAGGTAGACCGCGTCGGTCGGCCGCACCACCGCGGCCGCGGCCAGCGCTGCCGCGACGCCGAGCAGGTCGGCGCGGCCGCGCCCGACCTCGACGTGGTGCAGCAGCAGGCCGGTCGCCGCCACCCCGGCGACGGCCACCCAGAGGTTCGGCATCGCGGACGGCCCGTAGAACAGCGTCACCCACAGCGTCGACAGGAGGAGCAGGGCGACGGCCGGCACGCTTCGGGGCACCCCGTCCCGGCGCAGGCGCAGCCACACCCCGTAGGCCAGCACGAGCAGGACCGCCGAGAGCAGCGCGAGATAGCCGCGCAGGGCGGTGACCGACCCCGTCAGCACGACCAGCGGTGCCACGAGGACCGACATGCCACGGGCCCGGGGAGAGCCGAACTCCGCCGGAGGCAGCCGGGGGTCGACCTGGCTCACGTAGACGGTCTCGTCCCAGCCCAGCGGGTTGTGCCGGCTCAGCACCAGCGCCGCCACGGCGTAGAGCGTCCCGGCGGCGACGAGCCACGCGACCGGTCCGCCGGCCGGCCGGTACCGCCGGAGCGATCTGCGCACCTCACCCTTATACCGGGCAACGATGCCCGGCCGGGGCAATCGCTAAGGTGCCTGCCGTGGGATTTCCGGTGGTCGGCGTCGTCGGTGGCGGCCAGCTCGCGCGCATGATGGTGCCGGCCGCGGTCGGGTTGGGGGTGACCCTGCGGGTGCTCGCCCGCGACCAGCGGGAGAGCGCGGCCCTGGTGGCCCGCGAGGTCGAGATCGGGGACGAGGGCGACCTGGACGCGCTGCGTCGCTTCGCGAAGAGCTGCGACGTGCTGACCTTCGACCACGAGCAGGTCCCCACCGAGCACCTGCGGGTGCTGGAGGCGGAGGGTGTCGTCGTCCGGCCGAGCCCGGACGCCCTCGTCCACGCCCAGGACAAGCTCGTCATGCGGTCCCACCTGAGCTCCCTCGGGGTGCCGTGCCCGCGCTGGCGGGTCGTGGGCGACGGCGACGAGCTCGACGCCTTCGCGGCCGAGGTGGGCTGGCCGGTCGTGCTGAAGACCCCGCGCGGCGGCTACGACGGCAAGGGCGTACGGCGGGTCGGGTCCGCCGCGGAGGCCGCCGACTGGCTCCGGCACGCCGCGCCGCTGCTGGCCGAGGAGCACGTCCCCTTCCACCAGGAGCTGGCCGTGCTCGTCGCGCGCAGCCCGCACGGGCAGGCCGCGGTCTGGCCCGTCGTCGAGACCGTGCAGGTCGACGGCATCTGCCGCGAGGTCCTCGCCCCTGCGGCGATCACGGAGGGGCACGCCCTGGCGGCGCAGCAGGCCGCCCTGCGCATCGCCGACGGCCTGCAGGTGACCGGGGTCATGGCGGTGGAGATGTTCGACACCGTCGACGGGGTGCTCGTCAACGAGCTGGCCATGCGCCCGCACAACAGCGGCCACTGGACGATCGAGGGGTCGCGGACCAGCCAGTTCGAGCAGCACCTGCGGGCGGTGCTCGACCTGCCGCTCGGCGACACGACGATGACCGCCCCGCGGGCCGCGATGTCCAACGTCCTGGGCGGCGACATCGAGGAGATGTACCCCGGCTACCTGCACTGCATGGCGCACGACCCCGGCGTACGGATCCACATGTACGGCAAGCAGGTACGCCCTGGGCGAAAGGTGGGGCACGTCACGACGCTCGGCCACGACGCTGACGAGGTCCGGGCGCGGGCCGTCCACGCCGCGGCGTTCCTGCGAGGAGACATCGATGGCTGAGCCACTCGTCGGCATCGTCATGGGCAGCGACTCCGACTGGCCGGTGATGGAGGCCGCCGCCAAGGCGTTGCACGAGTTCGACGTCCCGCACGAGGTCGACGTGGTGTCCGCGCACCGGATGCCGCGCGAGATGCTCGCCTACGGCGAGCAGGCGGCGGGCCGCGGCCTGCGGGTCCTCGTCGCCGGGGCCGGCGGCGCGGCCCACCTGCCGGGGATGCTCGCCTCGGTCACGCCGCTGCCCGTCATCGGCGTCCCGGTGCCCCTCGACCACCTCGACGGCATGGACTCGTTGCTGTCCATCGTGCAGATGCCGGCGGGGGTGCCGGTGGCCACGGTGTCGGTCGGGGGCGCCCGCAACGCGGGCCTGCTCGCCGTACGCATCCTGGCCGCCGGCGACGACGCGCTGCGGGCCCGGATGGCCGACTTCCAGGGCGAGCTCGAGGAGCAGGCGCGGGCGAAGGGCGAGGCGCTGCGCCGCCGACGCGCCGGGCACGTGGGCTTCGGCGCCTGAGCGAGGCGTTCCGAGCACCTGCCCGCCGGGCCGTCACCTCGGCATGCGCCGCCAGACCGCGCGGGGCAGGAGTCGCAGCCCGAACGCGACCGGACCGAGGAGTGCGGGCACCCAGACCGTCTCCCGGCCACGGCGCAGCCCGTCGACCACCGCCTCCGCGACGTCGTCCGCTCCCACGGTGAAGGGCGCGTCCGCCATGCCCGCCGTCATCTTCGTGCGGACGAAGCCCGGCCGGACGACCATGACCTCCGCCCCGGTGCCGTGCAGCGAGTCGCCGAGCCCCTGGGCGAATGCGTCCAGCCCGGCCTTGGCGGCCCCGTAGACGAAGTTCGCCTTGCGGGCCCGCGTGCCGGCGACCGAGGACAGCACGACGAGAGTGCCGTGGCCCTGCCGCCTCAGCCGGTCGGCGATCTCCAGGCCGAGGGAGACGTGGCCGGTGAAGTTGGCTGTGACGCTCGCGGCCGCCAGGGCGGGGTCGGCCCAGAACGCCTCCTGGCTGCCGAGCACCCCGATCGCGTCCACCACCACGTCGACGTCGCCGAGGCGCTCGAAGGCGGCGGCGACGGCCTTCGCGTGGGTGGACACCTCGGCGGCGTCCAGCGGCACCGTCTCCACCACCTCGGCGCCGGCCCGGCGTACCTGCGCGTCCGTGTCCGGGTCGGCGGCTCCGTCCCGGCTGGTGAGCACGACCCTCCGGGCACCCCCGGCCACCAGCCGGCCCACGATGGCGAGACCGATCTCGCTGCGGCCGCCGAGCAGCAGCACGGAGCCCACCCGTCCCAACGCGTCCTTCACCGGATCACCTGTCGCCTCTCCTTGTCCTCGGGCCCGACCTGTCTTCAGGGGTCTGTCGCGGCCTCACAGCTCGAGCCGCCGGGCCAGGTCGGACATCATGCGTCGCTCAGGGTCCACCTTGTCCCGGACGGCGTGCCACTCGGGCAGCCTGTCGTACATCCGGCGCAGCATCTCGGGGGTGGCCACCGAGTCCTTCGCCAGGTAGATGCGCCCGCCCGCGTCGGCGACGAGCTGGTCGAGCTCGCCGAGGAGCTCGCCGAGGTGCCGGACCGTCGCCGGGATGTCGAGCGCCAGCGTCCACCCGGGCATCGGGAACGACAGCAGGCCGGGGTTGCCCGGCCCGAAGCGTTTCAGGACGGCCAGGAAGGACGCGACGCCGTTGCCGGACAGCCGTTCGACCACGCGCCGCAGCGTCGGCTCCGCACCGAACGGCACCACGAACTGGTACTGCACGAAGCCGTGAGGGCCGTAGAGCCGGTTCCAGCCGGAGATGATGTCCAAGGGGTGGAAGAACGTCGTGATGGGCTGGATCTCGTCACGCCGGTCCGTCGGTGCCTTGCGGAACCACATCTCGTTGAAGGCACGCACGGTCAGGCGGTTGAGCATGCCCGACGGGGCCCAGGGCGGCGCGGCCAGCCGCACGCGCGGGTCGAAGGCCAGCGGGTCCGTGCGCCGGCGTGCGGGCAGGTCGGCGAGCCGCGCGTGGTCCCCGCGGGTCAGCACGCTGCGGCCCATCGAGGCGCCCGTCGCGAGCAGGTCGATCCACGCGACGGTGTAGCGGTAGTCCTCGTCGGTCGTGGTCATCAGGTCGAGGGCGTGCTCGAGGTCGCGGGCCCGCTGGGTGTCGACCCGCATGAACGCGGTCTCGGCCGGCGTCGCGCGGAACGTCACGTCGACGACCACACCGGTGAGGCCCATGCCTCCGACGGTCGCCCAGAACAGCTCGGGATCTCCGTCGGGCGTCACCGTGCGGACCTCGCCGTCGGCGGTGACCAGCGTGAACCGGACCACGTGGCGGCCGAAGGACCCGTCGACGTGGTGGTTCTTGCCGTGGATGTCGGACGCGAGGGCGCCGCCGACGGTCACGTGCCGGGTCCCGGCCGTCACCGGCACGAACCATCCGACGGCCAGCAGGTCGCGCATCAGGGTCTCGAGGCTCAGCCCGGCGGAGGCGGTCACCAGGCCGGTTGCCGCGTCGATGCACCGGCTGCCGGCGAGGGCGGTGCAGTCGAGCACCTCGCCACCCGCGTCCTGCGCGGCGTCCCCGTAGGAACGCCCGAGACCGCGGGCGATCACGCCACGGTCACCCGCGGCGGCTACGAGCGCGCGCAGCTCGTCGACCGAGCGGGGTCGACGCACCGTGGCCCCGCTCGCCGCGGTCCGCCCCCAGCCGGTGAGGAGCGTCATGGGTTGCTCAGCTGGCATGGTCACCGGTCCCCGGCCGGTCGGCCCGACACGACGGCGGTCCCGACCCGTCGGAGGGTCGGGACCCGAATCCCGACAGGCTATCGCCGTGGCCGCTACGGTGCAGTCGTTGCGGGCAGGCGGCCTCCGTCGTGTGTCCGGCATCGTCGAGCCGTGACCATCGGGGGCCAGGTGACGATCTCATCCCGGGTCGTGGGGCGGGGCGTGATGCTGCTGTCCTGCGTCGCCTTCCTGGCGCTCTGCTGGCGCATCAGGACGTTCGTGACCGACGACGCGTGGATCTCCGTGCGGTACGCCGAGAACCTCGCGGCCGGCCACGGCTTCGTGTGGAACCCGGGCGGCGAGCGCGTCGAGGGGTTCAGCAACCCGCTGCTCGTCTACGTCGAGGCGGCGGCCCACCTGGCCGGCTGGTCGGCGCTGTCCGCAGCCAGGGTGCTGGGCGTCCTGGCCGGTGTCGGGTGCGTGGTGCTCGTCTACCTGCGCGGCCGGGAGGTCGTGGGCGAGGTCGCCGCGCGGGCGGCCACCGTGCTCACGGCTTTCTGCCCACCGCTCGCCGTGTGGGCGGTGGGTGGGCTCGAGACCACGCTCACCGCGCTGGTCGTCACCGCGGCGTCCCTGGAGCTGGCCCGTCCCACGGGTGGCCGGCCCTGGCTCGTGGGCGCGCTGCTCGCGCTGCTCCCGTGGCTGCGGCCCGAGGGTCTCGTCCTCGCCTTCTCGCTGGCGGTGCTGAGCGAGGGGCGGGCGCTCCTCGACCGGGCCGGACGTCGGGGCGCCCTGCGCCGCCTGGCCTGGGTCGGTGGCCTGCCGGTCGCATCGCAGGTGGCGCTCGAGGCGCTGCGGCTGGGCGTCTACGGCCACCTGGTGCCGAACTCGGTGATCTACAAGTCGGGGACGGGTGGGCTCCTCGACGTGGCTGCGAGGTTCGTGGCCCAGGGCGCGCCCGTGGTGGTGCTCGCTGCGGCCGGCGCCGTGCTGGCGACCGGCCGCCGCCGGCTGCTCGCCGTCGTGCCGGCGGTCTACCTGCTCGGATCGGTCGGCACGCTGAACTCGGTCAACGCGTTCAGCCGGTTCCTCATGCCGACCTGGCCGCTGCTCACCCTGCTGGCGGGCGTCACGGTCGCCGGCTTCTTCGCGGCTGCGCCGGCCCGGCGAGCCTCGCTGGCGGCGGGCCTCGCGGTGGTCTCCTGTGCCGCCCTCGCCGTCCGGGCGCTCCCGGGCAACATCGTCGCCGCGGACCGCTACGAGAGGTCCTACATGTCCTGCCGGGCGCCGGCGCGGGAGGACGCGGCCCGGTGGCTGCGGACGAGTACGCCCTCCGACGCGGTCTTCTCGGTCTCGGACGCGGGGCTGGTCCCGGCCCGGGCGGACCGGACGGCCATCGACCAGTTCATGCTCAACGAGCCGGCGATCCAGGAGCGCGGCCCGCTGACCGCCGCGGGTCGGGCGGCCTTCGTCGTGGACCGACGGCCCGACGTGCTGGTGCTGGCCAGCAGGTCGGCGACCGAGTTCCGGGGTGTCTACGGCACCGACGCCCGGATCTACGCGAGTCCGCAGGTGCGCTCGGCGTACCGGCTCAGCCACATCGCGGCAGGGGCCCGGCCGGGCTGCGGCTACGCCCTCTTCCTGCTGACCCGCTGAGCCCGGCTAGGGACGGCCCAGCGCCCGGTAGCTCCAGCCCGCCGCACGCCAGCGCTGCGCGTCGAGGGCGTTGCGGGCGTCGATGACCGTGCGCTCCGCCACCACCCCACCCAGCACGCCCGGGTCCATCTCCCGGAACTCCCGCCACTCGGTGAGGTGCAGGACGAGGTGCG
>DASVBJ010000093.1:0-4572 GCA_036375895.1 Actinomycetes bacterium | reverse complement strand
CGGGTCTGAGGGGGGAGAAGGAGACATGGCTCGTTACACAGGTGCGGACTGCAAGCGCTGCCGCCGCGAGAAGATGAAGCTGTTCCTCAAGGGTGCGAAGTGCGAGTCGCCGAAGTGCCCGATCGAGATCCGTCCCTACCCGCCGGGTGAGCACGGGCGCGGTCGTTCCAAGGACAGTGAGTACCTCCTGCAGCTGCGGGAGAAGCAGAAGGCCACCCGTATCTACGGCGTGCTCGAGAAGCAGTTCCGTGGCTACTACGACGAGGCCAACCGCAAGCAGGGCAAGACCGGCGAGAACCTGCTGCGCATCCTCGAGAGCCGCCTGGACAACGTGGTCTACCGCGCGGGCTTCGCGAAGAGCCGCGACATGGCCCGCCAGCTGGTGCGCCACGGCCACATCGTCGTGAACGGCACGAAGGTCGACATCCCGTCGTACCGCGTGTCGGACAACGACATCGTCGAGGTGCGCGAGAGCTCGCTCGAGCTGACGCCGTTCATCGTCGCGCGCGCCGAGGCCGGCGAGCGGCCGGTGCCGGCGTGGCTCGAGGTCATCCCCAACCGGATGCGCATCCTGGTGCACTCCCTCCCGGCCCGGCAGGTCATCGACACGCCGGTCCAGGAGCAGCTCATCGTCGAGCTCTACTCGAAGTAAGGCTCCACCCCGGGAGCGGCAGACCGACGCCGCTCCCGGGTGCAGGTCGCGAGGCGTCATATGGCGGACGCCTGCGGAAAGGAACTGAAGTGCTCATCGCCCAGCGCCCGACGCTGTCCGAAGAGGTCGTCTCCGACTACCGCTCCCGGTTCGTCATCGAGCCGCTCGAGCCCGGCTTCGGCTACACCCTCGGCAACTCCCTGCGCCGCACCCTGCTGTCCTCGATCCCCGGTGCCTCGGTCACGAGCATCCGGGTGGACGGCGTCCTGCACGAGTTCACCACCGTGCCGGGCGTCAAGGAGGACGTCACCGAGATCATCCTGAACATCAAGGAGCTCGTCGTGAGCTCCGAGGTGGACGAGCCGGTCGTGATGTACCTGCGCAAGCAGGGCCCGGGCGAGGTCACCGCCGCCGACATCGCGCCGCCGGCCGGTGTCGAGGTGCACAACCCGGACCTGCACATCGCCACGCTCAACGGCAAGGGCAAGCTCGAGATGGAGCTCACCGTCGAGCGCGGTCGCGGCTACGTCTCGGCCGTGCAGAACAAGCAGGCCGGTCAGGAGATCGGCCGCATCCCCGTCGACTCGATCTACTCGCCGGTCCTCAAGGTCACCTACAAGGTCGAGGCGACCCGCGTCGAGCAGCGCACCGACTTCGACAAGCTCGTCGTCGACGTGGAGACCAAGCGGTCGATGCTCCCGCGCGACGCCATGGCGTCGGCCGGCAAGACCCTGACCGAGCTGTTCGGCCTGGCCCGCGAGCTCAACGTCGAGGCCGAGGGCATCGACATGGGCCCGTCGCCGACGGACGCCGCCCTCGCTGCCGACCTGGCCCTGCCGGTCGAGGACCTCGAGCTGACCGTGCGGTCCTACAACTGCCTCAAGCGGGAGGGCATCCACACCGTGGGCGAGCTGGTCTCCCGCAGCGAGGCCGACCTGCTCGACATCCGCAACTTCGGCGCCAAGTCCATCGACGAGGTCAAGGCGAAGCTGACCTCGATGGGTCTGTCGCTCAAGGACAGCCCGCCCGGGTTCGACCCGAGCAGCGCCGTGGACTCCTACGGCGCCGAGGAGGACTCGGCGTACGTCGAGGACGAGCAGTACTGACCCGTTGACCGGCACGGACACGCAGTCCTGCTGACTTGACGACTCTTCGAGGAGAGCGACAACCATGCCCACCCCCACCAAGGGCCCGCGTCTCGGCGGCGGCCCCGCGCACGAGCGGCTCATGCTGGCGAACCTCGCCACGGCGCTGTTCGAGCACGGCCGTATCACCACCACCGAGGCCAAGGCCAAGCGGCTCCGCCCGCTGGCCGAGCGGCTCATCACCTTCGCCAAGCGCGGTGACCTGCACGCCCGGCGCCGGGCGCTGACGGTCGTCCGTGACAAGGGCGTCGTGCACGAGCTGTTCACCGAGATCGGTCCGCGCTACGAGAACCGCCAGGGTGGCTACACCCGCATCACGAAGATCGGGCCGCGCAAGGGCGACAACGCCCCCATGGCCGTGATCGAGCTCGTCGAGGCGCTCACCGCCAAGGTCGAGACCGTGCGCGAGGCCGAGGCGGCGACGAAGCGGACCGCCAAGAAGGCGCCGGCCAAGAAGGCCGCTGCCGCACCCTCGGCCGAGGAGGCCGCCGAGGCCGCTACGGCTGCTGCCGAGGAGGCGGTCGACAACGCCGCTGAGGGGGACGTCGAGGGAGCCGAGGAGGCTGCTGTCGAGGCCCGCGAGGCGGCCGACGAGGCGGCCGCGGCTGCGGAGGCATCCGAGGAGGAGTCTGCGGAGGAGGCCGCCGGCGACGCCGAGGCTGTCGCCGACATCGCCGAGGAAGCCGCTGACGAGGCGAAGAAGGACCAGTCCTGACCCAGTCAGGACCGCTCGTCGACGAGCCCGCCGGCCCCCAGCAGGGGGACGGCGGGCTCGTTCGTCTGCGCCTCGACCTGGGCTATGACGGCACGGCCTTCGCCGGCTGGGCCCGCCAGCCCGGGCAGCGCACCGTGCAGGAGGAAATCGAGCGGGCGCTGGCCACCGTGCTGCGGACCGGGCCGGTGCACGCGACGTGTGCCGGGCGCACCGACGCCGGTGTGCACGCCCGCGGCCAGGTGGCGCACGTCGACGTCCCGGTCGCCGCTGCCCAGGCGCTGGGCGAGCGGGTCCCCTCCCGGCTTGCGGGCGTGCTGCCACCGGACGTCCGGGTGTTCGCGGTGCGGGAGGCACCCGCCGGCTTCGACGCCCGGTTCTCGGCGCTGTCGCGCCGCTACGCCTACCGCGTCAGCGACACGGCGTACGGCGTGGACCCGCTGCGCCGTCACGACGTGCTGTGGCACCGCCGTCCGGTCGACGTCGAGGCGATGAACGCAGCGGCGGCGACCCTGACCGGCGAGCACGACTTCGCGGCCTTCTGCCGGCGGCGGGAGGGGGCCACTACGGTGCGGACGCTGGTGGCCCTTCGCTGGGAACGCGCCGAGGGAGGTCTCGCCGTCGCCACCGTCGAGGCGGATGCCTTCTGCCACAACATGGTCCGCGCTCTGGTCGGAGCGCTGCTCGCCGTCGGCGACGGGCGACGGGCCGTGGACTGGCCGGCCACGGTCCTGAGGGGTCGCGAGCGGGTGCCCGACGTGCACGTCGTGGCCCCGCACGGTCTGACGCTGGAGGCCGTGCGCTACCCGCCGGACGACGAGCTCGCGGCCCGGGCCTGCGTCGCCCGGCGCCGCCGGGAGGTGCCGTCATGACCCGGGAGGAGCTGCTGGTCAGCCTGGTCGCCCGGGTGCTGGTGCTGCCCGAGGACCGGCCGCGGCTCGTGGCCATCGACGGGACGTCCTGCGTCGGGAAGACCACCCTGGCGGACGAGCTGAGCGCGGTGCTGGAGGAGGCGGGCCTGCTCGTCGTACGCGTGTCCTGCGACGACTTCCACCAGCCGCGGGAGGTGCGCCACCGGCGCGGGCGGCTGTCCGCGCAGGGCTACCTCGAGGACTCCTACGACTTCGAGCGCCTGCGCCGGCTCGTGCTCGACCCAGTCCGCCAGGGGGAGCGCTCGGTGCGGACCGCGTCGTACGACCTGGCCGAGGACGTGCCGGTGACGCCTGAGCCGGTCGAGCTGTCCGCGTCGGCCGTGGTGCTGGTCGAAGGTGAGTTCCTGCTGGTGCCCGAGCTCGTCGACACGTGGGACCTGGGCATCCTGCTGATCGCCGACCCGGCCGTGATCCTGGCGCGCGGGCTGGACCGGGACGCCGACCTCGGCAGCCCGGACGAGGTTCGCGAGCGATACCTGCGTCGCTATCTCGGCGCCTGGGCGCTGCACGAGGAGCGCGACGACCCCTGGTCGCTCGCCGACGTCGTCGTCGATGTCAGCGATCCGGCTCAGCCGCGGATGCTGGGCTGACCTCCGGATCGCTTTGCGGTGGTTCGGCTCCTGCGGTTTCAGGCATGACGCCCGGTGCGTTCGCGCCTGTGACCCCCGAACCAGCGGGTAAGCGCGTCCTCGAGCCCGACGTGGGTCCCATCACCCACCCACGCGACGTATCCGTCGGGCCGGATCAGCACCGCAGCGGGAGCAGCGACGTTGCCGAGCACCGGAAGCTCCCAGGTGCCGCCAAAGTCGGCATCGACCAGCTGGACCCGATCCGCCCACGGCGTGATGTCGAGTCCACCGGGTTCGCCGAGGTTGAGCAGGACCGGCTGGGCCTCATGAAGCAGGGTGAAGACCCGACGCGGCCCCTCCGCGGTGACGATGTCGAGATCGGGCATGCGACGACCGAGCATCGGGTGTCCCTCGCCGAGTCGGTAGTGAATGTCCAGGCCGGACATCATCGCGGCGTACCGCTTGCGCGGCTCGTCCATGCTCAACAGGTCGGAAACGGTGTCGCGCAAGGCATCAAGGCGCGCGTCGCCGGGGCGGATGAGAGCGACTTGCGCCATCGTGT
>DASVBJ010000073.1:0-3435 GCA_036375895.1 Actinomycetes bacterium | reverse complement strand
GACGACGTGACCACGACGCTGGCAGCCAAGCGCGCCGAGCTCGAGGCCGAGCTCGCCGGCCTGATGACGCCTGCCGGCGACTCCGGGGACATCACCTTCGGCAAGCGCGTCGGCGACGGCACCAGCATCGCGGTCGAGCGTCTCACCCACGTGGCGGCGCATGACCACCTGCAGCTGATGCTCGCCGACGTACGCCGGGCCGAGGCCAAGCTGGCGGCGGGCAGCTACGGCGTCTGTGACGTCTGCGGCTCGCCCATCGGCGACGAGCGACTCGACGCTCTCCCGTGGGCGACGCTGTGCATCAGCTGCGCCTCGCGGCGCTGACCGGCCGAGTACCACGGCGGGCAGTGGGCGGCTGCCCCTGACGGGGGACCTGGGGCTGCACGACCGGCTCGGCGAGGGTGCTCGCTCCCAATCGCCCAGCCACTCCCTCGGCCACCCGCAGCGCGTTGGCGATGATGGTCAGGGTCGGGTTCACCGCGGTGCTGGAGACGAAGAAGCTGGAGTCGGCGACGTAGACGTTGTCGAGCTCGTGCAGCTTGCAGTCCAGGTCCAGCGCCGAGGTCGCGGGGTCGGTGCCGAACCGGACGGTGCCGTTCTGGTGCGCGACTCCGGCGATCCCGAGCCGGCCGCCGACGTACGACAGGTTCTCGTAGACCTCGTCGCGACACTGCATCGCGGAGAGCAGGCTCTCGAACTTCGCCCGCAGCCGCCGGTGGGCCTCGAGGTTGGTCGGCGTGTAGGCCAGGTTGATGTGCCCGTCCTTGTCCACGGTGACCTGGTTGTCCGGCAGCGGCAGGTCCTCGGTGGTCAGCCAGAAGTCCAGCGCGTGGCGGGCGACCTCTGCCGGGTCGCCGGCGTCTGGCACGTCGAAGCCGATGAGGACCTTGTCGCTCTTGCCGAGCATCTGCATCGCGCCCAGCGGGTAGGGCCAGTCGCCGTCCGGGTCGCCGAAGTAGAAGTCGTTGATGCCCAGCGTCTTCTGGAACTTCGTCGGGTTCGGGATCTTCGAGAAGGCGATCAGGGACGAGTTGTTGTGCAGCATCAGGTGCCGCCCGACCACGCCCGATCCGTTGCCGAGACCCTCGGGATGGCGGTCAGTCGCCGACCGCAGCAGCAGGGCTGCCGAGTTGATTGCTCCCCCGGCGACGACGACCACGTCGGCGGAGTAGCGCTCGGTCACGCCGTCCCGCTCGACCACGACGTGCTCGACGGCGCGACCGCTCGCGCCGGTCTCCAGCCGGGTCACCAGGGCGTTCGTCAGGAGCGTGACGTTCGGGTAGCGCAGCGCGGGCTGCACGGCGATCACCGCCGCGTCGGCCTTGCCGTTGGTGGGGCAGGCGTAGCCGTCACACGTCGCGCACCGGATGCAGGCCGACTCCCACGGCGCCGCCTCGTCCATCAGGATGCCGTTCGGCAGCGGGAACGGCTGCAGGCCCGCGCGGGTGAGGTCGTCGGAGAGCTGCTCGATCCGTGGCTCGTGGCTGATCGCCGGGAACGGGTAGGGCACGTCGGCCGGCGGCTCGGTCGGGTCGCTGCCCCGCCGGCCGTGCACCTGGTAGAGCCGCTCGGCCCTGGTGTACCAAGGCTCCAGGTCGGCGTAGGAGATGGGCCAGGCGGGCGACGTGCCGTCGACGTGCTGGATCTCCCCGAAGTCGCGCTCGCGGAACCGGAACAGGATCGCGCCGTAGACCTTGGTGTTGCCACCCACGTAGTAGTGCTGCTTCGGGGTGAACTGCTTGCCGGTCGCGACGTCGGTCCACTTGCCGGCGTTGGCGTACCGCTTGTCGAGCCACACCGCCTTGGAGTCCCAGTTCTCGACCTCGCGGGGCATGAAGTCGCCCCGCTCGAGCAGCAGGATTCGCTTGCCGGTGGGCGCGAGGGCGTGCGTGAGGGTGCCGCCGCCGGCGCCGGAGCCGATGACGATGACGTCGTAGTGGTCGCTCATGGTGGTGCTCCTCCGCGGCCGCGGCCGCTGGGTGGGTCAGACGATGGCGAGCGGCGCGACCCACGCCCCGGTGGCGCCGCGCAGCTTGGCGTGTGAGATGACCAGCAGGAACTCGGTGAGCCCCACGGCGGCGATCTCGGCGAGCCGGAGGTTCTCGACCACGACCACGCCGTGGTGCGTGTTCAGGGTCTGCGGGACCACGAACGGCTCCGCCGGGTCCTCGGCCGGGACGGGTCCGTAGCTCCAGGTGTCGCAACCCGTCAGCGCCACCCGGTGGTCGGCCAGCCAGGTGGCGAGGGCCATGCCGGGGCCGGGTTCCCCCGCGCCGTACCGCTCGTTGTCGACGCCCCAGAGCGAGCCCCAGCCGGTGTGGAAGAGGACCGCGTCGCCCGGCCGCACCGAGAGTCCGTGGCGGGCGAGTGCGGCTCGCGCGTCGTCGGGCGTGATGACGTCGCCCGGCGACAGTCGCTCCACTCCCCGCACCGCCGCGATGTCGAGCAGCAGGCCGCGCGTCACGATCTGCGGCAGCGTGTCGATGCCGAGCCGGTTGGTGCCGTGCTCCTCGACGATGTCTGCGAGCCGGTGGCCGTTGTAGGTCCGGTCACCGACCTGCAGGTGGTTGAGGCCGTCCATGTGGGTGCCCATCTGCTGGGTCGCGGTGACCTGCTCGACCACCCAGTTGACGTTGTTCCGCCCCCAGCCCTCGGGGCCCGCATCGGGCCGGCGACGGTTCACCTGGTGCGCGTTCGTCGTGAGGTACTGCCGGAAGGTGCGGCCCGGGAAGGCCGGGATGTCGGCGTGCAGGACGTGGGCCAGGTCGAGGATCCGGCCGAGGCGGACCAGCTGCACGGCCTCGAGGACCTTCGCCGGGGTGATCTCGTTGAGCGCGCCCGCCTGGTCGTCGGCGCCGTAGCGGGACGGCCACCAGGTGGCCCGGGCCTCCGGCAGCCGGCGCGTGTCGGCCCCGGTCATCCCACGGGCCCCTGCCCCCGTCACTCGCTCGACCACGTGGTCTCGAACGACGGGTACAGCGTGAGCCCGCCGTCGACGAACACCGTCTGCCCGGTTATGTAGCCGGCCTCGTCCGAGCAGAGGAACGCGGTGACCGCGGCCATCTCCTCTGCGTCGCCGGCCCGGCGCATCGGGATGTGGCTCTCGACCGCCTGGCGCTTGACCGGGTCGTCGATCCACGAGCGGTTGATCGGGGTGACGGTGGCGCCGGGGCCGATGCCATTGACCCGGATGCCGCGAGCGGCGTACTCGAGCGCGAGCGTGTGAGTGAGGTTCTGCATGCCGCCCTTCGAGACCGAGTAGCCGACGAAGCGCGGCTTCGGGATCACCTGATGGACGCTCGACACGTTCACGATCGCGCCGCCCCGGCCGGAGTCGAGGAAGTGCCGGATCGCCTGCCGGGCGCAGAGGAACGCACCGCGCAGGTTGACGGCCAGCACCTTGTCGAAGTCGGCCGCCGAGAGCCTGTCGGTGTC
>DASVBJ010000053.1:0-6230 GCA_036375895.1 Actinomycetes bacterium | reverse complement strand
ACCGCGAGGTTTGGTAACCTCGTCCGGCACATGGGGCTGTAGCGCAGCTGGTAGCGCACCTCGTTCGCAACGAGGGGGTCAGGGGTTCGAGTCCCCTCAGCTCCACCCACCCTCGACCGACGGCTCGCGATCCGCGGGCCGTCGGTCTGTCGCCCCGGACTCGGCCGTTCGCGCTCGATGATCGTCAGCGGTAGGCGCGGTGGTGAAGCCGAAGAGGGCTGCCGAGCCTCACGTCCCCCGGACGCGCCCCCCACGCGTCTCGTCAGCCCTCCGGCTCCGCACCTTGACTGCCACGACGAGTCACCGCGGATCAAGGTGCGTTGCCCACCGTAGGAACCACCACCGCGTCCTTCAAGGGACCTTCGCCCTCAGCCGAGGGCGGACTTCGGGTGCGGACCATCTCGGATCCGGGACTGACCGCGGGCGGCGCGGCCTGGGCCTCGTCGCCGGTCGACAGGGCTCATCTCATGCGTGTGGTCGGGTCTAGTCGGCGCCCGATGGTCAGTTCTGGGGATTGAAGGCGACGTCGGGCCGGTGCTACCTAGAGGGAAGATGTCTGCTCCCGTCAGCGGCGGTCGGGACCCGCCGTTGAACCCGCGCCCCCACGGAAACCGGGCCCGCCTACACGCGCCTGTGCGTCGCGGCAGTGATGCGGGTCGCCCGGCCAGTCAGGGTGCACCGCACCGATCCGGCGGCGGAGAACGCCATGACCCGACAACCTCGCTCGACTTCGAGCGCGACGGCGCCGCAGCCGTTGCCAGCGGCCCACGGTGGGCCCCCCAGGCCATGAGGCCCGACGAACCCGTGGGGCACGTCCCGGCCCATGCCCTCGTCGGCGAGCCCGGCATGTCGGCGCTTCAGGAGCTGGCCTGGATGCTCGTCGGGGCGTTGGTGCTGGTGCTGCTCGTGGCCTTCGTCCTGCTCGATGCCGCGCTCAGGCAGTGGCTGGCCGAGCGGCTCAGCCGGACCGACCCGGCCCGGACGCTCACCTACGACCTCGACCGGTCCAACGAGGACGTGATCTCGCGCTGACGCGGTCAGATCCAGGACTTCCACCACATGCGGCGTGCCCACTCGGCGTACGGGATGACCTGAGCGGAGAGCACGGGCAGCAGCCACGCGAAGTTCGCCACCGCGAGCAGCACGTAGGCGCCCGCCGCCGACGCACCCCACTGCCGGCGGAACGAGGAGGCACCGCGCGGCCCGAGCACCAGCCCCAGGCACATCGTGACCGCGAGCGCGAGGTACGGCACGAACGCGACGGCGTAGAACGAGTAGATCGTGCGGTCCTGGAAGAAGAACCACGGCACGTAGCCCGCGACGACGCCGGCGAGGATCGCGCCGGCCCGCCAGTCGCGACGCAGGGCCCACAGGAACGCGAGCACCGGCAGGGCCAGCACCGAGGCCCACCAGATCGCCGGGGTGCCGAGCGCCGTGACGGCCTGGGAGCAGCGGTCGACGTGACAGCCCATCTCGCCCATGCCCGGGCCCTCGTAGTAGTACGACACCGGCCGGGCCAGGACGAGCCAGCCCCAGGGGTTGGACCGGTAGGGGTGGAAGCTGTGCAGGTTCTTGTGGAAGTTCCACGCGTCCTGGTGGTAGTGCCAGAGGCTCCACAGGGCGTCGGGCACCAGTGCCGGGCCGGGGTGCTCGCGCGCCCAGTACCGGTTGTAGGCGTCGTCGCCGGCGAGGAACCAGCCGGTCCAGGAGGCGAGGTAGACGGCGGCCGCGACCAGCACGACCGAGGCGAACGCGGGCGCGGCGTCGCGGGCCAGCGCGCCGAGGAAGGGGCGCCGTACGCCGGCCGTACGCCGGGCGCCCACGTCCCACAGCACCGTCATCAGCCCGAACACGACGACGAACCAGAGCCCGCTCCACTTCGTGGCGCAGGCGACGCCGAGGAACACCCCGGCGGCGATCCGCCACGGCCGCAGCCCGAGGCCCGGCCCGAAGGTGTCCAGCGCGCCGACCCGGTCGGCGAGCCGGGCGCGAGCCCGGTCACGGTCGATGAGCAGGGCGCCGAACGCGGCGAGCGCCCAGAACATCAGCAGCGGGTCGAGCAGGGCGGTGCGGCTGTGCACGAAGGCGATGCCGTCGACGGCCAGCAGCAGCCCGGCGGTGCAGCCGAGCAGCGTCGAGCGGAACAGGCGTCGCCCGATGCGCGCGGTCATCAGCACGGCCAGCGTGCCGGTCAGGGCGACGGCGAACCGCCAGCCGAACGGGTTCATCCCGAACAGCCACTCGCCGGCCCCGATGACCCACTTGCCGCCCGGAGGATGCACGACGTACGCCGGGTGGCCGGCGAAGAGGTCGTGGAAGTCCCCGGCCAGGATCCGCTCGTTGGCGAGGTCCTTCGCCTTGTCGGTGCCCTTGACGTAGTCCTGCTCGGCGCCGAACTTGAGCAGCGCGTAGGCGTCCTTGGCGTAGTAGGTCTCGTCGAAGATGAACGCCTTCGGCGTGCCGAGCCGCCAGAAGCGCAGCACCCCGGCGAACGCAGCCACGAGCAACGGCCCGAGCCAGCCCCAGATCCCGTCGGCGGGCATCGGCCGCACCAGCCGGTCGCGGACCGTCGGGTCCTTCGCCGTCATGAGCACCGGGCCATGGTACGGACGCGGCGACGCGCGGCCCGTCAGCCCCACAACCGCGATATCGGATGTCTTTCCGGCCTCCACGAGGCGCAAGGCGCATCCGATCTCCGGTAACTGCGACGATGGCGCCGTGACCAACGAGCGTTCCGGCGTGCTCGTGCTGGCCGGCGCGCCGATCGGCGACCCGGAGGACGCCTCCCCGCGGCTCGCGCGTGAGCTCGCCGCCGCCGACGTCATCGCGGCCGAGGACACCCGGCGGCTGCGGCGCCTGACCGCGGCACTGGGGGTCGAGCTGCGCGGGCGGGTCGTCTCCTACTACGACGCCAACGAGGCCAGCCGCACCCCCGAGCTGCTCGACGCCCTGCGGACGGGGGATCGCGTGCTCGTCGTCACCGACGCCGGCATGCCCTCGGTGTCCGACCCCGGTTACCGGCTGGTGGTGGCCGCGGTCGAGGCAGGCTTCCGGGTCACGGCGGCCCCCGGCCCGTCCGCAGTGTTGACCGCGCTGGCCGTGTCCGGGCTGCCCGTCGACCGGTTCTGCTTCGAGGGCTTCCTGCCGCGCAAGGCGGGGGAACGGGCGGCTCGCCTGCTCGGGCTTGCCGCGGAGCCGCGCACCCTGGTGTTCTTCGAGGCGCCGCACCGGCTCGCGGCCGCGCTGACGGCGATGGCCGAGGCGCTCGGCCCGGACCGGCCGGCCGCCGTCTGCCGCGAGCTCACCAAGACCTACGAGGAGGTACGCCGGGGCGGGCTGGCCGAGCTGGCGCGCTGGGCGGCCGAGGGCGTTCGCGGCGAGGTCACCGTGGTGGTCGCCGGCGCGCAGCCGACCGCTCTCGAGGTCGACGACACGGAGCTGGCCCAAAGGGTCCGGGGGCTGGAGGCTGCGGGTGAGCCGCGCAAGTCGGCGATCGCCGCGGTGGCCGCGGAGGCCGGCGTGCCCAAGCGGCGCGTCTTCGACGCAGTCGTGGCGGCGAAGCGCACCTGAGCGCCCGGATGGTCGGTTGATCGGCGACCGTAGGCTGGGCACATGTCCCGTCACATCCTCACCGCGGTCGCATGGCCCTACGCGAACGGCCCGCGGCACATCGGTCACGTGTCCGGCTTCGGCGTCCCGTCCGACGTGTTCAGCCGGTACATGCGGATGACGGGACACCAGGTCCTCATGGTCAGCGGCACCGACGAGCACGGCACCCCGATCCAGGTGCAGGCCGAGGCCGAGGGGGTCAGCACCCGGGAGCTCGCTGACCGCTACAACCGGGTGATCGTCGAGGACCTGCGCGGGCTCGGCCTCTCCTACGACCTGTTCACCCGCACCACCACCCGCAACCACTACGCCGTCGTGCAGGAGATCTTCCGCACGCTCTACGACAACGGCTACATCGTCGCCCGCACCACGATGGGCGCGATCTCGCCGTCCACCGGCCGCACGCTGCCCGACCGCTACGTCGAGGGCACCTGCCCGATCTGCGGGTACGACGGTGCCCGCGGCGACCAGTGCGACAACTGCGGCAACCAGCTCGACCCGATCGACCTCGTCAACCCGGTCAGCCGCATCAACGGCGAGACGCCGAAGTTCGTCGAGACCGAGCACTTCTTCCTCGACCTGCCGGCCTTCGCCGGCGCCCTCGCCGACTGGCTCAAGGCGCGCCAAGAGGCGTCCGGCTGGCGACCGAACGTGCTGCGGTTCTCGATGAACCTCCTCGAGGATCTCCAGCCACGCGCGATCACCCGTGACCTCGACTGGGGCGTCCCGATCCCACTGGAGGGCTGGGAGGACCGGCCCGACAAGCGCATCTACGTGTGGTTCGACGCCGTGATCGGCTACCTGTCGGCCGCCGTCGAGTGGGCCCGCCGCAGCGGCGACCCCGAGGCCTGGCGGCGGTGGTGGCAGGACCCGGACGCCACGTCGTACTACTTCATGGGCAAGGACAACATCGTCTTCCACTCGGTCATCTGGCCGTCGATCCTGCTCGGCTACGCAGGCAAGGGCGCCCGCGACGGCACCCCCGGCCCCCTCGGCGAGCTGCAGCTGCCCAGCGAGCTGGTGTCCAGCGAGTTCCTCACGATGGAGGGGCGCAAGTTCTCCTCCTCGCGGCAGGTCGTGATCTTCGTGCGCGACTTCCTCGAGCGCTACGACGCCGACGCCCTGCGCTACTGGATCGCCGCCGCCGGCCCGGAGAACCAGGACACCGACTTCACCTGGGCGGAGTTCGTCCGCCGCACCAACGACGAGCTGGTCGCCGGCTGGGGCAACCTGGTCAACCGCACGGTCTCGATGGCGGCCAAGAACGTCGGCTCCATCCCGGAGGCGGGGGAGCTGACCGCCGACGACACCGCGCTGCTCGACGCCGTACGTGCCGCGTTCCCCGCTGTCGGCAGCCTGATCGAGCGGTCGCGGCAGAAGGCCGCGATCGCCGAGGCGATGCGTGTCGTCGGCGAGGTCAACAAGTACCTCTCCGACCAGGCGCCGTGGAAGCTGCGCACCGAGGACCCCGCGCGGATGGCCACCGTGCTGCACGTCGCGCTGCAGGCGGTGCGCGACTGCAACACCCTGCTCACCCCGTTCCTGCCGCACGCCGCGCAGAGCGTGCACGAGCAGCTCGGCGGCACCGGCGTGTGGTCGGGGCTGCCCGAGATCAGCGAGGTGTCCGAGGACGGCAACGACGACTACCTCGTCATCACCGGCGACTACGCCTCGGCCGCGGCCCGCTGGGAGTCGACGCCGGTCGTCCCCGGCACCCCGCTGACCGCACCGACGCCGATCTTCCGCAAGCTCGACCCGTCGGTGGTCGACGAGGAGCTCGCGCGGCTGGAGCAGAAGGCCGGCGCGTGAGGTCCCGGCCGCCGCTGCCCGAGCCGCTGGCTGTGCCGGTCGCGGACAGCCACTGCCACCTCGACATCGCCGACGGTGACGGCTGGCTCGGGGTCGAGGAGGCGCTCGAGCTCGGCGCCGCGGCCGGCGTGCCGCGCATCGTGCAGATCGGCTGCGACCGGCCGGGCGCCCGGTGGGCCGTCGACGTCGCCCGGCGGTACGCCGAGATCGTGGCCGGGGTCGCGCTGCACCCCAACGAGGCGCCCGGGCTCGCGGCGGCCGGCGAGCTCGACGAGGCCCTGGCCGAGATCGACGTGCTCGCCGCCGACCCGTCCGTGCGCGCCGTGGGGGAGACCGGGCTCGACTACTTCCGCACCGGCGAGGACGGCCGGGCCGTGCAGCACGCGTCCTTCCGGGCTCACATCGAGATGGCCAAGCGGCACGGCAAGGCCCTGGTCATCCACGACCGCGACGCGCACGAGGACGTGCTGCGGGTGCTCGAGGAGGCCGGGCCGCCGGACCGGGTCGTGTTCCACTGCTTCTCGGGCGACCGCGCCATGGCCGAGCACTGCGCCGCGCGTGGCTGGTGGCTGTCCTTCGCGGGCACCGTGACGTTCAAGAACGCCACCGGGTTGCGTGCGGCGCTGGCCGTCACGCCGCCCGACCGGCTGCTGGTGGAGACCGACGCCCCCTACCTGACCCCCGTGCCGTACCGCGGCAGGCCCAACGCGTCGTACCTCGTGCCGCTGACGCTGCGGGCGATGGCCGAGGTGCTCGACCTCGACGAGGACACCCTCGCGGCCGCGGTGGCCGCGAACACCGAGGCCGCCTTC
>DASVBJ010000018.1:0-20329 GCA_036375895.1 Actinomycetes bacterium | reverse complement strand
GCGGAAGAGCTCCGCGATGCGGTCGGCACTGTCCCCACTCACGCCCGTCGTCACCAACGTGGGTGTTGCCTCCGCCATGCTCTTCGCACGGCCCACGTCCAGTCCGGTGACATCGCGGAGCGCCTTGATCGCGTCGAGCTGCTTCCGGCCGCCAGACTCGAGGATGACCCGAAACGGCCCGGGTTCCCGATACGGGGCGGAGGCCTCGAGCCATGACTCGTGCTCGACCTGCTCCAGCCCCCCGGGACGCACCAGCCGCACCAAGCCCTTGACCGCTCCTGCCGCTGCAGTCAGCCCCAAGACGAGGCAAGCGGCCCCGATCGCGACGAGCACGGGACTGTCGGAGTCCGTTGCCCAGAACAGCCAGAGCCCCAAGGCTGCCATGGCGGTTGAGACCACGACCCCGATCGCGATGGTCGCTCGGTTCTTCTCCACGAGACAGGACACTAACTGCGCGTGTCCCTATTCGGCGTCGTCCGAGTCCGCCTGGAGCCTCACGCGGCAGATCTGCAGTCGTGCTAGGCGAGAATGGCGGCCAGCTCCTGGTAGGCGGGGTGGAGTTCTTGCCACCGCGCCCGCGCGTCGCAGCGTTCACGGCCGGCGAGGTAGGCGGCGAGATCTTCGACGTGGACCTGGTTTCCTGCCCCGTAGGCGGCGATCTGCTCCTGAAACGAGCATGGCGGAATGGGACACACTGCCTGGCTGGGTGTGTGCCTATTGCTTTGCTGTGGCGAGGCGGTCGTCACCGTGCGAGGTATGTCGCACCCTGGTGATCTGACCGACGAGCAGTGGGAGCTTCTGCAGCCGGTGTTCAACGCGCCGGGCAAGCGCGGCCGGGAGTCGCTCGGCGTCACCAGCGGCCGAAGCATCGGGTGGCCGGGCGCCGCCTCGCGAGCGAGGAGGGCTCAGCGGGCGGGAACCGGCTCGAACGACGGCTGCCACTCCCGCCTGATCAGCCCGTACACCCACGAGTCCGAGACCTCGCCATTCACGACGCAGTCTTCCCGCAACGTCCCTTCACGCATGAATCCGAGCTTCTCCAGGACGCGGGCAGATGCCGCGTTGCGCGTATCGGTCTCGGCCTGGACTCGATTCAGGTCCAGCGTGTCGAATGCCCACTGCAGCAAGGCGCGCGCGGCCTCCGTCGCGTAGCCGTGGCCCCATGCTGCATCGTCGAGGCAGTAGCCCATCGACGCGCTGCGGTAGTCCGGGTTCCACCGGGTCAGACTGCACCAGCCGATGAACGCCCCATCGGAAACACGGTCCACGGCCAGCCGCGCCCCGGTGCCTGCCTCTGCCATCTGCCGGCAAGCCGCTATGAACCGCTCGGCGCGCACACGTTCGGTCCAGGGCGGCGCGTCCCAGTAGCGCAGCACGTAGGCGCTGCTGTGCAGCGCGAAGAGGGCGTTCGCGTCCGCGTCGTTGAAGGGACGCAGTCGCAGGCGAGCGGTGTGCAGCGTGGGAGTCGACAGGGACATGAGTGCCATGATCCCTCGTCACGGATGCCGGTCACTCACAACCCGGGCTTGTCAGCGGGTGGACAGAGGGCAGGCGATCGACCTCGCGCCGCATGCCCAGTAGAGTCCGGGCCGATGTTTCGCGGGAGCTCGCACCGAGCGGGCTGAGAGGGCGGCTGGTCGGCCGTCGACCGCCTGAACCTGCCGGGTAATGCCGGCGTTGGGAGGAAGCACGGCCATGTCCGGTCCCGTACTCCAAGAGGCGACGACCCCGGCGGTCGGCAGCCGCCAGGAGGCACCGCTCGTCCTCGACCTCGACCCGCCGCGACCGCTGGGTCTGCTCGACCAGGTGACGCTGTGGGGAAACCTGGGCGTCAGCCTGTTCGGCCCCGTCACCGCGGCCTTCGTGCTGGCCCCGACGGGCACGCCGATGAGCCTGCCGGCAGCCTTCACCGCGCTGGCCGTGGGGGTCGTGCTCGGCAGCGCGATCCTCGGGCTCGCGGCGGTCCCCGGCGCCCGGACCGGCGCTCCCGCGATGGTCCTCATGCGGGGGCTGCTCGGGCGGCGCGGGTCGCTCGCCCCCACCGTGCTCAACGTGCTGCAGAACGTCGGCTGGGCGACCTTCGAGGTCGTCGTCATCGCCGAGGCGGCGAGCAAGCTGACAACGGAGAGCCTCCGGCCGCTGTGGGTGGTGCTGGCCGGCGCCGTCGCGACGACCATGGCGGTCAAGCCGCTGGGGTCGGTCCGCGCGCTGCGCAAGGTGGTCGTCTGGCTGGTCGTGCTGGCCTCGGCGTACCTGTTGGTGTCGCTGCTGCGTGAGCCGGCGCCGCACCCGACGACCGGCGGCTGGCACGGCTGGATGCTGGCCGTCGACGTCGCCCTCGCGGCCGGTGGTGTCTCCTTCGCCCCGCTGGCCGCGGACTACAGCCGGCACTCCCGGTCCTCACGTGCCGCGTTCACCGGCGCCTTCGTCGGCTTCGGTCTGGCGAGCGCCTTCTACCTCACCCTCGGAGTGCTGGCCTTCGCCCGCATCGTCGACGTCGGCGGCGACGTGATCGCCGCCCTGCTGGCCGTGCCCGCGGGGGCGGTCGCCCTGCTCGTGCTCGCCGTGGACGAGGTCGACGAGGCGTACGCCAACGTCTACTCCACCACGATGTCGGTGCAGAACCTGCTCCCCCGGGTGGACCGCCGGGTCGTCAGCGTCGGCATCGGCGCGACCGCCACGCTGCTGGCCCTCGGCCTGGACATCGCCGGCTACCAGAACTTCCTGTTCCTCATCGGCTCGGTGTTCGTGCCGCTGTTCGCCGTCGTCATCGTGGACTTCTTCCTCGTCAGCCGGGGGCAGTGGGACCTGTCCGCGGAGTCGCCGACGCGCCTCGCGCCGGTCCTCGCCTGGGTGCTGGGATTCGTCACCTACCAGCTGATCAACCCCGGCGGCGTGCAGATGTGGGCGAGGCCGTGGACCTCGGTGCGGGATGCGCTCGGCGTCACCCCGCCGGCCTGGATGGGCGCGTCGTTCACCTCGTTCGCGGTGGCCGCCGCCGCGATGGCCGTGCTCGGTGCCGCCCGCCGCCGGCGGTCGATGGCCTGATCGTCACGCGCCGCGCAGGCGCCGGGCCAGCTCCGCGGCGGCCGCACCCGGGTCGGCCGCCTCGGTGACGGCCCGGACGACCACGGCCCGCCGTGCACCGGCCCCGAGCACCTC
The DNA here is from genome assembly GCA_036375895.1 of Actinomycetes bacterium. Classification (GTDB taxonomy): domain Bacteria; phylum Actinomycetota; class Actinomycetes; order JACCUZ01; family JACCUZ01; genus DASVBJ01. Next base: position 17,167 of record DASVBJ010000018.1, on the reverse strand, counting down.
TTCGATCGTCGTGCGGTCGATGCCGCCGATCGCGAACCACGGGCGCCCGGGCACCGTGCGCGCGGCGTACCGCGTCAGCTCGAGCCCGGGTGCCGGGCGCCCCGGCTTGGTCGGCGTGGGCCACGTCGGTCCCACACAGAAGTAGTCGACACCGGTCCGCCCGGCCGCCGCGTCGACCTGTTCGTGCGTGTGCGTGGAGAGCCCGAGGAGCACCTCGTCACCGACGATCTCGCGGGCGGCCTCCACCGGAAGATCGTCCTGGCCGAGGTGCAGCACGTCGGCGCCCACGGCAGCGGCGATGTCGGCCCGGTCGTTGACCGCGAACAGCGCCCCGTGCCGCCGGGCGACGGTGGCGAAGACCTCCAGGTAGGCCATCTCCTGGCGTGCCTCGAGGCCCTTCTGACGCAGCTGGACGATGTCCACGCCGCCGCCCAGGGCCGCGTCCAGGAAGTCCTCGAGGTCGCCCTGGCGCTCACGTGCATCCGTGCACAGGTAGAGGCGGGCGTCGGCCAGCCGACTTCTCAGGTCGCTCGGTCCGGTCACGGGCAGACAGCCTTTCAGGCCCTCACCGGCTGGTCTATCCTGGCCAGGTACACGGGAGCCCGGCGGACCGGGCTGAGAGGGCGGAGCAGCCGCCGACCGTCGAACCTGATCCGGGTCATGCCGGCGAAGGGAGTCGCGCTCATGAACCCCGCCACCACGGCGTACGACGTGGTCGTCGTCGGCGCGGGGGCGATCGGGCTGGCCTGTGGGTGGAAGGCCGCGGAACGCGGGCTGGCCGTCGCCGTCGTCGACCCGACGCCCCGGCTCGGCGCGTCGTACGCCGCGGCCGGCATGCTCGCACCGGTCACCGAGGCGCACTACGGCGAGGAGCTGCTGTTGCGGCTCAACCTGGCCGCCGCCGCGCGCTACCCCACGTTCGTCGCGGAGCTCGAGCAGGCGAGCGGCCTGCCGGCCGGCTTCCGGACCTGCGGCACGCTGGCCGTCGCCCTCGACGCCGGTGACCGCGCGGTGCTGGACGACCTGCACGCGTTCCAGCACCGGCTGGGGCTGGCCTCCGAGAGCCTGAGCGGCAGGGAGTGTCGTCGCCTCGAGCCACTGCTCGCCCCCTCGGTGCAGGGCGGGTTGCTGGTCGCCGGCGACCACCAGGTCGACAACCGGTTGATGACTGACGCCCTGCTCGCCGCCGCGGAGCGCAGCGGCGCCACGGTCGTCCGTAGCACGGTCACGGAGGTGTGCCTGCGGGGCGGTGCCGTGACCGGCGTGCGCATCGACGACGGCGCGACGCTCGACGCGGGCACCGTGGTGCTCGCCGCCGGTGCCCGCTCCGCCGGGATCATGGGGTTGCCCGAGGACCTGCTGCCCCCGGTGCGGCCGGTCAAGGGGCAGATCCTCCGGCTGCGGGTCCCCCCGGCGTACCGGCCGTTGCTGTCGCGGACCGTGCGCGGCACCGTCCACGGGTCGCCCGTCTACCTGGTGCCCCGGGAGCACGGCGAGCTCGTCGTCGGCGCGACCCAGGAAGAGCTCGGGTACGACGACCAGGTGACCGCCGGCGGTGTCTACGAGCTGTTGCGCGATGCGCATGCGCTCGTCCCGGCCGTGTCCGAGCTTCCCCTGGTCGAGGCGCGGGCAGGACTGCGACCGGGCTCGCCGGACAACGCGCCGCTGGTGGGCCCCACCGAGCTGCCCGGGCTGGTGCTGGCCACCGGGCACTACCGCAACGGGATCCTGCTCACCCCGGTGACCGCGGACGCGGTGGCGGCCCTGCTCGCCGAGGGGACGCTGCCCGAGGTGATGGCGCCCTTCACCCCGCTCCGTTTCGCCGCACGAACCACCTCGGGAGGTGCCCGCACGTGACCGTGACCGTCAACGGCGAGCCGCACGACCTGCCACGCGGCCAGACCGTCGCGCGGCTGGTGACGACGTTCACCGAGCAGACCGCCGGCGTGGCCGTCGCGGTCAACGACGCCGTGGTGCCCCGCGGCGCCTGGTCGACCACCGAGCTCGCCGACGGCGACCGGGTCGAGGTGCTCACCGCTGTGCAGGGAGGCTGACGTGGCAGACGACCCGCTGATGATCGCCGGAGAGACCTTCGGCTCGCGCCTCATCATGGGCACCGGTGGGGCGGGCAGCCTCGACCTGCTCGAGCAGGCGCTGGTCGCGTCCGGCACCGAGCTGACGACCGTCGCGATGCGACGGGTGGACCCGTCCGTCAAGGGGTCGCTGCTCGACGTGCTGCGCCGGCACGACATCCGGGTGCTGCCGAACACCGCCGGCTGCCGCACCGCGGGTGAAGCGGTCCTGACGGCGCGGCTGGCCCGGGAGGCGCTGGGCACGTCCTGGGTCAAGCTCGAGGTGGTGGCCGACGAGCGCACCCTCCTGCCGGACCCGGTCGAGCTGCTCGACGCGGCCGAGCAGCTCGTCGCCGATGGCTTCGTCGTGCTGCCCTACACCACCGACGACCCGGTGCTCGCGCTTCGGCTCGAGCAGATCGGCTGCGCCGCGGTGATGCCGCTCGGCGCACCGATCGGCACCGGGCTCGGCATCTGCAACCCGCACAACATCGCCATGATCGCGCAGGAGTCCACGGTGCCAGTGGTCCTGGATGCGGGCATCGGCACCGCATCGGACGCGGCGCTGGCGATGGAGCTCGGCTGCGACGCCGTCCTGCTCGCCTCCGCCGTCACGCGCGCGCAGTCCCCCGTGCTCATGGCCGAGGCGATGCGCAACGCCGTCACCGCCGGTCGGCTCGCCCGACTGGGCGGCCGCATCCCGCGCCGCCACCACGCCGTCGCGTCGTCGCCGACGACCGGGCGAGCGGACCTGGGCGCCGGAGACGACCGGGGGTCCGGCGCATGAGCTCCACCGGCACCGCGACGACGACCCCTCTGACCACGCAGCTGTGGGCGGGCTGCGAAGGCGTCTTCGGCGCCATCCTCGACCACCCGTTCCTGGCCGGGCTCGCCACCGGCGAGCTGGACCGTGAGCGGTTCGCCCACTACGTCGTGCAGGACGCCCACTACCTGCGCCGGTACGCCAGGGCGCTGAGCACGCTCGCCGGACGCGCCCCCGACGAGGCCACGACGGCGATGTTCGCCGCTCACGCAGCCAACGCGATCGCCGTCGAGCAGGCGCTGCACGAGGGCTTCCTCGCCGAGCTGGGCCTGGCGGCCGGTCGGCTGCCCGGCCCCGCGCCCACGACCGTCGCCTACACGAGCTACCTGCTCGCCGTCACCCAGGGCGGGTCCTTCGCCGAAGGCGTGGCGGCGGTGCTGCCCTGCTACTGGATCTACTGGGAGGTCGGCAAGGCGCTGCTCGCGCGGTCGTCGCCCGACCCGCTGTACGCCCGCTGGATCGCGACCTACGGCGGCGAGGAGTTCGCCGCGGTCGTGCGACCCGTTCTCGACCTGACCGACCGGCTCGGTGACGACGTGTCTGCCCTGGAGCGCGCCCGCATGGTCGAGCACTACGCCACGGCCTCCCGCTACGAGTGGATGTTCTGGGACGCCGCTCACCGGATGGAGGTGTGGCCGCTGTGACGACCCATGTTCCTGCTCGCGCGTTGACGATCGCCGGCTCCGACTCCGGCGGTGGCGCCGGCATCCAGGCCGACCTGAAGACGTTCCTGGCGCACCAGGTCCACGGCATGTCGGCCGTCACCGCCGTGACAGTGCAGAACTCCCTCGGGGTCACGGGCGTCTACGAGCTGCCCCCGCACGCCGTCGCCGAGCAGATCGAGGCGGTCGTGACCGATATCGGCGTCGATGCGGTCAAGATCGGCATGCTGTCCTCGGCCGGGATCATCGAGGCGGTCGCCGCGACGCTGCGTCGGCTGGGTGCCGGGCCGGTGGTCGTCGACCCGGTGGCGGTCTCCAAGCACGGTGACCCCCTGCTGCAGCGCGATGCCGTGGATGCGCTGCGCGAGCACATCTTCCCGCTGGCCGACATCGTCACCCCCAACCTGGGCGAGGTCGAGCTGTTCACCGGCGTCACCGTCCGCGCCCGGGCCGACCAGCAGGGCGCCGCCGAGGCGCTGCTCGCCCTGGGTCCGCGATGGGTCCTCGTCAAGGGCGGCCACCTGCCGGAGGAGGACGCGGCGACCGACCTGCTCTTCGACGGGGACCATGCCGTCGAGCTGTCCTCGCCGCGGGTGCCCACGGTCCACACGCACGGCACGGGCTGCACGCTGTCCGCGGCCATCGCGGCGTCGCTCGCCCGCGGGCTCGACATGACCGCGGCGGTGCGGACCGGCAAGGACTACGTGACGGCGGGCATCCGGGACGGCTACGCCCTCGGCAAGGGGATCGGTCCCGTGGGCCACTTCTGGCGCATCCGCGAGCTGCCCGGCTGAGGCGGGCTCCCTGAGGCTGCGGATGTAGCGCGACGCCGGTTCCACCGGCCGGTCACGACGCGTCCGCCGGGTGCCCGGTGCCGACGAGGTACGCCCGGGCCGCGTCGTACGCGAAGTCCATCAGCGTCAGGGTGTGGTCGAAGTCCAGCGGCGACACCGGCAGCGGCGCCGGCCCGGGCAGCTGCAGCACCGGGACGTCCGCGGGCACGGCGGCGAGGGCGGCGGCGGTCTGCTGGCGCAGCACGACCATGGCGCTGAACAGGATCGCGTCCAGGAGGGTCGTGGGCCTGATCGGTGGCTGGCCGGGGAACGTGCAGTCGAGCACGACCAGCGAGCGCGCGCCGGCGTCGACGGCCTGCTGGACCGGGACGTTCGCCACCAGTCCCCCGTCGTACAGCAGCCGGCCGTCACGCTCGACCGGCGGGAATACGCCCGGCACGGCGGCGCTGGCCATCAGCGCCGGCAGCAGCGGCCCGCTGGCGAGCACGACGGGCTCACCGGTCGCCACGTCGGTCGTGACCACGCGCAGCGGCAGGGCACCCCCCTCGATGGTGGCGCCGGTGGGCAGGTGCTCGGCGAGCAGGGCCGCGAGGCCGAGCTCCAGATACAGGTGGTTGTGGTGCTCGTGCAGCGTGCGGACCCGGCCGATGACGCCCCGGGGGAACACCCGGTCGGCGTCGAAGTGAGCCCACGCGTGCGCCAGCCGCTCGGCCGCGCCGTCCGGGTCATCGGCCATGACCGCGCCGTTGATCGCCCCCACGGACGTGCCCACCACCAGGTCGGGAACGATGCCGCGCTCGGCCAACGCCTCGAGCATGCCCACCTGGATCGCCCCGAGGCTGCCGCCGCCTCCAAGGACGAACGCAACTGGCCGCGGGAGCGCGACGGGATCCGCCGGCTCGACGTGCACGCAAGAACACCTCCCGGACGGATCAGACACCGCGGGAGGCCGGTGCGGCCAGAGACGAACGTCCCCGGATGCCGCCGGCCGCCCGGCGTAGGGTGGATCGGACGGAGTCGACGGTGACCGATCGCGGTGCGGCTGGAGGGCGATCATGGACGAACGCGACATCCGTAAGACCATCGCGGAGCTCGTCGAGCGCGAGCACCGGCTCCGCACGGGACACGAGCTCGACGACGACCGGCGCCGGGAGCTGGCGGCCATCGAGGCACAGCTCGACCAGTGCTGGGACCTGCTGCGTCAGCGGGACGCCCTGCGCGACGTAGGCCGGGACCCCGGGGACGCACGCTCCCGGCCCGTCTCGCAGGTCGAGTCCTACCTGCAGTAGGAGGACCCTGCCGCCGCCGCGCAGTCCCGGCAGTACGGCATGCTCTCCGGCATGAGTCTCGACGCCGACGTCATCGTCGTGGGCGCAGGCCTGGCCGGACTGGTCGCGACGGCCGAGCTCGCCGACGCCGGCCGGCGGGTCGTGGTGGTCGACCAGGAGCCAGCGGCCTCCTTCGGCGGGCAGGCGTTCTGGTCGTTCGGCGGGCTGTTTCTCGTCGACTCGCCCGAGCAGCGCCGGCTGCGCATCCGCGACTCGCACGCGCTGGCCCTGCAGGACTGGATGGGCACCGCCGGCTTCGACCGCGACGAGGACCGCTGGCCCCGGCAGTGGGCAGAGGCCTACGTCGACTTCGCCGCCGGCGAGAAGCGCGCCTGGCTGCACAGGCAGGGGGTGCGGTTCTTCCCGGTCGTCGGCTGGGCCGAGCGCGGCGGGTACCTCGCGACGGGGCACGGCAACTCGGTGCCCCGGTTCCACATCACGTGGGGCACGGGACCGGGGCTGCTCGAGCCCTTCGTACGCCGGGTGCGCGCGCACGTCGCGTCCGGCCAGGTGACCCTGCTGTTCCGGCACCGCGTCGACGAGCTCACCGTGACCGCGGGCACCGTCGACGGCGTACGCGGCCAGGTCCTCGAGCCGAGCGACGTCGCCCGGGGCGAGGCCAGCTCGCGCGTCCCCGTCGGCGACTTCGCCCTGTCGGCGCAGGCCGTCCTCGTCACGTCGGGGGGCATCGGCGGGGACCACGAGCTGGTACGCCGCAGCTGGCCGGCCCGGCTCGGCACGCCGCCCGCCCACCTGCTCTCCGGCGTTCCCGCGCACGTGGACGGGCGCATGCTCGCGATCACGCAGGCGGCGGGTGGCCGGGTGGTGAACCCCGACCGGATGTGGCACTACACAGAGGGCATCCAGAACTGGGACCCGGTCTGGCCCCGCCACGGCATCCGCATCCTCCCCGGGCCCTCGTCGCTGTGGCTCGACGCGACGGGCAACCGGCTGCCGGTGCCGCTGTTCCCCGGCTTCGACACCCTCGGCACGCTCGAGCACATCATGAGGACCGGTCACGACCACACGTGGTTCGTGCTCACCCAGCGCATCATCGAGCGCGAGTTCGCCCTGTCCGGCTCCGAGCAGAACCCCGACCTCACCGGCAAGAGCGTGCGCCAGCTGCTGGGCCGGCTGGGTCCGGGCGCGCCAGGACCGGTCGAGGCGTTCAAGCAGAAGGGAGTCGACTTCGTCGTCGAGCGCACGCTGCCCGATCTCGTCGAGCGGATGAACGCGCTCACCGACGAGCCGCTGCTCGACCTGGCCACGGTCGAGCGGGAGGTCGTCGCCCGCGACCGCGAGGTCGACAACCCGTTCAGCAAGGACCTGCAGGTGATGGCGCTGCGCGGCGCCCGCAGCTACCTCGGCGACAAGCTGATCCGGGTGGCGCGACCGCACCGGCTGCTCGACCCCAAGGCCGGCCCGCTCATCGCGGTGCGGCTTCGTGTCCTCACGCGCAAGACGCTGGGCGGTCTGGAGACGGACCTCGACGGCCGCGTGCTTCGCGGCGACGGCACGCCGCTGCCGGGCGTCTTCGCCGCCGGCGAGGTGGCCGGCTTCGGCGGCGGCGGCATGCACGGCTACCGCGCGCTCGAGGGGACCTTCCTCGGCGGCTGCCTGTTCTCCGGTCGGGTCGCCGGCCGGGCGGCGGCGGCCGCGACCGCCTGACCGGCCGCGGCCGTAATGGCTGCCCGCTAACCCCCGGCCATGGCCCCCACGACCAGGAACGGCTCGATCCCTCTCGCGACCGGGTCCGGCAGCGGCGCGTCCGGCGACTCGTGGGACAGGTCCTCCTCGCAGGCGAAGAACCGCACGAACGCCCGGCGGCTGTGCGTCGCGTGGTCGCGGATCGTCCCCTTCAGCACCGGGTAGCGGTCCTCGAGCGCGTCCAGGACGGCCCGCTGCGTGACCTGGCCGTCGACGTCGAGCCGCACCTCGCCTTCCACGCGCGCGAGCCTGCGTAGGTGGGCGGGCAGCACGACCCGGATCACGGCAGCGTCTGGACTTCCACCGAGAGCACGGGCGGGAGGTCGCGGACGATCGGCGCCCACGTGTCGCCGGCGTCGGCCGAGGCGTACACCTGCCCACCTGTGGTGCCGAAGTACACCCCGCAGGACTCCAGCGAGTCGATCGCCATCGCGTCGCGCAGCACGTTGACATAGCAGTCGCGCTGCGGCAGCCCGGCGGTGAGCGGCTCCCACTCGTTCCCGCCGGACCGGCTGCGGTAGACGCGTAGCTTGCCCTCGGGCGGGTAGTGCTCGGAGTCGCTCTTGATCGGCACGACGTAGACGGTGTCCGGCTCGTGTGCGTGCACCGCGATGGGGAACCCGAAGTCCGTCGGCAGGTCTCCGCTCACCTCGTGCCACGTGGCGCCGGCGTCGTCGCTGCGCATGACGTCCCAGTGCTTCTGCATGAAGAGCACGTCGGGTCGCGACGGGTGCATCGCGATCCGGTGGACGCAGTGCCCGACCTCGGCGTCCTGGTCGGGGATGCCCTCCGACTGCAGCCCGCGGTTGGCCGGCTGCCAGGTCGTGCCGCCGTCGTCGGTCCGGAACACTCCAGCGGCGGAGATGGCGATGTACATCCGCGCGGGGTCGGTTGGGTGCAGGACGATCGTGTGGAGGCACATGCCCCCAGCGCCCGGCTGCCAGGCGGGGCCGGAGCCATGGCCCCGGAGGCCAGGGAGCTCCTGCCACTCCTTGCCGCCGTCGGTGGAGCGGAACAACGCGGCGTCCTCGACCCCGGCGTAGACGGTGTCCGGGTCGGTCAGCGACGGCTCGAAGTGCCAGACCCGCTTGAACTCCCAGGGGCGCGGCGTGCCGTCGTACCACTGGTGAGTGCCGGGGACCCCGTCGTACTCGAACCGGTTGCCGACCGGCTCCCAGCTGCGGCCCCCGTCGTCGGAACGCTGGACCAGCTGCCCGAACCACCCGCTCGACTGCGACGCGTAGAGCCGGTCCGGGTCGGCGGGCGACCCGGCGACGTGGTAGATCTCCCAGCCCGCGAAGTGCGGGCCGGCGACGTCCCACTTCTCCCGTCGCTCGTCCGAGGTCAGGACGAAGGCGCCCTTCCGTGTCCCTACGAGTACCCGTACCCCACTCATCCGTGCTCCCTTCGAGGCGCCGCGGCCGTCCGTCAGACGTTAAGACGGTCGCGGGGCTCGGATCTCATCGCTCGGGCCGCAATCCCTTCGGCGCCGATTCTTGCCCCGGATCGGGCCGCCGTCGACCCTGGTGATCATCGTCGGGCCGCCGCAGGCTGTCTAGATGATCTTCACCGAGGACCTCCACCGCGCCTACCCGTCGCCCAGGTGCTGCGCAGCGACACGCTTCGGCACGCACATCCGCCACGCGTCGACGACGAGCTCCCTCAGCTCGGCCTCGTCGAGCGCGGCGAGCCGGACCTGCACCCAGTTGTAGCGAAGGTCGGAGCGGTCCGGCATGAGGAACTTCTCCGGCTCCGCGGCGACCAGCCCGGCCCGCGCCTCCTTCGGGAACGCGAAGCCCATGACCTCCTCGTCCGGCGACAACGTCACGTAGACCAGCCGGCCGACGCGGAACTTGACGCTGTCCCGCACCAGGCCCTCGGTCGTGCGTGGCAGGGACAGCGCCAGGGCGCGCACGTCGTCTCCAGTGACCATCGCCCGGACGCTAGCCCGCCTCACCGACAGTCCTGCCCCGGCTCGCCCCCAGCGCGCGGGTGGGAAGCGTCGCTGCGGGTGCCCTACAGGTAGAGACCGGTCCGGCCGTCCTGCAGCCGCTCCGACGCGACGGCATGCAGGTCACGCTCGCGCAGCAGCACGTAGTCATGGCCGCGCACCTCGACCTCGGCGCGGTCCTCGGGGTCGTAGAGCACCCGGTCGCCGACCTCGACCGTGCGCACGTTCGCGCCGACGGCCACGACCTGCGCCCAGGCGAGCCGCTTGCCCATCTGCGCCGTGGCCGGGATGACGATGCCCGAGGCAGACTTGCGCTCCCCCGCCTCGCCCTCGGTCGACACCAGCACGCGGTCGTGCAGCATGCGGATCGGCAGCATCTCGGGCGACGGCGGCGCGGCCGCGACGGACTTCTTGGCGCTCACCTGATCGACCGTACCCGCCGCGGTCACCAGCCCGACGTACCGGGCGCACCCTTGAAGGGTCCGACGACCCGCGAGGTGACCCAGCCGCCGTAGAACCCGCCTTCCTGCGGACGCACGACCTCGCCGTCGACCGTGCAGCGGTCCATCGCACCGGGGTAGACCGCGACGTGGCCGGCCAGCCGCTCCATGCCGGGCGACGGCTCGGGGTAGTACCAGGCGGCCCGCTCGGCGCGCCGGTCGCCGCCCACCACCGTCAGGTAGCGCGCCGCGCCCTTGAACTCGCAGTACGACGAGCCGGCCGCAGGCTCGAGCGTGCCGTCGGCGAAGTCGTCGCGCGGCAGGTAGTAAGTGGGCGGGTGGCTGGTCTCGAGCACCCGCAGGGCGCGGCGGGTGTCTGCGACGGTGACCCCACCCAGCTCGACCACGACGTGCTCGGCCGACTCCTCGATCCTGGGGGGCCGGGGGTAGTCCCAGACCGACTCCTGGCCAGGCCCGGGCTTCTCCCGTCGTACGCCGGGAGGGGTCACCGTCTCCGGCGCCACACGACCAGGCCCACGACCGCCGTCACCGCCACGGCGACGACGGCGACGGGCACCACCCGGACGTGGCCCTGCTCGTCGACGACCTTGGCCTTGACGTTCTCGACGCCGCGCCGGGCGACGTTGGCCGGCTTCACCCGGTCGGCGATCGCATCGACGGTGCCGGCGAGGCGTACCCGGGTGCGCTCGATGTCGGCCTCGATCTCGGCCGGCGTGCGCGGCTTGGGCGGGTTGGCCGCGGAACCCCCCGCGCTGGTCTGCGACTCGGTCGTCATCGGTAGGCACCTCCGGTGTCAGTCCTGCCCATGATCGCGGTCGCTATGCGTCCAGGCGAGGGTTATGGCCCAACTGACTCGGTGGCGGTGCCGGCGTAGGGGTCGTGCCGCTCCTCGATACGGCGCACCTTCCACACCAGGACCGAGACCAGCCAGGCCAGCAGGAAGGAGGCGACGATGAAGTAGCCGAGCGACCCGAGGTCGATGGAGGCGATGAAGCCGAACGGCGCGATGTCCGTGAGACCCAGGTTGTCCGCGAGGACGCCGACCAGCTCGATCGTGCCGATGACGAGGGCCACGAAGACCGACAGCCAGGTCGTCGTCATGTTGTAGTAGATCTTGCGCAGCGGGCTGGTGAACGCCCAGGTGTAGGCCTTGGCCATGAAGATGCCGTCCAGGCTGTCCATGAGGCTCATCCCGGCGGCGAAGATCAGCGGCAGCGCGATGATGGCGAGCGGCGGCAGCGAGCCGCCGACCGTGCCGACGGCAGCCGTCGCCGACAGGCCGAGCAGCGCCACCTCGCTCGCGGTGTCGAACCCCAGGCCGAAGAGCACCCCCACCGGGTAGAGCTGCCACGAGTGGTCGAAGCCCTTGGCGAAGCGGCCGCGGAAGATGCGCCGCATCAGGCTTCGCTCGGCGAGCAGCCGGTCGAGGTGCTCGGGCTCGTACTCCCCGCGCCGGGTCGCGCGCCACAGCCGCACGATGCCGACCAGGATCACCAGGTTGATGATGCCCACCAGGTAGAGGAACAGCCCGGACACGGTGGCGCCGATGGTGCCGCCCACGGTCGCGAAGTCGTCCTGGAACCGGCTCGCCGCCTTGGCCGCGAACGCGATCCCCACCGACAGGAGCAGGACGATGGTCGAGTGGCCCAGGGAGAAGGCCAGCCCGACGCCGAGGGGCTTACGGCCCTTCTGCAGCATCAGCCGCGTGGTGTCGTCGATGGCCGCGATGTGGTCGGCGTCGAAGGCGTGGCGCAACCCGAAGCCGTACGCGAGCGCTGCCGCCCCGGCGTACACCAGCGTCCCGTTCCCGTCGGTGAGCCGGTGGTACTGCGGCTGGGCGTTGTAGTAGGCGAACAGCCCGAAGCCGACCACATGCAGCAGCGCGACGAAACCCAGGATGCCGGCCAGCCGCGGCAGCTCGTGCCGCTCGAAGCGCAGGTGCGCTCGGATGGACGTACGCCGGTGCGCCGGCGCCGGGGCAGTGGGTGCCGAGACGGCCACGGGCAGGTCCTCCAGCCTGGGGTGGTGCTTGGCTTATTGCGAATCGCTTGCAACAACATATCGTTTGCAGCCGTGGCTCGGTAGGTTGGCCCCTATGGCGACCAAGCTCCGGCCGGGAGACCCGGCCCCCGACTTCACGCTGCCCGACGCCGACGGCTCGCAGGTGACGCTGTCCTCCCTGCGCGGCCGGAAGGTGATCGTCTACTTCTACCCCGCTGCCTCGACGCCCGGCTGCACCAAGCAGGCGTGCGACTTCCGGGACAACCTCGCCTCGCTGCAGGCCGCGGGCTACGCGGTGCTCGGCATCTCGCCGGACACGCCCGCCAAGCAGGCCAAGTTCCGGGACGAGGAGAGCGTCAACTTCCCGCTGCTCTGCGACCCGCAGCGCGAGGTGCTCACGGCCTACGGCGCGTACGGCGAGAAGCAGATGTACGGCAAGGCCGTCACCGGGGTGATCCGGTCCACGTTCGTCGTCGACGAGGAGGGCAAGGTCGAGCAGGCGCAGTACAACGTCAAGGCCACCGGCCACGTCGCCAAGCTCCGCAAGGACCTCGGCCTCGACTGAGGCCTGCCCCTACGATGGCTGCCGCGCGGGAGTGGCGTAACGGCAGCCGCGCCAGGTTTAGGTCCTGGTGCCCTCTGGGCGTGGGGGTTCGACTCCCCCCTCCCGCACGCTTCGACGACTGTTGCCTGTGCTGAAAGTGGGGGGCTGAGCAGGCGCCGCAGCTGAAGGTGGGTGGGCCGGTCAGGCGCCGAGCACGTCGGCGATGACCGGCGCGAGCGAGCGGAACGCGTTGCCACGGTGGGAGATGGCGTTCTTCTCCGCCGCGGTCATCTCCGCCGTGGTGCGGCTGTGCCCGTCGGGCACGAAGACCGGGTCGTAGCCGAACCCACCGCTCCCCCGCGGCTCGCGGATCAGCGAGCCCTCGATGCGGCCCTCGACCACGTGCGCCTCTCCGGTGGGCAGCACCAGCGCGGCGGCACACGCGAAGTGGGCCCCGCGGTGCTCCGCGGGCACCTCGTCCAGCTGGGCCAGCAGCAGCCGCAGGTTGGCCGCGTCGTCACCGTGCGTGCCGGCCCAGCGCGCGGAGAAGACGCCGGGCATGCCGTTCAGGGCGTCGACGCAGAGCCCGGAGTCGTCGGCGACGGCCGGCAGCCCCACCGCCACCGCGACCTCGCGCGCCTTCTTCAGGGCGTTGGCCGTGAACGTCAGCCCGTCCTCCACGGTGTCGGGGACGTCGGGGAACTCGCCCATCCCGACGAGCTCCACGTCCAGCCCGGCCGCGGCGAGGATGTGCTGCAGCTCGGCGACCTTGTGCCGGTTGCGGGTGGCGAGCACCAGCCGCCGGGTCATCGCGCGAGGGCCTCGGCCTGCGCCGCGGTCAGGTCGGCACAGCCGACGGCGGCCAGGTCGAGCAGCTGGTCGAGCAGCGCCCGGTCGAACGGTGCGCCTTCCGCGGTGCCCTGCACCTCGACGTACCCGCCGTCGCCGGTCATCACGACGTTCATGTCGGTCTCGGCGGTGACGTCCTCCTCGTAGCAGAGATCGAGCAGCGGCACCCCGCCGACGATGCCCACGGACACCGCCGCGACGGAGCCCGTCAGCGGCTCGCCGGCGAGCGACCCGCGCTCGCGCAGCCAGGACACGGCGTCGGCGAGCGCGACGTACGCACCGGTGATCGCCGCGGTACGCGTGCCGCCGTCGGCCTGCAGGACGTCGCAGTCGAGCACGATGGTGTTCTCGCCGAGCGCCTTGTAGTCGATGACGGCGCGCAGCGACCGTCCGACCAGGCGGGAGATCTCGTGGGTGCGGCCGCCGATGCGGCCCTTGACCGACTCGCGGTCCGACCGGGTGTTGGTCGAGCGCGGCAGCATGGCGTACTCCGCGGTCACCCAGCCGAGCCCGCTGCCCCGCCGCCACCGCGGCACGCCCTCGGTGACCGACGCGGCGCAGAGCACCCGAGTCTTCCCGAACGCCACGAGCGCCGACCCCTCGGCGTGGTCGAGCCAGTGGCGGGTGATGGTGACCGGCCGCAGCTGGTCCGGGCCGCGCCCGTCGATGCGTGACATGCCAACGGACCCTAAGGGACGTCAGAGCTCGTACGTCGCGCCGGGCCGGGCCATCTCGACACTGCCCTCGTAGGCCGGGCCCGCCTCGGCAAGCGCCCGCATCGGGTCGTTCCACGGCGGGACGTGCGTGAGGACGAGACGCCGGGCGCCCGCACGAGTCGCGTGCTCCCCCGCCTCGCGGCCGCTCAGGTGCAGCCCGGCGGGATTGTCAGCCGACTCCTGGAAGCCCGACTCGCAGAGGAAGATGTCGGCGTCGCGGGCGATCTCGACGAGCGCGTCACTCGCGCCGGTGTCGCCCGAGTAGGCGAGGACCCGCCCCTCGTGCTCGATGCGCATCGCGAAGCTCTCCACGGGGTGGGTGACGCGAGCGACCGTGACCCGCAGCGGCCCCACGTCGTACGCCGTGCCCTCCTGCCACTCGCGCAGGTCGAACTCCTCGTCCATGCCGGGGCGGCGGTCCAGCCCGTAGGCCTCGCACAGCCGTCGCGCGATGCCGGCCGGCCCGTAGACGGGGATCCGCGGGAGCCGGCCGTCCGGGTGGTAGCGCCGCGCGACGTAGAGGCCGCAGAGGTCGAAGAAGTGGTCGGCGTGCAGGTGACTGACGAGCACCGCCTCGACGTCGTAGATGCTCATGATCCGGGCCAGCGGCCCGAGCGCCCCGCTGCCCAGGTCGAGCAGCACCCGGTGCCCCTCCGCCTCGACGAGGTAGCAGGACGCCGCGCTGTCCGGGCCGGGGAACGAGCCGGAGCAGCCCACGATGGTGAGCCTCACGCGACGGCCTCGACGCCGCCGACCTCGGGTCCGAGGAACCGGCGGCTCAGCTCTCGGAACTGGTGCGGGTCCCCGGTCGTGAGGAACCGGTGCTTGGGCTCGCCGAGCTCCTCGGGACGCTCCAGCCCGCCGGCGACGAGGGCCCGGTAGACGTCCTTCGCGGTCTCTTCGGCGCTGGACACGAGCGTCACGTCGTCGCCCATGACGTAGGAGATCACGCCGGTGAGCAACGGGTAGTGGGTGCAGCCGAGGATCAGCGTGTCGACCCCCTCGGCCGCGACCGGGTCCAGGTACTCGTGCGCGACCGTCAGCAGCTCGGGGCCGCTGGTGACCCCGCGCTCGACGAACTCCACGAACCGCGGACAGGCCTGGGTGGTGACCCGGACGTCCGGTGCCGCGGCGAACGCGTCCTCGTAGGCCCGGCTCGTCTTGGTGGCCTGGGTCGAGATGACGCCGACGTGCTGGTTGCGCGTGGCGGCGACGGCCCGGCGTACGGCCGGCCTGATCACCTCGACCACCGGCACGTCGTACCGCTCTCGGGCGTCGTGCAGCACCGCCGCGCTGGCACTGTTGCAGGCGATCACGAGCAGCTTGACGCCCTGGTCGACGAGGTGGTCGAGGCACTCGAGCGCGTAGCGGCGGACCTCGGCGATCGGCTTGGTGCCGTACGGCTGGCGTTCGGTGTCGCCGACGTAGAGGACCGGCTCGTGCGGCAGCTGGTCGAGCACGGCCCGGGCGACCGTCAGGCCACCGAAGCCGGAGTCGAAGATGCCGATGGGTGCGTCAGCCACGGCCCAGAGCGTACGACGTGGGCCGCTGTGACCCGCGCCACCGACCCGCCCCGCCCCGCTCCTGACCCGCCCCGTCACCGCCCCACCCCCGGCCGTCCCCACCCCGTCACCGCCCCGCCCCGCCCCACCCCCGCCTTTTCCATGATCGGAGCAACTCCGCGCAGCACGTTGGCGCTCAGTTACTCCGATCTTGGCGAATCGTGCTCGAGCGGGCGCCCGTCCACAGCCCGCCCGGCATCCACAGGTCCGGCGGAGGGCCACCGGTCCGGCGAGAACCTCGCGATGCTCGACGCCGTGTCGTCACTCCGCGCCGACCTGCCTGACCGGCTCGAGGCGCTCGCCCGGTCCCAGGCGGGAGCACTCAGCCGCGACCAGCTGCGGCGGCTCGGCGTCGCTCGCGGGTTCGTGCGCACGCAGTTGCGGGCGCGCCGGTGGCAACGACCGCTGCCGCGGGTCTACGTGGTCTTCACCGGGCCTATGCCGTTCCTCACGAAAGTGTGGGCGACACTGCTCTACGCCGGAGAGTGGTCAGCGGCGAGCCACGGCACGGCCGCGTACCTCGCACGGCTGACCGACGATCCACCGGACGTCATCGACGTGATCGTGCGTCACGGGCACCGCGTGGCCGCTCGCCCGGGACTGCGCATCCGGCAGTCCCGCAGGCTGGCCGAGAAGGTGCACCCGGCGAGGCTGCCTCGCCAGACCCGCCTCGAGGACACGGTGCTCGACCTGACCGACGAGGCCTCGACAGAGGACCCGGTGATCGACCTCGTCCTGCGGGCTTGCCAACGCCGCCTGACCACCGCGGCTCGGCTGGCTGCCGCGGCAGCCCGGAGAAGACGACTGAGGTGGCGCAGGCTCGTCCTCGATCTGGTGACTGAAGTACGAGAGGGCATGTTGACCCCGCTCGAGCGCCGCTACTGCCGGGATGTCGAGCGGGCCCACGGGCTTCCCCGGGGCAGACGCAACCGCACTGAGGGCCGGCGTGGCCGCAGGCGCTACCGCGACGTGCGCTACCTGCGGTGGCGTCTGGTCGTCGAGCTGGACGGGCGGGCGGCGCATCCGGAGGAGCTTCGCGAGCTCGACGATCTGCGGGACAACGAGCTGGTCGAGCTCGAGGACACCCGCACACTCCGCTACGGCTGGCGGTCCGTGACCAGTTTGCGGTGCCGCAGCGCCGCGCAGGTCGGGAGAGTCCTCCGGGCGGGCGGCTGGACTGGGCAACCGACGCCGTGCGGCCCCGACTGCGCGATCGCTTAAGAACCCCCAAACCCATGATCGGAGCAAAGCCAAGCGGCGGAATTGACCAGTCCTGCTCCAATGATGCAGAAGACGGCCTGAGGCGCCCGAGCGGCGGTCAGGCCCAGAGCTGGCCCTCGAGGCTGGCCTCGGCCTCGTCGAGGGTGCCGGCGTAGGCGCCGGTGGAGAGGTACTTCCAGCCGCCGTCGCAGACGACCAGCACGACGTCGGCCCGGCGACCCTCCTTGGCGGCCTTCGCGGCCACGCCCAGGGCGGCGTGCAGGATCGCGCCCGTCGAGATGCCGGCGAAGATGCCCTCGTTGTCGAGCAGCTCCCGCACCCTGCGGACGGCGTCCCGCGGCCCGACGGAGTAGCGCATCGTCAGCACCGACTCGTCGTACAGCTCGGGCACGAACCCCTCGTCGAGGTTGCGCAGGCCGTAGACCAGCTCGCCGTAGCGCGGCTCGGCGGCGACGATCTCCACGTCGGGCACCCGC
>DASVBJ010000362.1:0-3680 GCA_036375895.1 Actinomycetes bacterium | reverse complement strand
CACCGTCGCCTCCCACCCGAGGGCCGGGAGCCCACCGGCCGCGGCCGGCACGCCGGACCCTCGCGACGAATGTAGGCAGGTGCGGATCGGCGCGGCACGGGCTGAAGGTCCCGTGCCGCGTCCCGGTGGGCCCGTAGTCGGAATCGCCGCCCACGACAACCGCGGCGGGCCTACGATCTTGTCGGGAGGCCGCTATGCGTGGCTTGGGGATCGATCTCGGCACCGCCAACACCGTTGTGAGCCACGCCCGCCGGGGAGTGATCTACGACGAGCCGTCCGTGATGGCGATGCGGGTCGGCCGACGCCGCCCGCAGCTGCTCACGGTGGGGACCGAGGCGAAGGCGCTGCTCGGCCGGACCCCGCAGGGGCTGACGATGGTGCGTCCCTTGCAGGACGGCGTGATCACCGACCTCGAGGGCAGCCGCACCTATCTGCGCGCGGTCCTGCGCAGGCTCCCGGTGCGGCACCGCGTCCGCGCGCACGCTGCGATCGGGGTGCCGCTGGGCGCGACCACGCTGGAGCGCCGGGGACTGCTCGAGGCCGCCGACGAGGCCCGGCTGGCTCGGGCCGTGCTCGTGCCGGAGCCCGTAGCCGGGGCCGTGGGCTGCGGCATCGACCCCATGGAGCCGAGCAGCCACATGGTCGTGGACATCGGCGGCGGCACGGCCGAGGTGACGTCGTTCTGCTACGGCGGCGTGCTGGCCCACCGCTCCTCCCGGGTGGCCGGCGACGAGATGACGCTGGCGATCTACGAGTACCTGCGTCACGAGTACCAGCTGATCGTCGGCGAGATCGTGGCGGAGGACGTGAAGATCCGCGCGGCCACCGAGGAGAGCCCGTCGCTCGTCGTGGAGGGCCAGGACGCCGCGACCGGCCGACCGCGCCTGGTCACCCTCGGCGTTGACGAGGTGGGCGAGGCGCTGCGTCCGGTCACCACCTCGATCATCCAGACCCTGTCCGCCTGCCTCGAGGACCTGCCGCCGCAGAGCGTGAGCGACATCAACGCCGAGGGCGTGCTGACCTTCGGCGGAGGCTCGCTGCTGCGCGGGCTCGACAAGCTCCTCGAGGACGCCTTCGGTTTCCCCGTACGCCGGGCCGAGCGCCCGCTCACGTGCGTGTCAGAGGGCGCGCTGGCCTGCCTGCGCCGGCCCGACCTCATCGCCGCCTTCGCGAGCTGAGGCGCCGGCACGCGTGCGGCCCGGCGTCGCTAGCCGGTCGGGCGGGCCTGGGACACCGCCTGTCTGACCCCGACCAGCGTCTCCTCGAGCGTCGCGGCGACGCGGCTGAGCCGCTGCCGGAGCTGCTCGTCACGGGTGCGGCCGAGCAGACCGTCCAGGTCGACGAGCGCGGCTGACACGCCGGTCAGGACCAGCTCGTGCACCTCGCGCGACATCTTCTCGCGCTGCTCGAGCAGAGCCAGCTCCTGCGTCGCGGCGAGCTGCTCGGACAGGTCACGGAAGATGACACAGGCCCGCGGCTCGCCGGTCGCCGTGGTGAAGATCGCCGACGCCACGTCCGCCTCGAAGACCGACCCGTCGCCGCGGAGCATTCGCAGCTCGGCGCGCATCCGGCCGGCGAGGGCGCGCCCGGCCACCGCCGGCTCCCAACGCGGGTCGTTCGCGTCGGTCAGGCCCTGCCGGCCAAGGGCGCAGATCTCCGACTCGGACCGGCCCAGCAGCTCGCAGGCGGCCGGGTTCGCGGCGAGGATGCGGCCGTCCGGGATCGTGAACAGGATCCCGTCCATCGCGTGCTCGAAGATGGCCTGGAACGCCTGCAGCCCCAGTGACCGCCAGCCCTGCTCCGGCTCCGGCATGGCCCCTCCTCGCGTCGAGACTACGCAGGGGGAGCACCGCGCCGGGGGCGAATCGGCTACTGCCCTGGGCGCGAATCGGGTACTGCGCTGGGCGCGAATCGGCTACCGCGTCAGCGCAGCGGCGGGGTCGCCATGATGGCCGCCCGGTGGGCGAAGAACTGCTGCAGGGTCGTCACGACGACCGGGCCGGAGGTCGACGCGCCGTGGCCGCCGCCCCGGACGAAGGACGTGGCCACCACCTGCGGCGAGGCGAGCGGGACCGCCGCCGTGTACCACGAGTCCGGCTTGCCGTTGGGGCTGGCCACGTCCTCCGACGACCCGGTCTTGCCGCCGGCCTGCACGGGCAGGAGGCTCAGCCGGGCCGCGGTGCCGTAGGTCGCGGCCTGCTTCATGCCCTCGCGCACCGGCCCCAGCCGCTTCGCGAAGGGCAGCCGCTGGGGGGCCGACCACGGCAGCGCGGTGTAGCCGCCGGTCGGCGTGCCGAAGGCCAGGCCGAGGTGCGGGGTGACCATCGCGCCGGTGGCGATGCCCGACGTCCACAGCGCGGCCTGCAGCGGGGTGACCGTCAGGTAGCCCTGCCCGATGCCGAGGATGACGGTGGAGCCGCCGTACCAGGTGCCGCCCGCGCGCTCGACCGAGCCCGGCGTACCGAAGTAGCCCGCGCTCTCTCCCGGCAGGTCGATGCCGGTGGGCCGACCCACCCCCAGCGCGGTGCCGATGCGGTGGATGCGCTCCGCGCCGAGGCGCAGCGCGAGCTTGTAGAAGTAGACGTCGTTGGACCAGGCGATGGCCTGGTACATGTTCTGCGGCCCGAAGGTCTGCCAGTTGCCGAAGGTGTGGCCGCCGTAGGTGAACGAGCCGCCGGTGGGGATGACCTTGCCCGGCGGGATCTCCCGGTAGACCGAGTTGGCGGCGGCGACCACGAGCTTGAAGACCGAGCCGGGTGGCGCGCTGACCTGGGTGGCGTGCTGGAGCGTGGGGTGCCCGGGCCGCAGGCCGGCCCGGCTCAGCCCCCGGCCGTCCACGGGCGGGCCGTAGAGCCCGGCGTCGTACGACGGGAGGCTGGCGATCGCCAGCACCTGCCCGGTGCGGGGGTCCATGACGACGGCGCCGCCCAGGTCGCCGCGCGAGGTACGGATGCCGTTGGCCAGCTCGGCGGTGAGCCGCCGCTGCAGGCCGAGGTCGAGGGTCAGCAGCAGGTCGGCGCCGGGCACGGCCTCGACGCGCTCGGCGATGCCGGCCGGCACACCGGACGGGTGCACGTTGACGCACTGCTTGCCGTCGACCCCGCGCAGGATCGCGTCGTACTCCTGCTCGATGCCGGCCCGGCCGACCATCTCGCCGAGCGGCAGCCCGGGGGAGCGGGCCTCGTCCGCGGGCGTCGCCACCCCGACGAAGCCCAGCACGGTCGACAGCAGGGTGCCCTGCGGATGCACCCGACGCGGGGAGGGTGCGGTCAGGACCCCGGGGATGCCGGCGGCGTCGACGTGCCGGGCGATGGCGTCCGAGACGGTGCCGAGGTTCACCTGGAGCTCGTCGCGTGCGGCGAGCGCGACCCGTCGTACCTCGGCCGGCGCCCGGCCGATGAGCTGTGCGACGCGGGCGACGGCGTCCGGGCTGTCCAGCAGGAAGGCAGGCATCGCGATCACCTGGCGGTCCGGCACGTCGTACGCCAGCGGCGTGCCGTGGCGGTCGGCGATCGTGCCGCGCTCGGCCGGGATCCGGATGCAGCGGGTCATCTGGACGTCGCCGACCGCCCGCAGGGTCGCCCCGTCCACGGCGTGCAGCTGCCAGCCGTACGCGGAGAACCCGGCCAGCACGCAGGTCGCGACGACCGCGCCGGCGCGCAGCAGCCGGGGTCGTGGGT
>DASVBJ010000336.1:0-3797 GCA_036375895.1 Actinomycetes bacterium | reverse complement strand
ACCAGGGCACCGACTTCGCCTCGCTGTGGGGCGGCAGCACGCTCGCCGAGTGGCGCGGGCGCGGCATCTACAAGGCGCTGGTCTCGCGGCGCGCCGACGAGGCGGCCGAGCGAGGGTTCCGCTACCTGCAGGTCGACGCCTCCGATGACAGCCGCCCGATCCTGGAGCGGCTCGGCCTGCGAAAGCTGACGACGACGACGCCATACGTGTGGCGCCCGTGACCAAGCGACTCGTCGTCATCGGGGGGGACGCGGCCGGGATGACCGCTGCCTCCCAGGTCAGGCGCTCCCGCGGCGACACGGTCGAGGTAGTCGCCCTGGAGCGGGGGCACCACGCGTCGTACTCGGCCTGCGGCATCCCTTACTGGGTGGCGGGCGACGTCGACTCCGACGACGACCTCGTCGCGCGCAGCCCCGAGGAGCACCGCCGGCGCGGCATCGACCTGCGGATGCGGCACGAGGTGGTCGGCATCGACCTGGACGGCGGGCAGGTCTCCGTGCGGGACCTCGATGCGGGGGCGGGCTACGACCTCGGCTTCGACCAGCTGGTCGTGGCGACCGGCGCGGTGCCGGTGCGTCCGGACCTGCCGGGTGTCGACGCGGCCGGGGTCTACGGAGTGCAGACCCTCGACGACGGCCAGGCCGTGCTCGAGGAGCTGAGGAAGGAGCGCCCGGCGTCGGCGGCCGTGGTGGGCGGGGGCTACATCGGCGTCGAGATGGCCGAGGCGATGGTGCGCAACGGCCTGCAGGTGACCGTGCTGGAGCAGGCCGACGAGCCGATGAGCGCGCTCGACCCCGACATGGGCCGGCTGGTGCGCGAGGCCATGGTCGGCATGGGCATCGACGTGCGGGTCGGCACGCCGGTCGAACGGTTCGTGATCGACGACGCGGAGCACGTGCGGGGAGTCGTCGCCGGCGGCGAGACCGTCGCGGCCGACGTGGTCGTGCTCGGTCTAGGAGTGCGGCCCAACACCGAGCTCGCCGCCGCCGCCGGGCTGCCCCTGGGCGGCTCCGGTGGGCTGCGGGTCGACCTGCGGCTCGCGGTGCCGGGCCACGACGGGGTCTGGGCCGGCGGTGACTGCGTGGAGACGTTCAACCTGGTCTCGCAGACCTGGGGCCACGTGCCGCTGGGGACGCATGCGAACAAGCACGGCCGGGTGATCGGCGCGAACGCGAGCGGCGGCTACGCGACCTTCCCCGGCGTGGTCGGCACCGCCATGACCAAGGTGTGCGGGCTCGAGATCGCCCGGACCGGCCTCTCGGAGTCCGAGGCCACGGCGGCGGGCTTCCGGTTCGAGGCCGTCACGATCGCTGCGACGACCCGCGCGGGCTACTTTCCCGGCGCCCGGCCCATGACGGTCAAGATGCTCGCGGAGCTGGGCACGGGTCGCCTGCTCGGGGCGCAGATCGTGGGCCGCGAAGGATCTGCCAAGCGCATCGACGTCTGCGCGGTGGCGTTGTGGAACCGGATGACGGTCGAGGAGCTGACCGGACTGGACCTCGGCTACGCCCCGCCCTTCTCCCCGGTCTGGGACCCCGTCCTGGTCGCGGCGCGCAAGGCTGTCTCCGCGCTCGCCGGCCGCTGACCCCGCTCGCTGTCGCCGTGACCACGGTGTGCGGGACATAGGGCCCTGTCCGCCCGGGCTGAACGCGCCGAGACTGGCCACGAGTCCCGTCGAGCGCCGGGGAGGTCCCGCCATGACCACGACCAGCCCGCTGTCCATGGACGCGATCGTCGAGCTGATGGGCGACCAGGCGACCACGTTGCTCGAGCACAAGGCGGTGGTCAGCTCGGACCTGCTGCAGCTGCCCGGCCCGGACTTCGTCGACCGGGTCTACGCCCAGGGCGACCGGTCGCCCCAGGTGCTGCGCAACCTGGCGGCCATCTTCGGCCACGGCCGGCTCGCCGGCACCGGCCACGTGTCGATCCTTCCCGTCGACCAGGGCATCGAGCACTCCGCGGGCGCCTCGTTCGCGCCCAACCCGGCGTACTTCGACCCGGAGAACATCGTCCGGCTCGCCATCGAGGGCGGCTGCAACGCCGTCGCCTCGACATACGGCGTGCTGGGCGCCCTGTCGCGTCGCTACGCCCACCGCATCCCGTTCATCGTGAAGATGAACCACAACGAGCTGCTGACCTACCCGAACCGGTACGACCAGCTGATGTACGGCACGGTCGAGGAGGCGTGGAACCTCGGGGCGGCGGCCGTCGGCGCCACGGTCTACTTCGGGTCCGAGGAAGCCGGGCGGCAGCTCGTGGAGGTGGCGCAGGCGTTCGCGCTCGCGCACGAGCTGGGCATGGCGACAGTGCTCTGGTGCTACCTGCGCAACCCGGGCTTCAAGGTCGACGGGCGCAACCACGAGACCGCGGCCGACCTGACCGGCCAGGCCAACCACCTCGGCGCCACGATCGAGGCCGACATCGTCAAGCAGAAGCTGCCGACGCACACGGGTGGGTACGTCGCGCTGCGCGGCGTGGACTCGTCGTACGGCAAGTTCGACCAGCGGATGTACGACGAGCTGGGCTCCGACCACCCGGTCGACCTCACCCGCTATCAGGTGCTCAACTGCTACGCGGGCCGGGTCGGCCTCATCAACTCCGGTGGCGCGGCCGGTGGCGGCGGCGACCTCGCCGAGGTCGTCACCACCGCTGTGATCAACAAGCGGGCCGGCGGCACCGGGCTCATCACCGGCCGGAAGGCGTTCCAGCGGCCGATGGCCGAGGGCGTGGCCCTGCTGCACGCGGTGCAGGACGTCTACCTGTGCCCGCAGGTGACGATCGCCTGAGCGCTGCCGACGGGGTCCGGGAGTGGGTCCTCCGCGGTGGGTCCGGGCCGTTGGGGCGCGTGTTCCCGTCGTACCGCCCGCTCTGCAAGGATGCGAGGGACGAGAACGCCCGTCCGCACCAGGAGCGAGCCGACATGCCTATCGCCACGCCCGAGACCTACGCCGAGATGCTCGACCGCGCCAAGGCCGGCGCGTTCGCCTATCCCGCGATCAACGTGACCTCGTCGCAGACCCTGAACGCCGCGCTGCGCGGCTTCGCTGAGGCGGAGAGCGACGGCATCGTGCAGGTGTCGACGGGCGGTGCGGAGTTCCTGTCCGGGACCACGGTGAAGGACATGGTGCTGGGCGCGCAGGCGCTGGCGGAGTACGCGCACCACGTGGCCAAGGCGTACGGCGTGACGATCGCGCTGCACACCGACCACTGCCCGAAGGACAAGCTCGACGGCTACATGCGGCCGCTCATCGCGATCTCGCAGGAGCGGGTCGCCGCGGGGCGCGAGCCGCTGTTCCAGTCGCACATGTGGGACGGCTCCGCGGTGGAGCTCGAGGAGAACCTCCAGATCGCGCGCGAGCTCCTCGACGCGTGCGCCAAGGCGCGCATCATCATGGAGCTCGAGATCGGCGTCGTCGGCGGCGAGGAGGACGGCGTCGCCAACGAGATCAACGAGAAGCTCTACACGCACCCGTCCGACGCGGTGCGCACCGCCGAGGTGCTCGGCACCGGCGAGAACGGGCGCTACCTGCTGGCCGCGACGTTCGGCAACGTGCACGGCGTCTACAAGCCCGGCAACGTCAAGCTGAAGCCGTCGATCCTCAAGGACATCCAGGACGAGGTCGGGGCAAAGGTCGGTCGGGACAAGCCCTTCGACCTGGTCTTCCACGGCGGCTCCGGGTCGCTGCTGGAGGAGATCCGGGAGACGCTCGACTACGGCGTCGTGAAGATGAACGTGGACACCGACACGCAGTACGCGTTCACCCGGCCGATCGCCGACCACATGTTCCGCAACTACG
>DASVBJ010000308.1:0-2282 GCA_036375895.1 Actinomycetes bacterium | reverse complement strand
GGCCTCCAACGTTCTGGGCAGATCGATGGCACCTGGGTAACGGGTCTGATCCAGACCGACGCCGCGATCAACCCGGGTAACAGTGGCGGGCCACTGCTGGACCGGGACGGGCGAGTGGTCGGCTTGGTCGAGGCAAAGGTCGGCGACGCGGAGGGCATCGGGTTCGCCGTGCCGGGCACGACTGCCGCCGGGCTACTCGCTTCGTGGCGTGCGACCCCCGACCCACATGCAGCCGGCTCGCCGGGGTGCGCTAACCCTGTGGGCCCAGAGGACGTGGTGGCCCAGGTGACTGTCGACACCGATGCCCCCGATGCGCAGGACATCGCGACAACTTTCCGCACCTACGCCACGGGGATCAACACTGGTGACTACGACATGGCCTACAACTTGCTGGGCCCCAATGCCCGCTCACACACCAGCCGGACCGAGTTCGCCGCCGGCCAGGTCTCGTCGTACCTGTTCGACATTCACATCGCCAGCGTGGAGGCACAGGGCGCCGACACCGACATCGCCCGAGTGACGTTCACCTCGGTGCAGGACCCCTCCTACGGACACGACGGGCAGGCCTGCTCGAACTGGAGCCTCACCTACACGATGCTCAACCAGAACGGCAGCTGGCTGATCGACCGTGCCGTCCCCGACCCAGGCTCACCCAGCCCGTGCTGACCCGACGCATCCTGATCGCCGGAGTCGCTCTGGTGGCCGCCGGCTGCGCGTCCGGCTCGTCGGGCACGAGACCCAGCTCGAGCCCACCGGCATCGACGGCGACCACGGCCAGCGCAGACGCCTCCCGGCCCCCGACCGCCTCCGCCTCGACGACACCGGCGCGTGCCCACTCCAATCCCGGCGGCCTCACCGACGAGCAGATGGTCGGACAGCTGTTCACCGCCTATGTATACGGCAGCGGCGCGCGAACGGTGACGCCGGGACAACGAGCGGCAAACCTGGCCCTGTACGAAGCGGAGACGCCCGCCGCCGTGGTGAGCCGATGGCACCTCGGCGGGATCGTGCTCCTCGATCACAACTCCCTCGATCCGGCGCGGCCGAACCTGTCCACCGGCAACCTGACGTCGCCTGCCCAGATCCGGGCCCTCATCAACGGCCTCCAAACCGTGGCCCATGTGGACTCCGGACACCCCCTCCTGGTGGCGGTCGACCAGGAAGGCGGGACCGTGCAGCGGATCAAGCGCGGCGTCACCCCGCTGCCGTCGCAGGCGCAGATGGGTAAGAGCGGGTCAGCAGCCGTTAAGTGCTCCTACTACCGGCTCGGCAGCGAGCTCCGGCGTCTCGGCGTGAACCAGGACTACGCGCCGGTCGCCGACGTCGTCCGTGGATCAGGCGGGGTGATCGGTAGCCGCAGCTTCGGGCCGGACCCAGCGCGCGATGCCGCGCTCGTGCGCGCAGCCGTGTCCGGGCTGCAGGCGGCCGGCGTGCTTGCCACCCTCAAGCACTGGCCCGGGCACGGAGCGTCCACCACCGACAGCCACTCGGCGTTGGCGGTGCTGCCGCAGGACGATGCCACCTGGCGAGAGGTGGACCGGGTTCCGTTCGCCGCGGCCAAGGACCAGGCAGCGGCCGTGATGGTCGGCCACCTCGCGCTCCCGGCCATCGACCCCGAGCGACGCCCAGCAACCCTCTCCCCTGTCCTCGTCCGCAACCAGCTCAGGACGGTGCTCGGCTATCGCGGGCTGATCGTCACCGACTCGCTGTGGATGCGCCCCGCCCGCGACGCCGGGACACCTGGGTGGGTCGCCTTGACGGCGCTGGACGCCGGCAACGACGTACTCCTCATGTCACCCGACGTGCCCGCGGCCAGCCGGGCGCTCGTTGCCCGAGTTCGCCGCGACCCGGCTACCCGACGACTCGTACAGGAAGCGGCGGGTGTCGTTCTCCGGACCAAGCAACAGTTGGGACAGCCCATCCAGGAACAGGACTGCCCGAGCTAGGGACGACCGACGAAAGGGTGAACCTTCGACTCGGTGCTGCAGTCACGGTTTGACACGTCGCCCGGCGCGCCAGACGCCGATGATGCGGTCCGGGTCGGCCAGGATCAGGATGTCGTCGAGCGGGTCACCGTCGATCGCGATCAGGTCCGCGTCGAACCCCTCTGCCAGGATGCCGCTGCGCGGAGCCTGTGGGCCGAGGGTCAACGGGCCGTTGGCCGTCGCCGCCTCAATGGCCTCCAGCGGCGTCATCCCGGCCTCGACGAGCAAGGGCAGCTCGCGTCCGTTCCGCCCCCAGGAGGCGGGCAGATCACTGCCGCTGTAGGCAATGTCGGTCCC
>DASVBJ010000204.1:0-2678 GCA_036375895.1 Actinomycetes bacterium | reverse complement strand
TGCCCGGTCCGGTGTCGCTGACCTGCAGCTCGGCCGTCCGGCCGGACGCCTGCAACGACACGGTGACGCGGTCCCCGGCCCGGCAGTGCCGGGCCACGTTGGCCAGCAGGTTGCCGACGGCCTGGTGCAGCCGGTCCGGGTCTCCCCGCACCCAGACGGGGCCGTCCAGCTCGGCGGTGACCCCGATGCCCGCCGCGTTCAGCTGCGCCTCGTGGGCGGCCAGCTCGTCGGCGGCCAGCGCGGAGAGATCCAGCGCCACCGGGGTCAGCGACAGCGCCGCCGCCTCGGCGGAGGAGAGCTCGGCTAGGTCGTTGACGATCCTCCCGAGCCGGAGGGTCTGCTCGTGCAGCCCAGCCAGCCTTGCCGCGTCGGGCTCGACGAGGCCGTCGCGCAGCTCCTCCAGCCCGGCCTGCAGCGCGGCGAGCGGGGTGCGCAGCTCGTGCGCGACATCCCCGGACAGGTGCCGTCGCGCCGCCTCTGCCCGCGCCACCTCCTCGGCCGCCATGTCGAAAGCCCTGGCCAGCTCGCCCAGCTCGCCAGGTGCCGCCACGTCGGCCCGCGCGGTCCGGTCCCCCGCCGCGAAGGCACGGGTCGCTGCCGTCAGCCGCACCAACGGCCCGGTCAGGCGCCGGGTCACGGCCCAGCCCACCGCTACCGCCACCAGCACCGCCGCCACCGCGGCGGCCACGATCCACGACCACGCCACTCCGCGGCCCGGCGACCCGGACGACCCGAATACGAGCCGCACGGCGCCCACCGGGCTCCCCGCCACCACGACGTCCTGGGTCACTCCCCCGCGCCCGGCCACGGAGACGCCGCCCATGTGCATGCCGCCGCTCATCATCCCGGCGCCCGACCCGACCACCTGACCCGAGACGTCGGTGACGACGACCTGCACGGCCCCGGCCCCGATCGCGGCGGCTCGGACTGGCCGCAGGTCCGCGTCGGCCCACCCGCCCGCCGCCTGGTACGCCGAGGCGGCCGCCGCCGCGGTCTGCTCCGCGGCGCGCCGGCGGGAGGCGTCCTGGCTGGCCGACAGGCCCCTCTCGGCGCCGACCAGAGCGGCCAGGGCGAGGACCAGCACGGCGGTCAGGGAAACGAGCACGAACGCCAGCATCAGCCGGCGACCGAGCGGGCCGAGCCGACCGCGCGCAACCTCAGTGGTCATCGGGCAGCCCCAGCCGGTAGCCCACCCCGAGCACCGTCTCGACGACGTCCGCGTCCCCGAGCTTGCGGCGCAGGTTCTTCACGTGCGAGTCGATGGTGCGCTCGTAGCCGTCGTACTCGTAGCCGCGCACCCGGTTGACGAGCTCGTAGCGGGAGAACACCCGGCCCGGCCGGCTCGCCAGTGCTGTGAGCACACCCCACTCCGACGGCGTCAGCTCGAGCAGGCGACCGTCGAGCCATGCCTCGTGCCGGGACTCATCCACGCGCAGCCGCCCCTCACCGTACGACGAGACCGGCTGGCCGGCCGCCGCCCGCCCGCGCCGCCCGAGCACGGCCTGCACCCGCAGCAGGACCTCCTTGGGGCTGAACGGTTTCACCACGTAGTCGTCGGCGCCGAGCTCGAGCCCCCGGATGCGTTCCTCGGTCGAGCTGCGCGCGGTGAGCACCACAACTGCAACGGACCGCCTCCCGACCGCCTCGCGCAGCACGTCCAGCCCGTCGATGTCGGGCAGGCCCAGGTCCAGCAGCAGCAAGTCGGGCGACGCGTCGTCGAGCAGCCGCACAGCCTCCGCGCCCGACCCGGTGGTCAGCACCGCGAGACCGGCCCGCTCCAGATACCGCCGCAGGACGTCGCGGATGTCCCGCTCGTCCTCGACGACCAGCACGGTGCTCATGAGGTCATGCTGACGGGCGCCGGAGGCGCCCGCGAGGGACCTTCGTCCCCGTCCGCACCTCCACACGGACTCCATACCGGCGCCATCGCGACTGCAGCGGCCTACCCGACAGTCAAGGTGAGTTCCGAAGCAGGAGGTCGAGATGAGACGCAGGACCGCAATCGCCGGCGGGGTCGCCGGCCTCGTTGCCGCCGCCGCACTGGTCACTCCCGCCATCGCGGCCGGCGGACCGGTGGACGCCGTGCAGCAAGCCTGGCGCGGCCAGTCCCAGTCCGGCGACTTCACCCCGCCGTGCCTGGACGACGACGACCGCGGCCAGGGCTCCGGCCGCGGCGGCATGATGGGCGGCGCGGGCATGATGGGCGGCGCCGGGTTCCGTGGTGGCGGCATGATGGGCGGCTTCGACGCCGACGAGAAGGGCACCCTCACCTCGGCCCAGAAGGCCGAGCTCGCCGGCATGGCCGAGGAGGAGAAGCTCGCGCACGACCTGTACACCGCGTTCGCCGCGAAGTACCCGGACCAGACGGTGTTCGGCCACATCGCCGCCTCGGAGACCCAGCACCTGACCGCCGTACGCACGTTGCTCGACCGGTACGACGTGAAGGACCCGACGGCTGGGAAGGCCGCCGGACAGTTCACCGACCCCAACGTGCAGAAGACATACGACCAGCTGCTCGCCAAGGGGCGGACCAGCCTGGCGAACGCGTACGCCGTGGGCGTGCAGGTCGAGAAGGCGGACATCGCCGACCTGACCGACGCCGTCGACGGACTGACCGCCCCGGACGTGACACGTGTCTACCAGCACCTCACCATGGCCTCGCAGCATCACCTCGCCGC
>DASVBJ010000149.1:0-4159 GCA_036375895.1 Actinomycetes bacterium | reverse complement strand
GCGTCCAGCCGGCGTCCCTCGGCGGCCGCCGCGTGCAGCATCGCGGTCGCCACCGGGTCGGCGCCGAGGGTCAGGCCGCCCACGGCGTCGATGTCGAGGTCACGCACGAGGTCGAGCATGACCCGGCCGACCAGCGGGGCGGCCTCGGCGTCGAGCGTCACCCGGCGCAGATCGACGTAGTAGTCCGCCTCCCGGCCGGAGGACAGCACGACCCGGCCGTGCACCACGGCCTTGTCGCGGATCTGCCGGAGGAGCGCGTCGCGGTCGGGGGAGTCTGGGTTGCCCATGGTCCGGCAGCGTAGGGCAGGCTGACCGGGTGCCCGCGCTCGTCCTCGCCCACAGCCCGCTCACCGGCCCGGCGGCCTGGGGGCTGCTCCCCGCGGTGCTGCGTGGGCTGGGCCGGCAGGTGGTGGTGCTCGACGTGCGTGACGACGACCGGCCACCGTTCGCCGCCCGCTACGTCGCGCGGGCCGCCCTGCAGGTGCGCGACGAGACGGATGGTCCGGCCGTGCTGGTCGGCCACTCCGGGGCCGGCTACCTGCTGCCGCAGCTCGGCGCGGCGCGGGCGGCCGCCCGCAGCCCGGTGCGCGGCTACGTGTTCCTCGACGCCGGCATCCCGCACGGCCGCAGCGCGACCCGGCTGAGCCTGCTGCGCGGCGAGGACCCGACGGCCGCCGAGGAGCTCAAGGTGCTGCTGGCCGCCGGCGGGTGCTACCCCACGTGGACCGACGAGGACCTGCGCGAGCTGGTGCCCGACGACGGCCTGCGCGCCGACCTGGTCGCATCGCTGCGTCCGCGGGGGCTCGGCTTCTTCGCCGAGCCGCTCCCGTACCCGGGCGCCGACACGCACGGCTGGCCGGACGCGCCGTGCGGCTACCTGCAGACCTCCCCGGCGTACGACGGGCCGGCCCGCCAGGCGGGCTCCCGCGGCTGGCCGGTGGTGTCGCGCGGCGGCGGCCACTTCGCGGCCTGCGCCGACCCGGAGGGACTGGCCCACGACCTGCTGGCGTTGCTCGACCGCCTCTGAGCGACCGGGCAACGGCGGCCGCGACCGCGCCGAGGGTGAAGAGGCGCGCGGCGGGGTATCCGGCAAGAGTGACCACCCTCTCCGAGCGTGCGGCGGCCGGCCCGTCGACGCCCGCGCCGGCGACGGCTCGGACGGAGCAGCCCCGGCCACAGCCCGGAGACACGGACGGCCGGACCGCCACCGCGTGGCTCGATCTGGTGCGCGTCGTCGCGATCGTCGCGGTGGTGGTCATCCACGTGCTGGCCCCGGTGGTCGAGACGAAGACCACCGACTTCGGCAGCGCGACCTGGTGGCTCGCCGACGCCGTCAACTCGGCGATGCGCTGGTCGGTGCCGGTGTTCGTGATGGTCAGCGGAGCGCTGCTGCTCGACCCGGCCAAATCCGTGGCGGTGCGGCCCTTCTACGCCCGGCGGCTGCGCCGCGTGGGCATCCCGCTCGCGTTCTGGACCGTCTTCTACCTGGGCTTCCGCGCGGTCTACGACGCGGGCGGCATCAGCGCCGGCGAGGCGACCAAGGACGTGCTCGCCGGGTCACCGTTCCTCCAGCTCTACTTCCTCTTCATCATCGTCGGGCTCTACCTGCTCACGCCGTTCCTCCGCGTCCTCGTCGGCGCGGCGACCCGGCGGATGGTGGCGGTGTTCGCCGTCGTGATGCTCGGCATGGGCGTGGCCGACCAGGCCTTCTCGATGCTCGTCGGGGCCGGCAGCCCGAACGCCATCACCCGGTTCCTGCCCTACGTCGGCTACTACGTCGCGGGCTGGGTGCTGCGGGACCTGCGCGTCACCCGGCAGGGGGTCGCCGCCGCGGCCGTCGCGTTCGTGGCCGCGTGGGCCGTCATCGCGCTCGGCACCGGCGCGGTGACCGAGGCGGTCGGGTGGAACCGCACGGCCGCCTACCTCTACGGCTTCCTGAGCCCACCGGTGGTGGTCATGTCGATGGCCGCGTTCGTGCTGCTGAGAGTGGTCGGCACCCGGTGGCGCGCCGTGGCGGCGGGACGTGGCGCGACGGCGGTGCGCACGCTGTCGGAGCTCTCCTTCGGCGTCTACCTCGTCCACCCGGCGCTGCTCCTGCCGGCCCGGCGTACCGTCGGCATGCCCGACGACCCGGTCGCCATGGCCGCGACGGCCCTGGCCCTGCTCGTCGGGGTGGTGCTCGCGAGCGCGCTGATCACGGCCGCGCTGCGGCGGGTCCCGCTGCTCACGCGAACTGTGTGAGGCTGCGGGTGTGCACAAATACCTGATCATCGGCGTGCAGGGCAGCGGCAAGGGCACCCAGGCCGCGCTGCTGGCGCAGGACCTCGACCTCACCCAGATCAGCGTGGGCGACGTCTTCCGCTGGCACGTGCAGAACCACACCAAGCTCGGCGCCCAGGTGCGCCGCACGATGGCGGCCGGCGAGCTCGTCGGCGACGACGTGGTGGAGGCGGTCGTCCGGGAGCGCCTCCAGCAGCACGACTGGAACTTCGGCTTCATCATCGACGGCTTCCCGCGCAACCGGCGCCAGACGGAGTTCTTCCTCGAGAGCTACGACCTCGACGGGGTGATCCACCTCGACCTGCCGGACGAGGAGGTGCGGCGGCGGGTCCTCGCCCGCAGGCTGTGCTCGCGCTGCGGGCTCGACTACAACCTCATCGCCCACCGGCCCAAGCGCGAGGGCCGCTGCGACGTCTGCGGCGGCGAGCTGGTCGCCCGCGAGGACGACACCGAGGAGGCGCTGCAGGCACGGCTGCGCTCCTACCACGACAAGATCGACCCGGTGCTCGAGCTGTTGCGCCGCAAGGAGTACGTGCTGACCGTCGACGCCCGACCGGACAAGGCGACGGTCCAACGGGCGATCCGCGACGGGCTGGGCCTGGGGTCCTAGCGCCGCTCCGCCCAAGCGTCGAGGATGCGGCGCTCCTTGCCGGGGTCGATGCCGTGCCTCGGCAGGTGCGCGTGCGGCGGCCGCTCCGGCGGGCGGCCGCCGGCCAGCATCCAGGCCCAGGTGTCGCGCACGGTCTCGGTGACCGGCCGGGTGTGCAGGCCGGCCTTCTCGGCCGCCGTCGTCTCGGCGTCCCACACGTGGTCCGCGCCGGTGCCGACCGGTGACCAGAGCGGCAGCTCGGACCACGGCTGTACGTCGTGCGCCTGCAGGAAGTCGTCGGGGACCCAGGTGAGCGTGGCGTCCGAGCCGGTGGCGCGCAGGCAGTCACCCAGCCAGCTGCCCATCGTGGCGTTGCCCCGCGGCCCGGTCGCGTTGAAGGTGCCGCCGATGCCCTGCTCGCCCGCGTCGAGCATGAACGCGGCGAGGTCGCGCGCGTCGACGAGCTGCATGGGCCGGTCCGGGTCGCCCGGGGCGAGCACCTCGCCACCCCGGCTCATCCGGTCGAGCCAGGTCGGCAGCCGCCCGACGTTCTCGTACGGGCCGAGGATCAGCCCGGCGCGCACCACGGTCGCGTGCTCGCCGTACACCTCGGTGACGGCCCGCTCGCAGCCGGCCTTGAGCACGCCGTAGTCGCCGTCGTCGGGGCCGGCGTCGCTCGGGCAGGGCCGGCCGTCCTCGCCGTCGAACGCCGGCCGCTCGGGCCAGCTCGCCACAGCCGAGATGCTGGAGACGTAGACGTAGCGGTCGGCGACGCCGGCGAGCAGGCCGGCCGACTGCCCGACCACGCGGGGCACGAACCCGCACGTGTCGACCACGGCGTCGAAGTGCCGGTCGGCGAGCTGCTCGAGGTCCGGGTCGGAGGACCGGTCCCCGCGCACGGCCTCGACGCCCGGCACGTCGGCTCCGCTGACCCCGCGGTTGAAGGTCGTGACGTGGTGGCCGCGCCGCAGCCCCTCCTCGACCGTCGACCGGCCCAGGAAGGACGTGCCCCCGATGACGAGAAGTCGCATGGAGCGACCCTGCATGGTGCCCGTCCAGGGCGCCAGCCGGTTTCGCCCAGAGCGTCACGCGCCGCGAGGTCACGCCCGCCGGCGGAGGAACCTCCACAGCAGGACGAGGGCGACGACCGCGACGACGAGGGGGACGACCCGCTTGAGCACCGGCACGCCCGCGGCGCCGAGCAGGTCGATCGGCTCCGCCTCCCGCCGTGGCGCGGTCGGCTGGGGCACGGCCTGCGCCGGCGGCGGGCCGGCCGCGGGGGCCTCGGCC
>DASVBJ010000039.1:0-9960 GCA_036375895.1 Actinomycetes bacterium | reverse complement strand
TTCCTGGCCGGCACCACCGGGTTCGCCACCACCGCCCGGGCGGTGGTGGCCGAGAACGCCGACCGGATCATCGAGGTGAACCGGGTCGGCCGGCCCACCCTGTCGCTGCTGGCCCGCTACTCCCCCGAGTACCCCTGCCTGGCCCGAAGCCTGGCCGAGTCCAACGACTTCATCGGGAAGACGTTCGCCAACGGCGAGCTGCACATCACCCTCGAGGTGGTCCGCTCCCGCGACCCCTACCGTCCCGGCGAGGAGCCCGCCTGGGGCGAGCACCGCGGACCCAGCTGTTTCGGAATGCCCCGTCCCCCGGTCCCGATGCCGGCGACCAACCTGGACGACGGCACGTCGAACGGCACGAGCGGCCGGGCGATCCCCGGCTTCCTGCTCGACCCGAGCAGCGGCTACGCCGGCTCCGGCGAGGAGCAGGCCGTGGTCCGGTCGCTGGTCGCCCCGGCGATGGGCCGGCAGGCGGACGACGTGCCCGACCTCGCCACCCTGCTGTTCGGGCCGATGGCCCGCGGAACGGCGGTGGGTCAGTCATGAAGACCACCCCGGCCCTGATCAAGCTGATCGCCTTCGTGGCGGTGACGGTGCTGGCCACCGGCACCCTCGCGGCGACCATCGGCAACTTCCGACTGGGCGGCACGTCCTCCTACAAGGCGCTGTTCACCGACGTCACCGGGCTGCTCAAGGGCGACGACGTGCGGATCGCGGGCGTCCGGGTCGGCGAGGTGAAGGGAGTCAAGGTCGCCAAGGATGCCGGTCGCACGGTGGCCGAGGTGACGTTCACGGTCGACGACAGCCGCCCGGTGGCCGCCAGCACGCTGGCCATGATCCGCTACCGCAACCTGGTCGGCCAGCGCTACATCGCGCTCACCGAGGGCGCCGGCCCGGACCGCCGGCTGCCCGAGAACGGCGTCATCCCGCTGAAGCAGACGCAGCCGGCGCTGGACCTCACGGTGCTGTTCAACGGGTTCAAGCCGCTCTTCGCGGCGCTGAACCCCCAGGACGTCAACTCGTTCGCCTTCGAGATCATCAAGACCCTGCAGGGCGAGGGCGGCAACATCAACTCCCTGCTCGCGCACACCGCCTCGCTGACCTCGACGCTGGCCGACCGCGACAAGGTCATCGGACGGACGATCGACAACCTCAACACGGTCCTCGCCACGGTCGACCAGCGCGACGAGCAGCTGTCGATGCTCATCAGCGAGCTGCAGCGGTTCGTGAGCGGGCTGGCCGAGGACCGGGAGGCGATCGGGGCCTCGCTCACCAACATCGCCGGCCTGGCCGACTCGACGGCGGGACTGGTGCGCGACAGCCGGCCGGCCATCCGCACGGACATCCGTGAGCTCGGCGAGGTCACCGCCACCCTCGACGACCACCAGGCCCTCGTCGAGGAGTGGATCAAGCGCCTGCCGAAGAAGCTGGACCGGATCACCCGGACCGCGACCTACGGCTCGTGGTTCAACTTCTACCTCTGCGACTTCGAGGGTCGAGTGGTCATCTCCGACTCGGTGGCCTACTCGCCGAACTACCACTCGTCCGCGGCGAGGTGCGACTGATGACGCCGTTCCGTGAGCGCAACCCGGTGCTGATCGGGGCCGTGGGCCTCGGTGTCATCGCCGCGCTGCTGCTGCTCGCCTTCAACATCGAGACGTTGCCGTTGCTGGCCGGCCGTGCGCACAGCGCTGCCTTCTCCGAGGCCGGCGGGCTCAAGCCCGGCGACGACGTGCGCATCGCGGGCGTCAAGGTCGGCAAGGTCACCGGCGTCGAGCTGCAGGGCGACCACGTGAAGGTCGACTTCCGTGTCAACCGGTCGACCGAGCTCGGGAGCAAGACCGCGGCCTCGGTGCGCATCAAGACGATCCTCGGGCAGAAGCTGCTCATGCTCGAGCCGGCGGGCGGCGGCAAGCTCGAGCGGGAGATCCCGATCTCGCGCACCCACTCGGCGTACGACGTGGTCGAGGCGTTCAGCGACCTCGCCACCACGACCGACCGGATCGACACGGACCAGCTGGCCAAGTCGCTGGACACCATGGCGACGACCTTCCGCGACTCCCCGGAGGAGGTCCGCGCCGCGGTCGACGGGCTCGGCCGGCTCTCGCGCACCGTCGCCTCCCGCGACGAGCAGCTGCGGCAGCTGCTCGAGCACGCCAACGGGGTCACGGGCGTGCTGGCCGACCGGAACGCCGAGCTGGTGTCCCTGCTCTCCGACGGCGACCTGCTCCTCGAGGAGCTGCGCAAGCGCCGGGAGGCGATCCACACGCTGCTCGTCAACACCGTGACGCTCTCGGACCAGCTGACCCGGCTCGTGCGCGAGAACCGGGCCGCCGTCCGGCCCGCCCTGCAGAACCTGCACAACGTGCTGGCGGTGCTGCAGGCCAACCAGGCCAGCCTCGACCGCAGCATCGCGCTGATGGCGCCCTTCGTCAGGGTTTTCGCGAACACCCTGGGCACGGGGCGCTGGTTCGACACGTACATCCAGAACCTCGCGCCCGCGCCGGGCGGACCCGGGAGCCCGTCATGAGCCGCCGAGCCGTCGTCGCCGCCGTCACCGCCCTGGCCCTGGTCGCGGCACTCGCCGTCGTCGTCTGGCCAGGATCCGGCACCGTGCACGCGAGTGCGCAGTTCGTGCGCACGGTGGGCCTGTACGAGGGCTCGGACGTGCGCATCCTCGGCGTCAAGGTGGGCGAGGTGCGCAAGGTCACCCCCCAGGGACAGCACGTCCGCGTGGACTTCGTCTACGACGACAAGTACAAGGTGCCGGCCGACGCCAAGGCGGTGGTGGTCGCGCCGTCGGTCGTCAGCGACCGCTACGTGCAGCTGACTCCCGTCTACAAGAAGGGGGCTGTGCTCGCCGACGGCGCGAGCATCCCGATGGACCGTACGGCGGTGCCGGTCGAGCTGGACCGCATCTTCGGCAGCCTCAACGACCTCAACGTGGCGCTCGGCCCCCAGGGGGCGAACAAGAGCGGCGCGCTCAGTCGGCTGCTGAAGACCGGCGCCGCCAACCTCGACGGCGAGGGCAAGGACATCAACCAGACCCTCGTCGACTTCTCGACGGCCATCGGCACGCTCGGCGACGGCAGGAAGGACCTCTTCGGCACCGTCCGCAACCTGCAGATCTTCACGACCGCGCTGGCCAAGAACGACCGGGCGGTCGGCGAGTTCAACCAGGACCTCGCGAGCGTCGCCGACCAGCTCGCCGCGGAACGTGACGACCTCGCCCTCGCCCTCAAGAACCTGGCCATCGCGCTCGGGGAGGTAGCGTCGTTCGTGAAGGAGAACCAGCGGAACCTCACGGCCGACATCGGCGGCCTGGCCGACATCACCGGCACCCTCGCCAAGCAGCGCAAGGCGATGGCCGAGGTGCTCGAGGCCGGCCCGACGGCCCTGTCCAACCTCCAGCTCGCGTACAACCCCTCGTCCGGCACCCTGGACACGCGCAACAACGCCGAGCAGGCCCAGGACCCGGGAGTCTTCCTCTGCGAGCTGCTCGTCTCCGTCGGCCAACCGCGCAGCGTCTGCAAGCAGGTGGAGTCCGCCCTGGCCTCCATGCCGCCCTTCCCGGAGCCGGGGAGCTCGTCCTCCGGCTCGCCCGACCCGACCCTCGGCGGCATCCTCGGAGGTGGCCGGTGAGCGCCCGTCGCCGCAGCCTGCGGTCGCTCGCCACGGTGTGCGCGGCGGCGCTGGCCGGCTCCGTCGCCCTGACCGGGTGCCAGGGTGTCTACGACCTGCCGCTGCCGGGAGGAGCCGCCCAGGGTGGCGACGTCTACCACGTGACGGTGGAGTTCGCCGACGTGCTGGACCTCGTGCCCCAGTCGGCGGTGAAGGTCAACGACGTGACCGTCGGGGCCGTCGAGGGGATCACCCTCGACGGGTGGCACGCCCGGGTCCGGCTGCGGCTGCTCGACTCCGTCAGGCTGCCCGACAACGCGGTGGCCGAGCTGCGACAGACGAGCCTGCTCGGCGAGAAGTTCGTGTCACTGGGCCCGCCGACCGACCAGGCGCCGAGCGGCCGGCTCGGTGACGGCGACGCGATCCCGCTCGCGCGCTCCGGCCGCAATCCCGAGGTCGAGGAGGTCCTCGGCGCGCTCTCGCTGTTGCTCAACGGCGGCGGGGTCGCCCAGCTCAAGACGATCAACGTCGAGCTCACCAAGGCCATGCACGGTCGCGAGGCGGACATCAAGGGAGCGATCAAGAACCTCGACACCTTCCTCGCCGGTCTCGACGAGCAGAAGGCCGAGATCGTGCGCGCCCTGGACGGGCTGGACCGGCTCAGCGCCACCCTGGCCAAGCAGAAGGGCGACATCGCGACCGCGATCGACAACCTCGGTCCCGGTCTGAAGGTCCTCGCCGACCAGCGCAAACAGCTCACCGCCATGCTGACCGCGCTGTCCCAGCTCGGCGAGGTCGGCACCCGGGTGATCCGCGAGTCCAAGGCCGACACCGTGGCCAACCTCAAGGCGCTCGGACCGACGCTCACCAAGCTCGCCGAGGCGGGCGACGACCTGCCCAAGGCGCTGGAGATGCTCTTCACCTACCCGTTCCCGGAGGCGTCGATGGGCGCGGTCAAGGGCGACTACACGAACCTGCGGATCACCGCCGACCTCGACCTGCGCACGATCCTCGGGAACCAGCAGCCGTCGGGCGGGCCGACCAGCGGGCCGCCCACCGGCCCGGTGCCGACCACGGTCCCGACGACGCTGCCCACCTCGCTGCCGAGCTCACCGCTTCCGTCGCCGTCGGTCAGCGTCCCGGGCGGTGGCGCCGGCAGCAGCTCGGGCACCTGCGTCGGGGGCATCTGTCTGGGGGCACCGAGGTTCGGCGCGTACGACATGAACCTTGCCGCCCTGATGATGGGGGGCTACGCATGATCCGCCGGAGCACCAAGCTGCAGCTCGTCGCCTTCCTGGTGATCACCGTGATCGGGGTCAGCTACGTGAGCGCGCGGTACGTCGGGCTCGGGCGGCAGCTCTTCGGCAACGGCTACCTCGTGACCGCCGACTTCGACGAGTCCGGTGGCATCTTCCAGAATGCCGAGGTGACCTACCGCGGCGTGGCGGTGGGCCGCGTGGAGCGACTGCGGCTGGCCTCCGACGGCGTGCACGTCGACCTGCGCATCGAGGACGGTCGGAAGATCCCCGCCGACAGCCGGGCCGTGGTCGAGAACCGCTCCGCGGTGGGCGAGCAGTACGTCGACCTCCAGCCACGCAGCGACGGGGCTCCCTACCTCGCAGAGGGATCGCGGATCCGGCAGCCGGACACCGTGACCCCGCTGCACACGGAGACCCTGCTGCTGAACCTCAACCGGCTGGTGGAGTCGGTCGACAAGCGCGATCTGGCCGTCGTCATCGACGAGCTGGGGACCGCCTTCGCGGGCACCGGTGACGACCTGGGCCGGCTGATCGACTCGGGCGACGCGCTCACGAAGGAGGCGATGGCCGCGCTTCCCGAGACGACCCGGCTGATCAACGACGGCAAGACCGTCCTCGACAGGCAGCGGGCATCCGGCTCGCACATCAAGAGCTTCAGCAAGGACCTCGCCGACCTGAGCGCGACGATGCGCTCCAGCGACGGCGACCTGCGCAAGGTGCTGGACAACGGGGTGGTGGCCTCCGAGCAGCTGGACGCGCTGCTGCTGGCCAACCGGGCCTCGATCGCCGCGCTGCTGTCGAACCTGGTCACGACCGGTCAGGTGACGGTGGCGCGGATCGACGGGCTCGAGCAGCTGCTCGTCACGTACCCGACGAACGTCGCCGGCGGCTACACGGTGGTTCCGGGCGACGGGACGTCGCACTTCGGCCTGGTGATGAACTCGAGCGACCCGCCGGCGTGCACCCGCGGCTACGAGAGCACCAAGCGCCGCCCGCCGAGCCAGACGTCCGACGTGCCGTCGAACGGCAAGGTCCGGTGCGCGCTGCCGCGGGGCAACCCGAGCGACGTGCGCGGCGCCCAGAACTCTCCGCGCCCCGCCAACGGGTCGGCGCGGGCAGCGACGGGCGGCGTCTTCGGCGGCCTGATGTCCGGCAATCCGGACATTTCCGGAGGATCGGCTGGGGCCGGTTCGTCGTCGTACGTCACCGGGTACGACCAGACCAGCGGCCTGGCATTCGGGCCCGGCGGGCACCCACTCGACGTGGGCACCCGCGGCGGTCAGGCGGAGGCATTCGGAGAGGACTCGTGGCAGTGGCTGCTCATCGGACCCTTGGGCTCCTGACCGCGGGCAAGGTCGGTCGCCCGGACGGTCGGGTCGTCGTCCTGGCGCTGCTCGCCCTGGTCGGCCTCGTGAGCCTGGTCGTGCTGGCGGTCGCCGCACCGAAGGTGGCCGCCGCAGGCGCCCGCGAGGACCGGCGCGACGAGGTCCTGCACGCAGCCCGCCAGCAGGCGGTCAACTTCACCACGCTCGACTACCAGACGCTCGACCGCGACCTGCAGCGGGTGCTCGACGGCTCGACCGGCGACTTCCGCAAGCAGTTCGAGGCCGGCACCAAGGACCTCAAGGACCTGGTGACGAAGAACCGCGCCGTCTCCAAGGGCGACGTGCTCGAGGCCGGCATCGTCACGTCGGACGACGACTCCGCGCAGGTCCTCGTGGTCGCGGACAGCACCGTCACCAACGCGAGCAGTGCGCAGCCCGAGAAACGGCACTACCGGATCGCGATGGACCTGGTGCGCGACCACGGCCAATGGCTCGTCTCCGACCTGCAGTTCGTCGGCTGAGGCGGCTTCGGATGGCACGGACACGACGGCAGGCGGAGGACGGCAGGCACATGGCAGACCGCGACAGGCGTGAGCCGAGAGGCACGAGCGACGCGGCGCGGCGTCGCCCCGCGGTCGCCGGCGAGCGCTCCCGCGCCCGGCGCGCGCTCGACGCGGGCGCCGCGACCCGGTCCCGGCAGGCCGCCGGCACGGCAGTCCTGGACCGCCCGGCGGCGACTCCGCACCTTGCCGACAAGGAGCCCCGGCGTCCGCGGACCCGCCGGGACACGGTCGTCCTGGCCGTGGCGGTCCTCGTCACGCTCGCGCTCGCAGGGGCCGCGGCGCTGGTGGGCTACCGGGCGTGGGACGCGGCGCGGGCCGAGGACGCCCGCCGGACGGCGCTCGGCGCCGCGCAGGCGCACGCGCAGGAGATCTTGTCCTACGACTACCGCAGGCTCGACAAGGACTTCCGGAACGCCCGGGCCGTGATCACCGGCTCGTTCGCCGACGACTACGACGCGACAACCGACAAGGTGGTCCGCCCGACCGCGGAGAAGTACAAGGCGGTCGTGAAGGCAGACGTCGCCTCCGCCTCGGTCGTGAGCGCCAGCTCCGACCGGGTCGTGGTGCTGCTCTACGTCAACCAGACGACCACCTCGACCCGGCTGGACGGGCCGAAGGTCGACCTCAACCGGGTCAGGATGACCCTCCAGCGGGTCGGTGGCGACTGGCTCGTGAGCGACATCGACGCCCTCTGAGCCACCCGCCACGCGGGTGCCGGAGTGGCCGAAGGCCTTGACGGGGGGCGCTGGCGGGTCCATCCTGCTCGCGCCGTGACAACCGCAGAGCCGGCCAACCAGGGGAGGGGCGTCGCCCGCACGGGTGGCGGCCACTTTACGTTGGCGTGCCCGCAGGGTATGCTGCCGCTTTGCGCTGCCATCTGACCTCTCCCCCGGCGACTTGCCTGGGGTCGTCCGGCATGCGCTGACTGAGAGTCCGCGAGCCCTCGGAAGGACCCCTCTTGGCCGCCTCGCGCAATGCCAGCAAGACCGCCCGCAGCAGCACCGCACCCCGCCGTATCTCCTTCGCCAAGATCCGCGAACCCCTCGAGGTCCCCAACCTCCTCGCCCTTCAGACCGACAGCTTCGACTGGCTGCTCGGCAACGAGGCGTGGCAGGCCCGGGTCGAGCAGGCCCGCAAGGGCGGCCGCGACGACGTCCCCGCCACGTCCGGGCTCGAGGAGATCTTCGAGGAGATCAGCCCGATCGAGGACTTCCAGGGCACGATGTCCCTGTCGTTCCGCGATCACCGGTTCGAGCCGCCGAAGTACTCGATCGACGACTGCAAAGAGCGGGACATCACCTACTCGGCGCCGTTGTTCGTGACCGCAGAGTTCATGAACAACACGACCGGCGAGATCAAGAGCCAGACGGTCTTCATGGGCGACTTCCCGCTCATGACCGACAAGGGCACATTCATCATCAACGGCACCGAGCGCGTGGTCGTGTCACAGCTCGTCCGCTCGCCCGGCGTCTACTTCGACAAGTCCGTCGACAAGACGTCGGACAAGGACGTCTTCGGCGCCAAGATCATCCCGTCGCGGGGTGCCTGGCTCGAGTTCGAGATCGACAAGCGCGACCAGGTCGGCGTGCGCGTCGACCGCAAGCGCAAGCAGTCCGTGACGGTGCTGCTCAAGGCCCTCGGATGGGACGACGCCAAGATCCTCGAGGAGCTCGGCGAGTACGAGTCGATCCGCGCCACCCTGGAGAAGGACCACACGACCGGCCAGGACGACGCGCTGCTCGACATCTACCGCAAGCTGCGCCCGGGCGAGCCGCCGACGCGCGAGGCCGCGCAGACGCTGCTCGACAACCTCTACTTCAACCCGAAGCGCTACGACCTCGCCAAGGTCGGCCGCTACAAGATCAACAAGAAGCTCGGTGTCGACCTGCCGCTCGGCTCCAGCGTGCTCACGATCGACGACATCGTCGAGACCATCCGGTTCCTCGTGAAGCTGCACGCCGG
This sequence comes from Actinomycetes bacterium, assembly GCA_036375895.1. Lineage (GTDB taxonomy): Bacteria > Actinomycetota > Actinomycetes > JACCUZ01 > JACCUZ01 > DASVBJ01. Next base: position 1,233 of record DASVBJ010000039.1, on the reverse strand, counting down.
CGAGACCGAGATGGCGGGCAAGGGCGATCCCGGGCGCACCGTCCGGGTCGAGGTCGACGACATCGACCACTTCGGCAACCGGCGGCTGCGCACGGTCGGCGAGCTGATCCAGAACCAGGTCCGCACCGGACTGTCCCGGATGGAGCGCGTCGTCCGGGAGCGGATGACGACGCAGGACGTCGAGGCGATCACGCCGCAGACGCTGATCAACATCCGCCCGGTGGTGGCCAGCATCAAGGAGTTCTTCGGGACCTCCCAGCTGAGCCAGTTCATGGACCAGACCAACCCGCTCGCAGGCCTGACCCACAAGCGCCGCCTGTCGGCGCTCGGCCCCGGCGGCCTGTCCCGCGAGCGGGCCGGCTTCGAGGTCCGCGACGTGCACCCGAGCCACTACGGCCGCATGTGCCCGATCGAGACGCCGGAGGGTCCGAACATCGGCCTGATCGGGTCGCTGTCCACGTTCGGTCGCATCAACGCCTTCGGGTTCGTCGAGACGCCCTACCGCAAGGTCGTGAAGGGCAAGGTCAGCGACCAGATCGACTACCTCACCGCCGACGAGGAGGACGAGCACGTCATCGCCCAGGCCAACGCGCCGCTCGCCGAGGACGGCAGCTTCGCCGAGGCCCGCGTGCTGGTCCGCCGCAAGGGGGGCGAGGTCGAGTTCATCCCGGCCGCCGAGGTCGACTACATGGACGTCTCGCCGCGCCAGATGGTTTCGGTGGCCACGGCCATGATCCCGTTCCTCGAGCACGACGACGCCAACCGCGCGCTCATGGGCTCCAACATGCAGCGCCAGTCGGTGCCCCTGCTGCGCTCGGAGGCGCCGTTCGTCGGCACCGGCATGGAGTACCTCGCCGCCAAGGACGCGGGCGACGTCATCACCGCGCAGAAGGCCGGCGTGGTGCAGGAGGTCTCCGCCGACCTCATCACGGTCATGAACGACGACGGGACCTACTCGACCTACCGGGTCGCGAAGTTCCGCCGCTCCAACCAGGGCACGTCGTTCAACCAGAAGCCCATCGTCGACGAGGGCGACCGGGTCGAGGTCGGGCAGGTCATCGCCGACGGCCCGTGCACCCAGAACGGCGAGATGGCGCTCGGGCGCAACCTGCTCGTGGCCTTCATGTCGTGGGAGGGTCACAACTACGAGGACGCGATCATCCTGTCGCAGCGCCTCGTGCAGGACGACGTCCTCTCCTCGATCCACATCGAGGAGCACGAGGTCGACGCCCG
>DASVBJ010000260.1:0-11462 GCA_036375895.1 Actinomycetes bacterium | reverse complement strand
GAAGGGGTTTCACATATGACCGAGTTGACGATCCGCCCGGAAGAGATCCGGGACGCGCTGGAGAGCATCGTCTCGTCGTACGACGCCAGCGCCACCCGCGACGAGGTCGGCGTCGTCACCGAGACCGGTGACGGCATCGCCCGGGTCGAGGGTCTGCACTCGGCCATGACCAACGAGCTGCTCGAGTTCGAAGGCGGCGTCCTCGGCCTCGCGCTCAACCTCGACGTACGCGAGATCGGCGCCGTCGTCCTCGGCGAGTTCCGCGGCATCGAGGAAGGGCAGGCGGTCCGTCGCACCGGCGAGATCCTCTCGGTGCCGGTCGGCGACGGCTACCTCGGCCGCGTCGTCGACCCGCTGGGCCGCCCGATCGACGGCAAGGGCGACATCGAGTCGACCGAGCGCCGGGCGCTGGAGCTGCAGGCGCCCAGCGTCGTGCAGCGCCAGCCGGTCAAGGAGCCTCTCCAGACCGGCATCAAGGCGATCGACGCGATGACCGCGATCGGCCGTGGCCAGCGCCAGCTGATCATCGGCGACCGCCAGACCGGCAAGACCGCGGTGGCGATCGACACGATCATCAACCAGAAGGACAACTGGGCGTCGGGCGACCCGAAGCGGCAGGTCAAGTGCATCTACGTCGCCATCGGCCAGAAGGGCTCGACGATCGCGTCGATCCGGCAGGCGCTCGAGGAGAACGGCGCGATGGACTACACCACCATCGTGGCCGCCCCGGCGTCGGACCCGGCAGGCTACAAGTACCTTGCGCCCTACACCGGCTCGGCCATCGGCCAGCACTGGATGTACCAGGGGCAGCACGTGCTGATCGTCTTCGACGACCTGTCGAAGCAGGCCGAGGCCTACCGCGCGGTGTCGCTGCTGCTGCGCCGCCCGCCCGGCCGCGAGGCCTACCCCGGCGACGTCTTCTACCTGCACTCGCGGCTGCTCGAGCGCTGCGCGAAGCTCTCCGACGAGATGGGCGGCGGCTCGATGACCGGCCTGCCCCTCATCGAGACCAAGGGCAACGACGTGTCGGCGTACATCCCGACCAACGTCATCTCGATCACCGACGGGCAGTGCTTCCTCGAGACCGACCTGTTCAACTCGGGTGTGCGCCCGGCCATCAACGTCGGCATCTCGGTGTCCCGGGTCGGCGGCTCCGCGCAGGTCAAGGGCATGAAGAAGGTCGCCGGGCGTCTGCGGCTCGACCTGGCCCAGTACCGCGAGCTGGAGGCGTTCGCGGCCTTCGGGTCCGACCTGGACGCGGCGTCGAAGGCCCAGCTGGCCCGCGGCGCCAGGCTCGTCGAGCTGCTCAAGCAGCCGCAGTACACCCCGTTCTCGGTCGAGCACGAGATCATCTCGATCTGGGCCGGCACCACGGGCCAGCTCGACGAGGTCCCGGTCGAGGACATCCGCCGGTTCGAGACCGACTTCCTCGACTTCCTGCACCGCGAGCACAAGGGCGTCGTGGACACCATCGCCGAGACGAAGGAGCTCGGCGACGACACCATGCAGTCCCTGACCGACGCCATGACGGCGTTCAAGAAGCAGTTCGAGACGAGCAGCGGCGAGCTGCTGGTCAAGGACGAGCCGGTCGGCAAGCTCGACCGTGACGAGGTCGAGCAGGAGAAGATCACCAAGCGCGTGCACAAGCCCGCGGAGAAGAAGTAGCCAATGGGTGCCCAGCTCCGGGTCTACCGGCGGCGGATCAGGTCCGTCCAGGCGACCAAGAAGATCACTCGGGCGATGGAGCTCATCGCGGCCTCGCGCATCGTCAAGGCGCAACAGCGGGTCGCCGAGTCCACGCCCTACGCCGAGGCGATCACCCGTGCGGTCGAGGCCGTCGCCAGCTACTCCGACACCGACCACCCGCTGACGACGGAGAAGGAGACCCGCACCCGGGCCGCCATGCTCCTGCTCACCAGTGACCGTGGCCTGGCGGGCGCCTACTCCTCCAACGCCATCAAGGAGGGCGAGCGGCTCTCCGAGCTGCTGCGCTCCGAGGGCAAGGAGGTCGTGCCGTTCGTCGTGGGTCGCAAGGGCGTCGGCTTCTACCGCTTCCGGAGCCGGGAGATGGCGGGGGAGTGGACCGGGTTCAGCGAGAGCCCGACGTACCTGGACGCCAAGGACGTCGCCGACGCGGTCATCGACGCCTTCCTGGAGGAGAGCGAAGAGGGCGGTGTCGACGAGATCCACATCGTCTACACGCAGTTCGTCAACATGGTCAGCCAGACGACCGTGGCGCGCCGGCTGCTGCCGCTCGAGGTCGAGATCCAGGAGATCGAGGAGGAGCCCGAGGGCGGCTTCCCGCTCTACGAGTTCGAGCCCTCGGCCGAGGACGTCCTGGACGCCCTGCTGCCCCGCTACATCGAGAGCCGGGTCTACAACGCGCTGCTGCAGTCGGCGGCCTCCGAGCTCGCCGCCCGCCGGCGGGCGATGAAGTCGGCGACGGACAACGCAGAAGAACTGATCAGGACCTATACACGCCTTGCCAATGCGGCCCGTCAGGCCGAGATCACCCAGGAAATCAGCGAGATCGTCGGTGGCGCGGACGCGCTGGCCGCGGCCAACGCCGGGAGTGAGTGAGAGATGACTGCTGTAGCCGAACGCACCGAGGGCACCGGAGCCGCCGCCGCTGCCGGCCGGGTCGCCCGCGTGATCGGGCCGGTGGTCGACGTCGAGTTCGGCGTCGAGACCATGCCCGAGATCTACAACGCCCTCGAGGTGGAGGTGACCCTCGGCGGGGAGCGGCACACGCTGACCCTGGAGGTGGCCCAGCATCTCGGGGACAACCTGGTGCGTGCCATCTCGATGCAGCCCACCGACGGCCTGGTCCGCGGCGCCGAGGTCATCGACACCGGCTCGGCGATCACCGTGCCGGTCGGTGACGTGACCAAGGGCCACGTGTTCAACACCCTCGGCAAGCCGCTCGACGTCAAGGAGTCCTCGCTCGAGATCAAGGAGCGGTGGCCCATCCACCGCCAGCCTCCGGCGTTCGACCAGCTCGAGTCCAAGACCGAGATGTTCGAGACCGGCATCAAGGTCATCGACCTGCTGACGCCCTACGTCCGCGGCGGCAAGATCGGCCTGTTCGGCGGCGCCGGCGTCGGCAAGACGGTGCTGATCCAGGAGATGATCTACCGGGTCGCCGAGAACTTCGGTGGTGTCTCGTGCTTCGCCGGCGTCGGCGAGCGCACCCGCGAGGGCAACGACCTGTTCCTGGAGATGACCGAGACCGGCGTCATCGACAAGACCGCGCTGGTCTTCGGCCAGATGGACGAGCCGCCGGGCACCCGCCTGCGGGTCGCCCTGTCCGCGCTCACGATGGCGGAGTACTTCCGCGACGTGCAGAAGCAGGACGTCCTGCTGTTCATCGACAACATCTTCCGGTTCACCCAGGCCGGGTCCGAGGTGTCGACGCTGCTCGGCCGCATGCCGAGCGCGGTCGGCTACCAGCCGACGCTGGCCGACGAGATGGGCATCCTGCAGGAGCGCATCACGTCGACCCGTGGTCACTCGATCACCTCGATGCAGGCGATCTACGTGCCCGCCGACGACATCACCGACCCGGCGCCGCACACGACCTTCGCGCACCTCGACGCCACGACGGTGCTCTCGCGGCCGATCTCCGAGCTGGGCATCTACCCGGCCGTGGACCCGCTCGACTCGACGTCGCGCATCCTCGACCCGCGCTACATCGCGGAGGACCACTACCGCGTCGCGGCCCGGGTCAAGGAGATCCTGCAGCGCTACAAGGACCTGCAGGACATCATCGCGATCCTCGGCATCGACGAGCTCTCGGAGGAGGACAAGATCCTCGTCCAGCGCGCGCGCCGGATCCAGCGGTTCCTGTCGCAGAACACCTTCGTCGCCAAGGCGTTCACCAACATCGAGGGCTCGTTCGTGCCGCTGGACGAGACGATCGACGCGTTCAAGAAGCTCACCGAGGGCGAGTACGACCACATCCCCGAGCAGGCCTTCTTCATGTGCGGTGGCCTCGAGGACGTCGAGCGCAAGGCCAAGGAGCTGGAGAAGAACGCCTGACCCGGGACTCTCCCCCGGTCAGTCGACCACGCATGGCAGGCGCAGGGGCGCCGCAGCAGGCACACACGCCTGCTGCGGCGCCCTTCCGCCTGCTGCGGCGGCCGCCGGACCCTCGCCGGCCGCGCGGCCCTCGCCTGCCGTAGGGTCGCGATCATGAGCGAGCGGGCGCGACGGGTGTACGAGCGGGCCACCGCGGCGGCGCAGGCCGACGGGCGACTGGCGCTGCCGGGCGTCGCCGAGTGGGAGACCTTCCCGTTCGAGGGCGACCTCGTCGTACGGCGGTTGGAGCCGCCTGCGGCCGAGCCGGCCCGCCACGGCGAGGACCCGCAGCAGTGCCGGGCCTGTACCGCCCCGGACGAGGACTTCCTCTGGGTCGACGAAGCGTGGCGACTGGGAGCTCTGGAGCGCCCGTCGGGCCTGCCCGTCGTCGTGATGCTCTACCCCCGGGACCACCACGACCTTGGCGACCTGCCCGACGACCTCGCGGCGGACCTCGGGCGTCTCACGGTGCGCATCGACCGGGCGATCCGTGCTGCGGGCGACATCGCGCGGGTGCACGTCGGACGTTGGGGGGACGGCGGCGCCCACCTGCACGTGTGGTTCTTTGGCAGGCCCGCCGGGCTCGGCCAGCTGCGCGGCAGCTTCGCCGCCATCTGGGACGACATCCTGCCTCCGGCGCCGGACGACGAGTGGCGCGCCGACCTCGTGGCGGTGGCCCACCAGCTGGCGCAGGGCGGCGGGAAGGCCATGGTCTGACCGCCCCGACGGTGCCCGGTTGGATCGTGCCGGCAGCAGGCCGGTATTCTCGGGCGTCGACCCCCGATTCACCTTGAGGAGCGCCACGTTGGCCGAGCTGTTGAACGTCGACCTGGTCGCGGCCGACCGACAGGTCTGGTCCGGCGAGGCCACGATGGTGATCGCCCGCACCACCGACGGCGACATCGGCATCCTGCCCGGCCACGCGCCGGTGCTGGGCGTGCTCGAAGGCGGCGCCGTGCAGATCCGCACGGGCGACGAGCGCGCCGTCGTCGCCGCCGTGCACGGCGGCTTCCTCTCCGTCGCGGAGAACCGGGTGGCCATCCTCGCCGAGCTCGCCGAGCTGGCCGAGGAGATCGACGTCGAGCAGGAGCGACAGACGCTCGCACGGGCCCGTCACGAGGACGAGAGCGAGGAGGACTTCCAGGCCGCCGCGCTGCGCGCCTCGGTCCGTATCCGCGCACACGGTCTCGTCTCCTAGGCCCGAGTCAGGGGTGAGGCGCAAGGGCGGGGGTTGCACGGCGTGGGCGTGATCGTCGCGCTCGACGGCCTTGCCGTGGCCGTCGTCCTGGTCCTGCTCGCGCTCGCGGGCCTCGCCGTGCGACGCCGCATCATCACCCGCCGAGGCGGCACCTTCGACTGCAGCCTGCGCCTGAAGCCGTCCAGCCACGGCAAGGGCTGGGTGCTCGGCATCGGCCGCTACTCCGGCGACCGGCTCGAGTGGTACCGCGTCTTCAGCTACGCCACCCGCCCCCGCCGGGTGATGGCCCGCCGTGAGCTCGAGATCATCGACCGGCGGCGGCCCGAGGGCGCCGAGGCGTTCTCCCTGCTGTCCGGTTCGGTCATCGTGCGCTGCCGCGAGGGCGACCGGTTCGTGGAGTTCGCGATGGCCGAGGGCGCGCTGACGGGCTTCCTGTCGTGGCTCGAGTCGGCGCCCCCCGGCCGACCCGGCTAACGGTTCGCGCCCGGCACCCAGAGCACGTCGCCGGTCTCGCGGTTGGCGTGACGGGCCAGCACGAACAGCAGGTCGGACAGCCTGTTGAGGTAGCGGGCCGTCAGCGGGTTCATGGTCTCGGCGTGCTCCGAGAGGGCCGCCCAGGTGGCCCGCTCGGCCCGGCGTACGACGGTGCGCGCGACGTGCAGCTGAGCCGCCCCCGGCGAGCCACCCGGGAGGACGAACGACCGCAGCTCGTCCAGCGGCTCGTTGAAGCGGTCGATCTCCCGCTCGAGGGCCTCCACCTGGCTCTCGACCACGCGCAGCGGCGGGTACTTCGGGTCCGGCTCGACGGGCGTGCACAGGTCGGCACCCACGTCGAAGAGGTCGTTCTGCACCCTGCCGAGGACCGCGACGACGTCCTCGTCGAGCCCGCCGAACGCGAGCGCGACCCCGATGGTCGAGTTGGCCTCGTCGCAGTCGGCGTAGGCCACCAGCCGGGAGTCGGTCTTGGCGATACGGCCGCGGCCGCCGTAACCCGTCGTGCCGTCGTCGCCGGTGCGGGTGTAGATGCGCGTGAGGTTCACCATGCGCAGGAGCCTACGATGGCCGCTCGTGGAGAGGTTTCGTGTAGTCGGTGGCGCCCGCCTGGCCGGAGCGGTCCGGGTCACGGGGGCGAAGAACAGCGTCCTCAAGCTGATGGCGGCCTCGCTGCTCGCGGAGGGCACCACGACCATCCACGAGGTGCCGCACATCCTCGACACCGAGATCATGTCCGAGCTCCTGCGGCGGCTCGGCTGCGAGGTCGTGTACGACGTGGAGTCGGCGCGCCTCGACATCACCGTGCCGGCCGCCCTCGGTCACCAGGCCGACTACGACCTCGTCCGCCGGATGCGGGCCTCCATCTGCGTGCTGGGGCCGCTGGTGGCCCGCTGCGGTGAGGCCGACGTGGCGCTGCCCGGTGGCGACGCGATCGGCTCGCGGGGCCTCGACTTCCACGTCGCCGGGCTGACCAAGCTCGGGGCCACCGTCGAGAGCGAGCACGGCTACATCGTCGCCCGGGCACCGCAGGGACTGACCGGCGCCACGATCTGGCTGGACTTCCCGAGCGTCGGGGCGACCGAGAACCTGCTGATGGCCGCCGTGCTCGCCGAGGGCGGCACGGTCATCGACAACGCCGCCCGCGAGCCCGAGATCGTCGACCTGTGCGTGATGCTCGAGCAGATGGGCGCGAAGATCAGCGGCGCGGGCTCGTCCACGCTGGAGATCGAGGGCGTGAGCCGGCTCGAGCCCACCACCCACGTCGCGGTGGCGGACCGCGTGGTCGCGGGCACCTGGGCCTTCGCCGCGACCATGACCCGCGGCGACATCACCGTGCACAACGCCCGCCCGCAGGACCTGGACATCGTGCTGGACAAGCTCGGCACGGCCGGGGCGCAGGTCGAGCGACTGGACGCCGCCGACGGCGGGTTCCGGGTCGTCATGGACGAGCGGCCGCGGGCGGTCGACGTGGTCACCCTGCCGTTCCCCGGCTTCCCCACGGACCTGCAGCCGATGGTGATGGCGCTCAACGCGATCGCCGAGGGGGCGGCGATGGTGACCGAGAACGTCTTCGAGGGGCGGTTCATGTTCGTCAACGAGCTCGCCCGGCTCGGCGCCGAGATCCGCACCGACGGCCACCATGCGGTCATCCGCGGCCGGGAGCGGCTGTCCGGGGCGCCGGTCCGCGCCACGGACATCCGGGCCGGCGCGGGCCTGGTGCTCGCCGGGCTGGTCGCCGACGGGGTCACGACCGTGAGCGACGGCTACCACATCGACCGGGGCTACCCGGGCTTCGCCGAGCAGCTCACGGGACTGGGGGCCGACGTGACGCGCGAGCCCGAGGACGAGCAGTTCCTCCACTGACCCCGGCGTACCCGCCCTCGGGCCAGGTGGTGCGGCGTCACGTCGCCAGGATGCCCCGGGCGACCCGCTCGTCCTCCGCGAAGACCATCAGACGTGGGCCGTCGCTCGTCGTCGCCAGGGTGGCCCGCAGCCCGGCGTCCTCGAGCCGGCGCCGCAGCATCTCGCCCTCGACGTAGGTCGAGGGGGAGGCGATCGAGACGAGCAGGCCGTACTCCTCGGGCCGCCCGGTCCGGGGCCGCCGCTCGACCAGCGACCGGCTCTGCCCGCTGAACGCCCACCGCAGCAGCAGGACCAGCACCGCCAGCACGGCGACGGCGGTCAGCAGGCTCCACCAGTCGGGCACGCTCAAGTGTCCACCACGCGACGGGCTAGGCTCCCGCCCGGTCCGCTGTCACCAGCCGAGGAGTCCTTGCGATGTCCACCAAGCTCGCCGTCGTCGGAGCCGGATTGATGGGTTCCGGCATCGCCCAGGTCGCCGCCACGGCCGGCCACGAGGTCGTCCTGCGCGACGTGACCGAGCAGGCGCTCGAGCGTGGGCTGGCCGGGATCCGCACCTCGCTCGACCGGTTCGCCGCCAAGGGCAAGCTGACCGCGGACGACGCCGCGGCCGCACTGGGACGGATCCGCACGGTCACCGACCTCGCGGAGGCGGCGACCGGCGCCGACATCGTCGTCGAGGCGGTGTTCGAGAAGATCGAGGTCAAGCACGAGGTCTTCCGCGAGCTCGACCGGGTCTGCAAGGACGGCGCGGTGCTCGCCACCAACACCAGCGCGATCCCGATCACCCAGATCGCGGCCGTCACGCAGCGGCCGGAGGCGGTCGTCGGCACCCACTTCTTCTCACCGGTGCCGATGATGGGCCTCTGCGAGCTCGTGCGCGGGTACAAGACCAGCGACGAGACGCTCGCCGCCGCGCGGGACTTCGCCGAGTCCGTCGGCAAGACGTGCATCGTCGTCAACCGGGACGTGGCCGGCTTCGTCACGACCCGCCTGGTCTGCGCGCTCGCCATGGAGGCGATCCGGCTGGTGGAGACCGGCGTCGCGACCGCCGAGGACATCGACGTGGCCTGCAAGCTCGGCTTCGGGCACGCGATGGGCCCGCTGGCGACAACCGATCTGACCGGGGTCGACATCTTGCGCAACGCGGCGCTCAACATCTACGCGGACACCCAGGACGAGAAGTTCTACCCGCCGGAGACCCTGAGCCGGATGGTGTCCGCGGGCGACCTCGGCCGCAAGAGCGGCCAGGGCTTCTACTCGTACGACGGGTAGGCCCCCGCGATCGGCTGCCAGCCGTCACTTGGCAGCAGGCAGTCGGGTCACACGCGTCACACGAGTCACAGCGTGGCGCACCTCATTCGTCGGCCCCACGTCGTACCGTCTGAGTTCTTCGAAGCCGTGCGCAACCTGACGGGCCGCTCGCGCGTCTAGGTTCGCGAGGGGGTGGCGAGATGGTCGTGAGCGTCGCACCAGGTCAGAGCGAGGTCCTGCTTGCCGGCAGGCTCGACGTGCACAGCGTGGCCGACGTCCGTGCGGCGCTGCACGCGGCGATCGACGAAGGGTCGGGCGATCTCGTCGTCGACGTGGCCGAGGTCGAGGTCATGGACGCGACCGGCCTCGGCGTGCTGGTCGGCGCCCACCGGCGGGCCGGCCGTGCCGGCCGGCGGCTGGTGCTGCAGGGTGCGAACCCGCGGCTGAGCCGGCTGCTGCGGGCCACCAGGCTGCACCGGATCCTCGTGCTCGAGCCCACCCCGGCGGCCTGAGGTTACCGGCCAGTAGACTCGGGAGGAACGCCGCCCGCACGGAGGTCCTCCTGCCATGAGCGCATCACCCGACCCGTCCCGTCCGCAGCGCGACAAGCCGTGGGTGATGCGCACCTACGCCGGGCACTCCTCGGCGGCCGCGTCCAACGAGCTGTACCGCCGCAACTTGGCCAAGGGCCAGACCGGGCTGTCCGTCGCGTTCGACCTGCCCACCCAGACCGGCTACGACCCGGACGACGAGCTGGCGCGCGGCGAGGTCGGCAAGGTCGGCGTCCCGATCACCCACATCGGCGACATGCGCGGGCTGTTCGACGGCATCCCGCTGGCCGAGATGAACACCTCGATGACGATCAACGCGACGGCGATGTGGCTGCTCGCGCTCTACGAGGTGGCGGCCGAGGAGCAGGGGGCGTCGCCCGAGCAGCTCGCCGGGACGACGCAGAACGACATCATCAAGGAGTACCTGTCCCGCGGCACCTACGCCTTCCCACCGGCCGCGTCGATGCGGCTGACGACCGACCTGATCGCCTACACCGTCAACCACATCCCGAAGTGGAACCCGATCAACATCTGCAGCTACCACCTGCAGGAGGCGGGCGCGACGCCGGTGCAGGAGGTGGCGTTCGCGATGTGCACGGCGATCGCGGTCCTCGACGCCGTGCGCGAGTCCGGCCAGGTGCCACCGGAGCGGTTCGGCGAGGTCGTGGCCCGGATGTCCTTCTTCGTGAACGCCGGTGTGCGGTTCGTCGAGGAGATGTGCAAGATGCGCGCCTTCGTGCGCCTGTGGGACGAGCTCACGCAGGAGCGGTACGGCGTGACCGACCCCAAGCAGCGGCGGTTCCGCTACGGCGTACAGGTGAACTCGCTCGGCCTGACCGAGGCGCAGCCGGAGAACAACGTGCAGCGCATCGTGCTCGAGATGCTCGCGGTCACCCTGTCGAAGGACGCCCGCGCCCGCGCCGTGCAGCTGCCGGCGTGGAACGAGGCGCTCGGCCTGCCCAGGCCGTGGGACCAGCAGTGGTCGCTGCGCATCCAGCAGGTTCTTGCCTACGAGTCCGACCTGCTCGAGTACCCGGACATCTTCGAGGGGTCGAAGGTCGTCGACGCCAAGGTCGAGGAGCTGTGCACGGCGGCCCGCGCCGAGATCGCCCGGATCCAGGACATGGGCGGGGCGGTCGCCGCGGTCGAGAGCGGCTACATGAAGTCGGCCCTGGTGGGCTCGCACGCGCAGCGCAGGGCGCGGGTCGAGTCGGGCGAGGACGTCGTCGTCGGCGTCAACCGCTGGACCGAGACCGAGCCCAACCCGCTGCTGGCCGATCTCGACTCGGCGGTCCAGGCCGTCGACCATGCCGTCGAGCAGAAGGCGATCGACGCGGTGCGGGCCTGGCGGGCCGCGCGTGACCAGGATGCCGTGGCGAGTGCGCTGGCGGCGCTGCGGGACGCCGCGAAGACCGACGAGAACCTCGTGCCGGCCACGCTCGCCTGCGCACGGGTCGGCGTCACCACCGGCGAGTGGGCCGGCGTGCTGCGCGAGGTGTTCGGCTCCTACCGTGCCCCGACGGGAGTCGCCGGCGCCGTCGGCGTGACCGAGGCCGGCCCTGGCCTCGCCGAGGTGCGCGAGGCCGTGCGGCGTACCGGCGCGGAGCTCGGCACCCGGCTGCGGCTGCTCGTCGGCAAGCCGGGCCTCGACGGGCACTCCAACGGCGCCGAGCAGATCGCCGTACGCGCCCGCGACGCCGGCTTCGAGGTGGCCTACCAGGGCATCCGTCTGACGCCGGCGCAGATCGCCGCCGCCGCGGTCGAGGAGGACGTGCACTGCGTCGGCCTGTCGATCCTGTCGGGCTCGCACCGCGAGCTGATCCCCGAGGTGTTGCGGCGGCTGGACGAGGCCGGGATGGGCGACGTCCCGGTGGTGGTGGGCGGCATCATCCCGGACACCGACGCGCGCTGGCTGCGGGAGCAGGGCGTGGCGGCGGTCTTCACTCCCAAGGACTTCGGCATCACCGAGATCATCGGCCGGATCGTCCGGCTGATCCGGGCCGCCCACGGCCTGGACTGACCCGCGG
>DASVBJ010000383.1:0-8887 GCA_036375895.1 Actinomycetes bacterium | reverse complement strand
CGACCTGAGTCGGGTCACCTTCATGGACTCCACCGGCCTGCAGGTCCTGATCGCGGTCAAGCGTCGCGCCGAGCTGGCCGGCGGCAGCCTCGCCCTCGTCGGAGTCGCGCGGGCCGTCATGAAGGTCCTGACCGTCACCGGCCTCCGCGAGACCTTCACGATCACTGACTCGATCGAGGACATCACCTCACGTCCGCCCGCCGAGGGCGCCTCGCACTCGTAGGGAGCAAGCCGACCTTCCGCTCCCGGCCCAGCAGCCCGGGCGCTGTCGTCACCGCCGCGGACGCACGGTCCGACATGTCCTCTTGCCAGTCACCTGCCTGGGGAGCAGGGTCGATGGCGATGGATGGAGCCGAGGGGGGCCGGTTCCTTAGGGTGCGGCGGGGGCGCACGGCCGCGGGGTTTACGCCATGCGACAGGGCGACAGCAGCCAGTCAGGCCCACGAGGGCCTCCCGGCCGCCACCGATCTCGCGACGGGACTGCTAGGACCCCGCTCCGGCCAGACGGCCCGGGAGGCACCGGCAGCGTACTGCGTGTGCCTCCCGCTTCCCATGAGGGAACTCTGAAGAAACCCCATCACTCGGCCACCCGGTCCGAGGAGGCACTCATGCGTCGACTTCTCGCGCTGTTAAGCGCCTTGCTGTTCCTTTCCTTCCTGGCGGCGCCTGCTGCGGTCGCCGGCGAACCGCACTTCATCAACAACGCGTTCAGCATCACCCGCGCTGACGACACCCTCTCCGTCTCCGCGAAGGAGGCCGGCCTCGGCGACGAGGCGCAGATCCATGTCCTGCTCTCCGCCGACGCCGCCTGCATCAACCCGGGCGGCAACCACCCGAAGGCCGCAAACAAGGAGAGCTTCAGCACCGCTGCTGACGTACCCGTGCAGAACGGGAAGGCTGTCTACACACTGTTCCTGACCGCGACCTTCCAGCCAAGCTGCAGCCCGCCCATGACGGTGCAGTTCAGCAACGTTGTCCTCAGGGACGTCACGAACAACCTCACCAAGACGTTTCCCGGGACCTTCTGACCCAGTCGATCCGGGTCGCGCTCCGGTTCCCGGACCGGGTCAGGTGACGGGCGCCCCGACGTCGGGGCGCCCGTCAGGGCCGCGGCGCTATCCGCGGCGGCTGACCGCCCAGGCCCGGATCTTGTCGATGCGGGCCTGCAGCTCGGCGGCCGTCGCCTGAGCCGCCAGCGGGCCACCGCAGACCTGACGCAGCTCGGCGTGGATCGCGCCGTGCGGCAGCCCGGTGCGGTGGTGCCAGGCACCGACGAGACCGTTGAGCTCCTTGCGCAGAGCGGGGATCGCCTTGTGCGCGGCCTCGGGCTGCGCTTGCTCCTTCGTACGCCGGGACCGGCCGGCAGCCTGCTGCTCGGTCTGGCGCTGGCGCAGCAGCGACGCCACCTGGTGCGGCTCGAGCAGCCCCGGCAGGCCGAGGAAGTCGGCCTCCTCGGCCGAGCCGACCGCGGCCTGCGTGCCGAACTCACCGCCGTCGAACAGCACGCGGTCGAACGTCGCCTCGGCCTCGAGCGCCTCGAACTGCAGCTGGTCCTCGGCACCAGGCGTGTCGCGCACCCGGTTGGCCTCGGCGACCATCGCGTCCTCCGGCGCGAACATGTCCCCGTCGTCGCTGGGCTTTCGGTCCAGGGCGTGGTCGCGCTCCACTTCCATCTCCCCCGCATGCTGCAGCAGCAGCGGCACCGAGGGCAGGAACACCGACGCGGTCTCGCCCCTGCGGCGGGCCCGCACGAACCGGCCGACGGCCTGGGCGAAGAACAGCGGGGTCGAGGTCGAGGTCGCGTAGACGCCCACCGCGAGCCGGGGGATGTCGACACCCTCGGACACCATGCGGACGGCCACCATCCAGCGGTCGTCGCTCGCGGCGAACGCCTCGATCCGGGCACTCGAGCCCGGCTCGTCGGAGAGCACGACGGTCGGCCTCTCGCCAGTGACGGCCAGCAGCCGCGCGGCGTACGCGCGAGCCGACACCTGGTCGGTTGCGATGACGAGGCCGCCCGCGTCGGGCACGCCCCGGCGTACCTCGGTGAGCCGACGGTCGGCGGCCGCGAGCACCTGCGGGATCCAGTTCCCCTGCGGGTCCAGCGCGGTGCGCCAGGCCTGCGCCGTGACGTCCTTGGTCAGCGGCTCCCCGAGCGAGGCGCTGACCTCGTCACCGGCGCGGGTGCGCCATCGCATCTGGCCCGAGTAGGACAAGAAGATGACGGGACGGACCACGCCGTCCTGCAGGGCCTTGCCGTAGCCGTAGCTGTAGTCGGCGGCCGACCGGCGTACGCCGTCGCTGCCCGGCGCGTACGTCACGAACGGGATCGGGCTGGTGTCCGAGCGGAACGGCGTGCCGGTGAGGCTGAGCCGGCGCGTGGCCGGCTCGAAGGCCTCCCGGATCGCGTCACCCCACGACAGCGCGTCGCCAGCGTGATGGACCTCGTCGAGGATGACGAGGGTACGGCGGGTCTCGGTACGGCGTCGGTGCAGCAGCGCGTAGGCAGCCACTTGCGCATAGGTGAGCGCGACCCCCGTGAAGTCGCGCGACGCAGCGCCGTGCGCGTTGCGGAAGGTCGGGTCGAGGCTGATCCCGACTCGGCCGGCCGCCTCGGCCCACTGGTGCTTCAGGTGCTCGGTCGGCGCGACGACGGTGACCGCCTCCACCACGCGGCGCTCGAGCAGCTCGCTCGCGACGCGTAGGGCGAACGTCGTCTTGCCGGCGCCGGGTGTGGCCACGGCCAGGAAGTCGCGCGGCCCGGAGCCGAGGTAGGCGTCGAGGGCCTCCTGCTGCCACGCGCGCAGCGCGTTGGCGGTGCCCCACGGGGCACGCTGGGGATAGGCGGGCGAGAGGTGGGAAGCGGCGCTGGTACTCATCGGTCCGGCGAGGCTAGCGAGGTCCGGGCCGCGACATGCCGACCGTCGCGGGATGCTCCCCGATCTCCGGGCGTCGTGCTAGCGCGTGTCGCGCGGGCTGGGCGAGGGACCTAAGGCACTGGCCCTCGCACCCCGCCCGCCGGACGCTGGCGCGCAGGGGCGGGAGGGCCGATGCCAAGGGACAGGGTGCTGCGGGACCTGTACCTGCAGATGTGCCGCATCCGCTGCACCGAGCGGGCACTGAGCACGCTGTGGCACGACGGCCTGATCTCGGGCGAGATGCATCTCGGTATCGGCGAGGAGGCCGTGGCCGCCGGTGTCGTCTCGGCCCTGCGTGACGGCGACGCGCTCGCCCTCGACTACCGCTCCACTCCCCCGCTGGTCGCGCGAGGGGTGGCGCTGGAGTCGCTGCTTCTCGAGGTGCTGGGCTCACCCGACGGCCTGTGCGGAGGCCGTGCCGGGCACATGCACCTGATGTCGCGCCCACACCTCGCGGCCGCCTCGGGGATCGTCGGCGCGCCCGGCCCGCTGGCGTGCGGGTTCGGCCTGGCCGCCAAGCGGCAGGCCGAAGGCGGCGTCGCCGTGGCGTTCTTCGGGGACGGCGCCGTCAACGAGGGCATGCTCATGGAGTCGCTGAACCTCGCGGCGGCATGGCGGCTGCCTGTGGTCTTCGTCTGCAAGGACAACGGCTGGGCCATCACGACCCGCTCGGGGGCGCTCACCGGTGGCGGTCTGCACCGCAGGCTGCGGGCCTTCGGCCTGCCCGTGTCGCGGGTCGATGGCGGTGACGTCCTGCAGGTCGAGCGGGCCGCCCGGCGGGTGGTGGCACGGGCCCGTGGGGGTGCGGGCGGCTCCGTGCTCCTCGCCCGGTGCGCCCGGCCCGAGGGGCATTTCCTCGGCGACCCCCTCGTCCGGCTGACCAGCGCGATCGGTGAGCTGTCCGCCGAGGTACGACCGCTCGTGGGGCGACTGCGCGACCAGCCCGGCGCACCGGTGCCGCAGCGGCTGGCCGCCCTCCTGTCCGTGGCTCGGCGCGGGGCGACGGCGAGGAGTGACCGGGCCTGGCGACGGCGTGACCCGCTGCGCCGCGCGGCGCGCCGGCTCCCGAAGGGCGTTGCGGCCGCGCTGCAGCAGCAGGCGCATGCGGAGGTCGACCGTGCTGTGGCGGCCGCCCTACGGCGGCAGGAGGGGAGCCTCGGTGGCTAGGGCGACGTTCGCCGACGCGATCGAGCGGGCGCTCGACCACGCCATGGCGCTGGACGACCGGGTACTCGTGATCGGCGAGGACGTCCGGACCCTGCGACGAGGTCTCTACGTGCGCTACGGCGGCGGCCGGGTCGTCGACGCCCCGATCAGTGAGTCGGCCCTGCTCGGCACGGCGCTCGGATCGGCCATGGCCGGGCTCCGTCCAGTCGTCGAGATCATGTTCGTCGACTTCCTGGGGGTCGCACTCGACCAGCTGCTCAACCACGCCGCGAAGCTGGACGCCTTCAGCGGCGGACGCTGGCACGCGCCGCTGGTGGTCCGCGCCGCGTGCGGCGGCGGTTACGGCGACGCCGGCCAGCACGAGCAGTCCCTGTGGGGGCTGCTCGCCGGGATACCGGGCCTGACCGTCGTCGCGCCCTCCGTGCCGGCCGACGCTGCCGGCCTGTTGCTCGCCGCGCTCGAGCACGACGGGCCGGTCGTCTTCCTCGAGCACAAGCTCCTGTCGGCGTACTGGCTCGACTATCTCGGCGGTGCGACCCGGGGTGCCGCGGAGTTCGACGTGCCGGCCACCGGGGCCGAGGGTGAGGTGGCGGACCCGCCGGAGCCGGTCCCGGTCGGGGTCGCCGTTCTCCGCCGTGCTGGCACCGACATCGCTCTGGTCTCGGTCGCCGTCGGCGTCCACCGCAGCCTCGAGGCCGCCGCCGCGCTGGCGCAGGAGGGCATCGACGCGGCGGTCCTCGACCTGCGCACCGTCGCCCCGTTGGACCGCGCCGCGGTGGCCGACCTTGCCCGGCGTACCCATCGGGTCCTCGTCGTCGACGAGGACTACACCCGGGGCGGTCTGTCCGGGGAGATCGCGGCGGTGCTGGCAGAGGAAGGGGTGCGCGCGAGCTACGCGCGGGTGACGACCGAGGACACCATCCCCTACGCCAAGCACCTCGAGGCCGCCGTGCTGCCGAACGTGCCGCGCATCATGACCGCCGCGCGCGCCTTGATGCAACGCGACGAAGGAGTCTGAGATGGACACGTTGCTGGGTGTGCTGCTGCTGCTGACCGCCGTGGCGACGGTGGCCTACTGGGTCGACTTCTTCGTCCGCGGCGGCGTCCGGGTGGTCGAGGAGGACTGGTACATCCGCTTCGAGCGGGCCTTCCCGGCAGCCGACGGTTGGATGGCCGCCTGCTCGCTGATCGGTGGCGTCGGGCTCATCGCCGGAAGCGGTGTGGGGACGGCGTTCGGTCTGGTGGCGGGCGGCGCACTCGTGTTCCTCGGGCTGATGGACGCGCTGTTCGACCTCCAGAACGGGCTCTACCGGCTGATGCCGCGCTCCAGCGCCATGTGGGCCGAGCTCGTCATCAACGTGTGGTGCCTCGGCCTGGGCGGGCTGCTCGTCGGCTACCTCGTCGGGCGGGTCGACTGACCCCGCTGGCGCGCCTTGCGTGCGCGGCGGTCGAAGTAGGCGAAGTAGCTCCCCCGCGCCAGCCCCGCGGTGCGGGCCAGCACGCGCGTCTGCCAGTCGGGGCTGATGAGGAACCGGCCGCGCTCCATGCCGGCGACGATGCTGGCTGCCACCCGCTCGGCGGTGAACGGCTTGATGGTCCCCGAGATGGCGAACGTCTCCGGCGGCTTGAACTGGTTCTCGTAGGCGAGCTGAGGCGTCTCGGTGTCGGGCGGGCAGACGCACCCGACGTGGATGCCGTGGGGGCGCAGCTCGGCCCGCAGGACCTCCAGCAGTCCGCGCACCGCGAACTTGGCGGGCCCGTACGCCGAGTAGCCGAACACCCCGACGAGACCTGCCGCCGACGAGATGCCCACCACGCTGCCCCGCCCGCGCTCGATCATCGACGGGACGACCGCCTGGATCGGGTACAGCGTGCCGAAGTAGTCGACCTCCATGGTGCGACGGAAGACGGTGTCGTCCAGATCCTGGAAGTACCCCGGCCGCGCGATGCCCGCGCAGGTCAGCAGCGCGTCACTCGGCCCGAGCGCAGCCGTGGCCCGCCCGATCGCCGTCCGGACCGCCGTAGGGTCGGTGACGTCGAGGCCCTCCGTGGTGAAGCCCGCGCCCAGCGAGCGCAGCTCGTCGGCGGTCTCGGCAAGGTCGCGGTCGTCCAGGGCCAGCACCGACACCCGGGCGCCGCGGGCGACGACCTGCCGGACGAACGCCCGTCCGATGCCGCTCGACCCGCCGGTGACGAGCACGTGCGCGCCCTCCCAGCGCTCGACCCGCAGAGTCATAGGACCGGCACCACGACAGAGATCGTAGGGGCGAGCCGACCGGCCCGCACCGAGTCAGGCCCCGGAGCCGCTCAGCTCCGCGAGAGCAACCTCGGCGAGGCGGCTCGGCGCCAGGTCACGAGATCCCATCAGTCGCAGCTCCAGCGGGACGAGCACGGAGTGCTGCAGGAAGCGCAGAAGCGCCTCGTCGCCGCCACAGCGCTCCGACACCTCGCGGGCGACCATCACCCGCGCGTCCCGCCACTGCGGCGCCCCGCTCGGCGCCGTCACCGGGGCGGCCGCCAGCTCGGCGACCCGGCCGGAGGAGCCGTGCGCCACAGCGTTCAACCACATCCACGGCTCGATCTGACCGCTCTCGCCCCGTCCGCGCAGCCGCTCGAGCAGCTGGCCCTCGAGGAAGGCGACGACCTCGTCGGCGAGGCCGGAGCCGCTCGTACGCGGCACCAGGCCAGAGAACCAGCGGAAGGGAGAGCCGAAAGCACCCATCACCGCTCCACCTCCTCGCCGCGGCTGGTCACTAGGCACCAGCACACCGCGCCGGGGGGCGCTCGACTGCGGGACGAGGCCACCAGCACGAGGGTCCAAGGTCCCGGCCCGGCCGGACCGCTCGGCCCGACCGGAACAACCGGCACCAACCCATTGCATTGACCACATATGGGGTGATTGTGTGATCTGAAGCACATCCCAGCCCTGGGGAGGCCGTCATGCGTACCCACCGACTCGCCTGGACCACCGCCCTGGCTGCGGCCTCGACCGTGGCGGCCCTGGTCCCCGGGGTCGCCACCGCCGCGGACAGCGCGGGGCCGAGGGCCCTGGCCGGCTCGTCGGCGGCGACCGCAGAGCTCACCGAGACGACGCGGCTCGCCGACCGCCGCTCACTCGTCGTCGGCGACCGTGCCTACGCGATGAGCAGCGCGGACACCCGCTACCCCGCCACCGGCTGGCACATCCGCGGTGAGATGGGCGGCGTCTGGACGCCGCCCATCAAGCTCGTCGACGGGGTCTGGTTCCGGCTCGGGGACAAGTGGCTCGGCGACCCGGACGGGGCCGCGGCCACCGGCACCACCGCCGGATGGGGGTACACCCGCACGTCGTACCAGCCCGTCGACGGTGTCCAGGTGAGGCGCACCGACTTCGTCCCCGACGGCACCCGCGCCACCCTCGTCGGTCTCACCGTCACCTCTCCCGACGCGCGCTCCGTGCCCCTTGCCCTGGACGCGCACTCGGAGCTCATGGGCGTCTACCCGTGGGGCTGGACCACGCCCGACCAGAGCACCTTCAACCTGCAGGACTCGGGTGCATACGACAACGGGGCCCTGCTCTTCCGGGAGACCGGCACGCCACCGACGCCGAACGCCGAGCGGCACGACTGGGCCGCCCTCGTCGCCGGCACCCTTCCGCCGAGCGCCCACGAGCTCGGCGCGGACCACCGCGGCCCACAGGACCCAGCCGTGATCTGCCCCGCGAACGGCGACGCGCCGGCGACATGCGACGACAGCTCGTTCGGCAAGGGCACGGGCGGCCAGCTCCGCTGGCAGGTCGAGCTGGCGGCCGGTCAGCCGACCACCTTGTGGTTCGCGGTGGCCGGCTCGGACACCGGCGTCGACGACGCGCGGGCCGAGCTGACCAAGGCCCTCGACGACCCCGATGCCGCACTGGCCCGCAAGATCGCGTCCCGTGAGGACATCGCCGCGCACACGAAGGTCGACCTGCCCGGCGACCGTCTGCTCCAGCAGAGCATCGAGTGGAGCAAGCAGAACCTCGCCGACTCCGTGCAGGAGGCGCACGGCCTCCGGCTGCGACCGGTCCACGAGGGCAAGGACTACCCCGCCGCGCAGGGGACGCTGGCCACCGCGCGCTGGCTCGGCGCCGGCTGGCCCGACTACCCGTGGATGTTCGGCACCGACGGCGAGTACACGTCGTTCGCCAGCGTGGCGATGGGGCAGTTCGCCGACATCAAGGCACACCTGCGCTCGCTGCGCGACGTCAGCGAGGTGATCAACGAGCGCAGCGGCAAGGTCGTGCACGAGGTGATGTCCGACGGCTCCGTCTACTACGGCACGAACGACTCGGCCGGGAACACCGACGAGACCTCGAAGTTCCCCAGCGCGGTCGCTCTCGTCTGGCGCTGGACCGGCGACGACGCGTTCCGGGACGACCTCTACGACTTCACCAAGCGCAACATGCACTACGTCGTCGACCAGCTCGACGAGGACGGCGACGGCTGGCCCGAGGGGCTCGGCAACGTCGAGCGATCGGGCATGGGAGTGGAGAAGCTCGACAACACCGTCTACACGATCCGCGGGCTGCGTGACCTCGCCGACCTGGCCGCCGGCAAGGGCGACACCGCGACGGCCACCTGGGCGTCGGACCGGGCCGCAGCCATGGAACAGCGCTTCGAGGACGCCTGGTGGTACGGCGGGGACGCCCACCAGTACGCCGACTCGATCGACGACCCGGACAACCCCGCCAACGACAACACGAAGATCCTGCAGCGGCACTGGATCGGCGTGACGCCGATGGACGCCGAGCTCGTTCGCCCCGGTCGGGTGACCCGGCCCCTCGC
>DASVBJ010000374.1:0-4392 GCA_036375895.1 Actinomycetes bacterium | reverse complement strand
ACCGTGCCGAGTGTCGTCCAGCGCCGCCAGCCGAGGCGGTTGTGGCCCTTGAACCTCGCGCCCTGCGCCGGGCCGGTCGCGGCGCCCACCCACTCCACCCGGCGGCACTCGGGTGACCACTCCCCCATCCGGGCCGGGTCGCCCACCAGCTCCCAGACGCGGTCGGACGGGGCCTCGATGCGCACGCTGACCTCGAGCATCCGCCGAGGCTAGCGGGACGGTGATCAGGCCCGGCCGGCGCGTCCAAGCCCCGGACGCTGCCGCGATCTCGCGGACCCGGTCATGGCAGCTTCTCCCCGACGGGTTCCTCGGTCAGGCCCAGCGCGCCCCACCCCAGGTCGGGCAATCCCGCGGCGTCGGCGACACGCGCGGACGCGACGTTGCGGGGGTCGTGCAGATAGGTGGGGACGACGCCCATGGCGAGCAGGTGGCGGGCCGCCTGCGCGACCAGCCGGCGGGCGAGACCGCGCCCCCGGGCAGCCTCGTCGGTGCCGACCGCGATCTCGTGCACGTGCCGGTCGTGGCGCTTGAGCCCGACCCCGGCGAGGTAGGCGCCCGACGCGTCCAGCACGACCAGGGCGTCACCGCCGAAGGGACGCAGCCACTCCGGCACGGCGGGGTCGCCGACCGGCCGCCACTCCCCCACGTCGGGAAGCACCGCGGCCGGAGTCGGCGCCGTCGTCCAGCGGTAGACCGCGCGGGAGACCGCGTGGCCCAGCCGGCCCAGCCGCTCGGGCAGCGCGGCCCTCAGCTCGGCGAGCCCGGCGCCCTCCGCGACGCGCCCGCGGGCCCATCGCACGTGCTCCGGCGGGAGGGCGAGCAGCACCCGCCCCCGCGGGTCGACGACGCCGCTGACCGGGTGCGCCCGGCCGTCCCAGCCCGGCGCCGACCGGGCCGCGGTGCCGGTCACCAGCACCTCCGGCCGGTTGACGTCACGCCCGAGCAGTCCCAGCTCGTCGTCCGTGGCGCCGGCCCACTCGCGCCAGTGCTCGAGCAGGCCGGCGGGGACCGTGCCCGTCGGGTCTGCCGCCGCCGGCTCCTCGGCGCCGCTCACGAGGCAACCGGCCGCGGGGTGCCTTTCCCGGCGTACGACGGGGGCGTGAACCGCCGCAGCCGCAGGCTGTTGCTGACCACGAACAGCGAGCTGGCCGCCATCGCCGCCCCCGCGATCAGCGGGTTCAGCAGCCCCGCGGCCGCCAGCGGCAGCGCGGCGACGTTGTAGGCGAAGGCCCAGAACAGGTTCCCCTTGATGGTCCGCAGCGTCCGTCGCGACAGCTGGATCGCGTCGGCCGCGACCCGCAGGTCGCCGCGGACCAGCGTCAGGTCCGACGCCTCGATGGCGACGTCGGTGCCGGTGCCCATCGCGAGGCCGAGGTCGGCCTGGGCCAGTGCCGCCGCGTCGTTGACGCCGTCGCCGACCATGGCGACCACACGCCCGTCGTCCTGCAGCCGCTTGACCACGTCGACCTTGTCGGCCGGCAGCACCTCGGCGACCACGTCGTCCGCGGCGATGCCCACCTCGCGGGCCACTGCCCGGGCGACGGTCTCGTTGTCGCCGGTGAGCAGCACCGGGCGCAGCCCGAGCTCGCGCAGCTGGGCGACCGCCTCGGCGCTGCTCGGCTTGACCGTGTCGGAGACCACCAGGACACCCCGGGCCCGGCCGTCCCAGCCGACCGCGACGACCGTCCTGCCGTCGGCCTCGGCCGCGGCCTTGGCCCGCTCGAGGTCCTCCGGCAGCGGCTGGCTCCACTCCTGGAGCAGTCGCGCGCGACCGACGAGCACGGCGTGGCTGCCGCCGTCGACGGCGACGACGCCCTGGACGCCGAGGCCCTCGACGTTGGCGAAGTCCTCGACGGCGGGCAGCGGACCGGCCTCGGCGGCGGCCGAGGCGACGGCCTGGGCGATGGGGTGCTCGCTGGCGTGCTCGAGGGCGCCGGCGAGACGCAGCACCTCGGCGCGGTCCTCACCGTGGGCGGCGACCACGTCGACGAGCGTCATGCGACCCACGGTCACCGTGCCGGTCTTGTCGAGCACGACGGTGTCGACCCGCCGGGTCGACTCCAGCACCTCGGGCCCCTTGATCAGGATGCCGAGCTGCGCGCCGCGACCGGTGCCGACCATGAGGGCGGTCGGCGTGGCGAGGCCGAGCGCGCACGGGCAGGCGATGATCAGCACGGCGACGGCCGCGGTGAACGCGACCTCGGCGCTCGACCCGTGGCCGAGCCAGAAGCCCAGCGTGGCCACCGACAGGGCGATGACGATCGGCACGAACACGGCGGAGACCCGGTCGGCCAGCCGCTGCACGGCGGCCTTGCCGTTCTGGGCGTCCTCGACCATCCGGGCCATCTGCGCGAGCTGGGTGTCGGCGCCGACGCGGGTGGCGCGTACGACGAGGCGGCCCCCGGCGTTGACCGTCGCGCCGACCACCGGGTCGCCCGGGCGGACCTCCACCGGCACCGACTCGCCGGTGAGCATGGACGCGTCGACCGCCGAGGCGCCGGACACGACCGTGCCGTCGGTCGCGACCTTCTCGCCGGGCCGCACGACGAAGTCGTCGCCGACCGCGAGCCTGTCGGTCGGGATGCGGACCTCGGCGCCGTCGCGCAGCACCGCGACGTCCTTGGCGCCGAGCGAGAGCAGCGCGCGCAGCGCGGCGCCCGAGCGGCGCTTCGCGCGCGCCTCGAAGAACCGCCCGGCCAGGATGAACAGCGTCACTCCCGCCGCGACCTCGAGGTAGATCTCGTCCGCCCCCGAGCCCTGCGACGGGATGAGGGTGAACGGCATCGTCATGCCGGGCAGCCCGGCGTCGCCGATGAACAGGGCGTAGAGGGACCAGCCGAACGCGGCGAGCACACCGACCGAGATGAGCGTGTCCATCGTGGCGGCGCCGTGGCGCAGGTTGGCCCAGGCCGCCTTGTGGAACGGCCACGCGCCCCACGTCACGACCGGCGCGGCCAGGGTCAGGGACAGCCACTGCCAGTAGTCGAACTGCAGGGCCGGGATCATCGCGAGCAGCACGACCGGCACGGTGAGCACCAGGCTGACGAGCACCCGCTGCCGCAGCGGACCGACCTCGTCCCGCTCCTCGCCCGCGCCGGTCGGCCGCTCCCCCTCAGCAGCGGGCGGGGCGGGCGGCGTCGCGGTGTAGCCGGTCGCCTCGACGGTCGACACGAGGTCCTCGGGCGTGACCTCGGCGGCGTAGGTGACCTTGGCCTTCTCGGTCGCATAGTTGACCGTGGCGGTGACGCCCTCCATGCGATTGAGCTTCTTCTCGATGCGGGCCGCGCAGGAGGCGCAGGTCATGCCACCGATGGCGAGCTCGATGGTGCGGGCCGCGGCGGCGGGCCCGGCGCCCGCGGCGGGCGTGGACATGGTCATGCGACTCCTCCTCCCTGGAGGTCGGCGCGCGCTCTCATCATGCGCTGCGGATCAGTGGCCATCGGCGTCGACCGTGACCGTGAACGCCACGGTGCGGACGACGCCGTCGTGACGGAAGTCGAGGAACAGGCGGTAGGTGCCGGCGGTCGGGAAGGTCGTGGTGAACCGCACCTGCGGTCCGCCCTTGGCCCCCGTGACGGCCTCCTGGGCCGGGTGCGTGTGCAGATAGGCGAGGTCACCGGCACGCAGCGACACCAGGTGCCCGAAGGCGCCGAGGTAGGGCTGCAGGTCGGTCACCTTCGCGCCGTCCTTGGCGACGGTGAAGGTCAGCTCGCTCTCCTCGCCGGCCGTCGCGGAGCCGGCCAGCGACACGTCGTACCCGTCCACGGTCGCCTTGGCAGCCGGGCCGGGAAGCGCCACCGGGCGGAAGTCGCCGGCCACCGACAGGTCGGCGCCCAGGACGAGCTTCCGGCCGAGCGCCGCCGGGACGAAGTCGGCGAACACCCGGTAGCTGCCCGACGCCGCCAGGTCGAGCGGCACGACCCAGCTGCCGTCGCCGGCCTGGGTCGGGTGCACGTGCTGGAAGCCCGCGAGGTCGCGGCGCACCACGATGAGGTGCAGGTCCTTCTCGTGGCTCCGCTCGTACGCCGTGACGGGCCGGCCGTCCGGCCCGGTCACGGTGAACCGGAACGGCACCTGCCGCCCGGCCGGGACGGCGTCGGCCGCCGGCACCAGCGTGTAGCCGGAGTCGGTGACCGCGAGCCCCGCGGGTGTCGGGACAGCGGCGGTGCTCTCCGCGTGCCCGTCCATGTCGGCCTCCGGGCCGGATGTCGTGTTGCGATGCGTCGGCCGTGGCGTGCTCGTGACCGGGTCGGCCGACGCGCCGACGGCGTACGCGGCTCCGAAGGCGAGCGCCAGCGCCCCGGCGTAGGCGGCCAGCCTGACCGGGGTGCCGGTCATGCCGCGCCGCTGGCGAGCTCGTAGCCCGCCTCGTCGACGGCGTCGCGGACCTGC
>DASVBJ010000353.1:0-7471 GCA_036375895.1 Actinomycetes bacterium | reverse complement strand
TGGGCCATGCGGCCGAGAGCCGGCCGGTGCCGGTCACGCTGGAGGACGGGACGTCATTCGACCTGGACCACGGACGGGTCGTGATCGCCGCCATCACGTCGTGCACCAACACCTCGAACCCCTCGGTGATGATCGGCGCTGCCCTGCTCGCCAAGAACGCCGTCGACAAGGGTCTGACTCGCAAGCCGTGGGTCAAGACCTCGCTCGCTCCCGGCTCCAAGGTCGTCATGGACTACTACGACCGCGCGGGCCTCACGCCGTACCTGGAGAAGCTCGGCTTCAACCTCGTCGGCTACGGCTGCACCACCTGCATCGGCAACTCCGGCCCGCTGCCGGAGGAGGTCTCCAAGGCCGTCAACGACCACGACCTCGCCGTGACTTCGGTCCTCTCCGGCAACCGCAACTTCGAGGGCCGGATCAACCCCGACGTCAAGATGAACTACCTGGCGTCCCCGCCGCTGGTCGTGGCCTACGCCCTGGCCGGCAACATGAACGTCGACATCACCCGCGACCCGCTGGGCGTCGACGCGGACGGCAACCCGGTCACGGTCAGCCTCGACGGCAACGAGTTCGAACTCGACCACGGCGCCGTGGTGATCGCCGCGATCACCTCGTGCACCAACACCACCAACCCCTCGGTCATGATCGGCGCCGCCCTGGTCGCCAAGAAGGCGGTCGAGAAGGGCCTGACCCGCAAGCCGTGGGTCAAGTCCACCCTCGCCCCGGGCTCGAAGGTCGTCACCGACTACTTCGACAAGGCCGGGCTGACGCCGTACCTGGAGAAGCTCGGTTTCGACCTCGTCGGCTACGGCTGCACGACCTGCATCGGCAACTCCGGCCCGCTGATCCCCGAGGTCTCGCAGGCTGTCAACGACAACGACCTCGCGGTCGTCTCGGTGCTGTCCGGCAACCGCAACTTCGAGGGTCGCATCAACCCCGACGTGAAGATGAACTACCTCGCGTCGCCGCCGCTCGTCGTCGCCTACGCCCTCGCCGGCTCGATGGACGTCGACATCACCACCGAGCCGCTCGGCCAGGACTCGGACGGCAACGACGTGTTCCTCAAGGACATCTGGCCGTCGAGCCAGGAGATCCAGGAGGTCGTCGACTCGGCGATCGCGTCGGAGATGTTCAGCCGCGACTACGCCGACGTCTTCGCGGGCGACGAGCGCTGGCGCGACCTGCCGACCCCGCAGGGCGACACGTTCGAGTGGGACGCCGACTCGACGTACGTCCGCCGCCCGCCGTACTTCGACGGGATGGCGGCCGAGCCCGACCCGGTCACCGACATCCAGGGCGCGCGGGTGCTCGCCAAGCTCGGCGACTCGGTCACCACCGACCACATCTCGCCGGCCGGCTCGATCAAGCCGGACTCGCCCGCCGGCCAGTACCTCCAGGAGCACGGGGTTGCGCGGCGCGACTTCAACTCCTACGGCTCCCGTCGTGGCAACCACGAGGTGATGATCCGCGGCACCTTCGCCAACATCCGGCTGCGCAACCAGCTGGCGCCCGGCACCGAGGGCGGCTTCACCCGAGACTTCACCGCGGGCGGCGAGGTCACGACCATCTACGACGCGGCGCAGCACTACGCCGCGGCCGGCACCCCGCTGGTGATCCTGGCCGGCAAGGAGTACGGCTCCGGCTCGTCTCGTGACTGGGCCGCGAAGGGCACGTCGTTGCTCGGCGTGCGCGCCGTCATCGCCGAGTCCTACGAGCGCATCCACCGGTCGAACCTCATCGGGATGGGCGTGCTGCCGCTTCAGTTCGCCGACGGCGACACGGCCGAGTCGCTCGGCCTCACCGGCGAGGAGACGTTCTCCATCACCGGCGTCACCGAGCTCAACGAGGGCCGTACGCCGCGCGAGGTGACCGTCAACGCGGACGGCAAGGAGTTCAAGGCCCGGCTGCGCATCGACACCCCCGGCGAGGCCGACTACTACCGGCACGGCGGGATCATGCAGTACGTCCTGCGGTCGCTGCTCCGGTCCTAGCCCCGCCGGATGTGGGGGACGGCGCAGTTCGCGCTGCTCGCTGCCGCGGTGTCGCTCGGTGCGATGGTGCAGGGCTCGGTCGGCCTCGGGCTCGGCCTGGTGGCCGCCCCCATCGTGACGCTGGTCGACGCCTCTCTGATGCCGGGTGTGATGCTCTGCCTCGCGGCGGTCCTGCCGCTGCTCACCCTCGCGCACGAGTGGCGCGCGACGGACTGGCGCGGGATCGGCTGGTCGTTGAGCGGCCGGCTCCCGGGCACCCTGCTGGGGGTCCTCGTCGTGAGTGCGGTCTCGACGCGGCTGCTCGGCCTGCTGGTCGGGTGCATGGTGCTGGTCGCGGTGGCGCTGACGGTGCGGGTGGTCCGGCTGCCAATGCGACCAGCCGTGCTCCTGGGAGCCGGTGCGGTGTCCGGCGTGACGGGCACCGCGACCTCGATCGGCGGCCCGCCGGTCGCCCTCGTCTACCAGCACGTGAGCGGCCCCCGCCTGCGGGCCACGATGGCGGCCTACTTCCTGCTCGGCAGCCTGGTGTCCCTGGCGGCGTTGGCCGCCGCGGGCGAGCTGCGCGCCGAGCAGGCCACTACGGCGTTGGCGCTGTCGCCGTTCCTCCTGGTGGGGTTCGGGCTGGCGCAGGTCGTGCGGCGGTACGTCGACGCCGGGCGCACCCGCTCCGCGGTCCTCGGGGTGTGTGCCGCGTCCGCGACGGTGCTGCTCGTGCGCAGCATCCTCGGCTGACGAGGTTTGCGCGGCGGTAGGCCGGAGCAAACGGGACATGTCGACCGCGCCTGCGCGGTCGCGTCGCTTCGCCGCACCATCGTCGGAAGGCCCCGCCATGAGCGTCCTACGCAGGAAGTCGATCGAGCAGTCGATCCGGGACACGGAGGAGGGCGAGCACCGGCTCCGGCGGGAGCTGTCCGCGCTCGACCTCACCGTGTTCGGGGTCGGGGTCATCATCGGCACGGGCATCTTCGTGCTCACGGGGGTGGCGGCCAAGGAGAACGCCGGACCCGCCGTGGCGCTGTCCTTCGTCGTCGCCGGCGTGGTCTGCGCCCTTGCCGCGCTCTGCTACGCGGAGTTCGCCTCCACCGTCCCGGCGGCCGGCAGCGCCTACACCTACTCGTACGGCACCATCGGCGAGCTGCCGGCGTGGATCATCGGCTGGGACCTCGTGCTCGAGCTGGCCCTGGGCGGCGCCGTGGTGTCCGTCGGCTGGTCGGGCTACTTCGCGTCGCTGATGGAGACGCTCGGCATCACGCTGCCCACCTCGCTCGCCGGCGAGGACGCGACGTTCAACATCCCGGCGGTGCTGATCGCCCTGGCGCTCACCGGCGTGCTCGTCGCGGGCATCAAGCTGTCGTCCCGGGTCAACGCGGTCATCGTGACCATCAAGATCGCAGTGGTGCTGCTGGTGATCGTCGCCGGGCTGTTCTTCATCAAGGGCGCCAACTACACGCCGTTCGTGCCGGCGGCCAAGGAGCCGGAGGGTGCGAGCGGGCTCGCGCAGCCGGTGATCCAGGCGATCTTCGGGCTGACCCCGACGAACTTCGGGGTGCTGGGCGTCTTCAGCGCCGCGGCGATCGTGTTCTTCGCGTTCATCGGGTTCGACGTCGTCGCCACCGCGGCCGAGGAGACCAAGCGGCCCCAGCGCGACCTGCCGCGCGGCATCATCGCGTCGCTCGCCATCTGCACGGCGCTGTACGTCGCCGTGTCGCTCGTCGTCGTGGGCATGCAGAAGTACACCGAGCTCGACACCGACGCACCGCTCGCCGAGGCCTTCAAGGCGGTCGGGCAGCCCGCCATCGCCACCCTGATCACCGTGGGCGCCCTCGCCGGCCTCACCACGGTCGTGATGATCCTCATGCTCGGTCAGAGCCGGGTGCTCTTCGCGATGTCGCGGGACCACCTGCTGCCGCCATCGATGGCGAAGGTGCACCCGCGGTTCGGCACGCCGTACCGGCTCACGATCGGGGTCGGCCTCGTCGTCGCGCTGCTCGCCGGCTTCATCCCGCTCTCCGCGCTGGCCGAGCTGGTGAACATCGGCACGCTGTTCGCGTTCATCGTCGTCTCCGTGGGCGTGCTGGTGCTGCGCCGCACCCATCCCGACCTGGACCGGGCCTTCCGCACCCCGCTGGTGCCGCTCGTGCCGGTGCTGTCGGTCCTGGCCTGCCTGTGGCTGATGCTGAACCTGCCGCTCGAGACGTGGCTCCGGTTCGCGGTCTGGATGGGGATCGGGTTCGTCGTGTACTTCGGCTACAGCCGTCGCAACAGCCGGCTGGCCGCGACGCGGCACGAGGCTCGCCCCGAGATGGCGACCGCCGCCCGGCGGTGACGCGGAACGGGCAGACTCAGGAGGGTGAGCGAGCACGTCACCCCGCCCGGTTGGCCGGAGCAGGTCCGGCCGCCGGGCAGCCCGGACTGGGAGCGGTCGGCGAGCGCGTGGCTGTTCGACCTGTGCCCGGCCGACTACCGCGCCCACGAGGTCCTGCGCCGTCACCCGGTGGTCCTCGCCAGGTTCGCCGCGCACCACGTGCAGGCGGGCATCGAGGCGGCACGCCGTGGCCTGTCGACGGCCCGCCACGAGCTGCGCGACGTGGCGTCCGCCGAGACGGTGGCGGCCGCCGTGGCGGCCTACGAGCGCGAGGGCGCCCGGCTGCTCGGGACCGCGCGGGCACTCGGCCTGGTCGAGGAGGCGCTGCGCGGGCGCCGCTTCACCCGCCGGCTGTGACCGGCGTCGTCAGCTGACGTCGGCGAGGCCGAGGGCCTGCGACTCGCGCAGCGCCAGGGCCAGGGCCCCCAGCACCTCCGCGCGGTCGCCGAGCTGACCGCTCACGATGGTGACGTCGGCCGCCGCGCTCGGGATCGCCTGCCGCGAGACGATCTCGCGCAGCGGCGCGAGCAGCAGCTCGCCGGCAGCCGCCACGTCGCCGCCGACGACCACGCGCTCGGGGTTGATCAGGTTGCACAGGTTGGCGACCGCGACGCCGATGTGCCGGCCCGCGTCGGCGATCACCCGCCGACAACCGGCGTCGCCCTGACACGCGAGCTCGACGGCCCTGGCCAGGGTGAGGTCGTCGCCCAGGCTGGGCCGGAGCATCTCCACGATGAAAGGCCCCGCCGCCAGCGTCTCGAGGCAGCCGCGGTTGCCGCACTGGCAGACCCGCCCGTGCTCGTCGATCGTCGTGTGCCCGATCTCCCCGGCGGTGCCGGAGGCACCCCGGTGGATGCGCCCGTCGATCAGCAGGCCGGCGCCGATGCCGGTGGAGACCTTGATGTAGGCCAGGTCGGTGCAGCCCGAGCCGGCGCCCCAGATGACCTCGCCGAGCGCGCCGAGGTTGGCGTCGTTGTCGACGAGGGTCGGCAGGCCGAGCCGGCTGCCGAGGGCGTCGGCGGCGGGGATGCCGACCCAGCCGGGCAGGATCGACGCCGACCCGACGTGGCCGGTGACGCGATCGATGGGCGCCGGCAGCCCCAGTCCCACGCCGATCACCCGGTCGCGGTCGCACCCCACGCGGACCAGCAGCTGGTCAACCAGCTCGGCCGCCAGCGCGATGCCGTCCGTCGCCGTGTGGTCGGAGGGCAGGGGACGCGACTCCTCGGCGAGCACGTCGTACGACAGGTCGCCGACGGCCACCCGGAGATGCCGATGCCCGAAGTCGACCCCGATCGCGACTCCCGCCGCGCGGTTGATGCGCACGGTCGAGGTGCGCCGGCGGCCCGGCTCGCTCACGGTGACGTCGAGCAGCCCCGTGCCGGTGAGGTGCCGGACCACGTTGGAGACGGTGGCGGGGGACAGCCCGGTGCGGCGGGCGATCTCGGCCTGGGTCAGGGCTCCCGCCTGCCGGACGGCCGCCACGACCCGGCGCTGGTTCGCCTGCCTCAGGGAGGCGGGTGACCCCACTGCGCGGGGATGCATGGGCGCAGCAAAGCGTGTGACGCCGCGAGTCGTCAAGAGATGAAGGCAGGAAACCGCGTTGTCTCGATTTGCATTCAAGTATTGACGGGCTGCGTCAGCAGCCGCTTCACTGGCGCCGACAGACATCCCGTCGCGCTCCCGACCAGGAGGTCCGCTGTGCGCTCCCGTGCTCGCAAGTTCGCTGTTGCCGGTGCCCTGCTGTCCCTGACCCTCATCGTCTCCGCCTGCGGCAACGGCGACGGCGGGGGTTCCAGTGGCGGCGGCGGTTCGAAGAGCGGGACGATCGCGCTGCTCCTGCCGGAGAACACCACGGCCCGGTACGAGGCCCAGGACCGGCCGCTGTTCGAGGCCAAGATGAAGCAGCTCTGCCCCGACTGCAAGATCCTCTACTCCAACGCGACGCAGGACGCCACGAAGCAGCAGTCCCAGGCCGAGGCGGCCCTGACGCAGGGCGCGAAGGTGCTGGTGCTCGACCCGGTCGACGGCAAGGCCGCGCAGAGCATCGCCGCGAAGGCACAGCAGCAGGGCGTCAAGGTCGTGTCCTACGACCGGCTGACCAGCGGCCCGA
The DNA here is from genome assembly GCA_036375895.1 of Actinomycetes bacterium. Lineage (GTDB taxonomy): Bacteria > Actinomycetota > Actinomycetes > JACCUZ01 > JACCUZ01 > DASVBJ01. The sequence goes on along the minus strand of DASVBJ010000353.1, from coordinate 1,002 downwards.
TCGACGCCTACGTCTCGTTCGAGAACACCGAGGTCGGCAAGCTGCAGGGTGAGGCGCTGCTGCAGGCGCTGGGCGACAAGGCGAGCAGCAGCCAGATCGTCATGATCAACGGCTCGCCCGACGACCCGAACGCAGCGGACTTCAAGAAGGGCGCGCACAGCGCGCTGGACGGCAAGGTCAAGATCGGGGCGGAGTACGACACCCCGGGTTGGACCCCCGCCAAGGCCCAGCAGGAGATGGAGCAGGCCATCACGAAGCTCGGCAAGGACAAGATCAACGGTGTCTACGCTGCCAACGACGGCACCGCGGGCGGCGCGATCGCGGCCATGAAGGGCGCCGGCTTCAAGCCGATCCCGCCCACGACGGGGCAGGACGCCGAGCTCGCCGGGATCCAGCGGATCATCGCCGGTGACCAGTACATGACGGTCTACAAGGCGATCAAGCCGGAGGCCGAGGGCGCTGCCGAGATCGCCTACGCGCTGCTGCAGGGCAAGACGCCGACCCAGACGAAGACCACCAAGAACAACGGGACCAAGGACGTGCCGTCGCTGCTCCTCACGCCGGTCGCCGTGACCAAGGCCAACGTCCAGGACACCGTCGTCAAGGACGGGTTCCTGACCGTGCAGCAGATCTGCACCCCTCAGTACCAGCAGGCCTGCACGGCGGCCGGGCTGCAGTGACCGGCCAGACATCCGTGCGGGAAGGAGGCCGACTGTGACCGTCCCTGCACATGAGGGGAACGGCGTGCCCGTGCTGTCCATGCGGGGCATCTCGAAGCGGTTCGGCGCCGTGCAAGCGCTGACCGATGTCGACTTCGACGTCGCGCTTGGCGAGGTGGTGGCGCTCGTCGGGGACAACGGCGCGGGCAAGTCGACGCTGGTCAAGGTGGTCGCCGGGGTGGGTCCGGCCGACGCCGGCCGGATCGAGTTCGAGGGCCGCCAGGTCGTGATCCACCAGCCGGCCGAGGCGACCCGGCTGGGGATCGCGACGGTCTACCAGGAC
>DASVBJ010000339.1:0-3304 GCA_036375895.1 Actinomycetes bacterium | reverse complement strand
CCCAACTTCGACGCGTCGCTGTCCCGCAACTTCGTCACCGACATCCCGGAGATCGACGGGCCCTGCGAGTTCAACGGCTGCAAGGACCCGATCGGCTGGGACGACTCCGGCCACGGCACGCACGTGGCGGGCACCGTCGCGGCTGCGGCGAACGGCTTCGGGGTCTCCGGTGTGGCGCCGAACGTCACGCTGGTCGAGGTCCGCGGCGGCCAGGACTCCGGCTTCCTGTTCCTCAAGCCGGTTGCTGACGCGCTGACCTACTCCGGGGACGCCGGGCTCGACGTCGTCAACATGTCCTTCTACGTGGACCCGTGGCTCTACAACTGCATCGGCGGCGCACCCGAGGACAGCCCCGAGGACGCGGCCTTCCAGCAGCTCGTGCTCGACACGATGAACGCGGCCATGGACTACGCGCACGGCAAGGGCGTCACGCTCGTCGGGTCCCTCGGCAACAACCACGAGGACCTGAGCAACCCGCGGCACGACTTCTCCAGCCCCGACTACCCGCTGAACACCGCGCACGAGCGCACCATCAACGACGCCACCTGCTTCGACATGCCGGTCGAGGGCCAGCACGTCATCGGCGTCTCGGCTCTCGGGCCGTCGGAGAAGAAGGCCGACTACTCCAACTACTCGAGCGGCGGCGCGGCGAAGGGCGAGATCGAGGTCGCGGCACCGGGTGGGTGGTTCCGGGACGGCTTCGGCACGCCGACGTTCCGGACCGTTCAGAACGAGATCCTGTCGACCTATCCCGTCAACGCCCTGCAGGCGGACGGCTTCGTCGACAAGAACGGCCGCATCACGAGGGACGGCCTGGCCAACGGTGTCATGAAGGTCTGCCCGAGCAAGAAGTCCGCGTACACCGACTGCGGCTACTACGCGTGGCTGCAGGGCACGTCGATGGCGTCGCCGCACGCCACCGGCGTGGCGGCCCTCGCCGTCAGCGCGTGGGGTGCCGGCACCACGGCCGATGACTTCGGCCTGGCCCCGGACACGGTGCGCTCGATCGTGCTGAACTCGGCGCGTGAGCACGCCTGCCCGGAGCCGCCGCTGCAGACCTACACGGACGAGGGCCGCAGCACCGAGTTCAACGCGTTGTGCACCGGCACCGAGGAGTTCAACGCGTTCTACGGCAACGGCATCGTCGACGCCTATGCCGCGGTGACGACGGGAGCGGCCGGCTGACGGCTCGCCCCGGCGTGCACTGAGTCACGGCGGCGGCCGGCCCGGAACCTTCCGGGCCGGCCGTCGCCGCGTCTGGATCCGGCGGGCTTGGAGGCGCAGGCTGGACGTGTTTCGGGTCCGACGACCCGGGCAGGCGTCGGAGGTACTCAGCAGACGGAAGCGAGTGAGGTGTCATGGCGAGCACGCTGTCCGGCAAGACCGTCGCGTTCCTGGTCGCCCCCGAGGGCATCGAGCAGGTCGAGCTGACCGAGCCGTGGAAGGCCGTCGAGGAGGCGGGTGGCACGCCGCGGCTCGTGTCGACCAAGGGCGGGAAGGTCCAGGCGTTCCACCACCTCGACAAGGCCGACAGGTTCGACGTGGACGTCACCGTCGACGCCACCGGTGCCGACGACTTCGCCGGGCTGGTCCTGCCCGGCGGCGTGGCCAACCCGGACTTCCTGCGGACCCAGCCGAAGGCCGTGGCGTTCGCCAAGGCGTTCTTCGACTCCGGCAAGCCGGTTGCGGCCATCTGCCACGCGGCCTGGACCCTGGTCGAGGCGGACGTCGTGCGCGGTCGCCGGCTCACCTCCTGGCCGAGCCTGCAGACCGACATCCGCAACGCCGGGGGCGAGTGGGTCGACGAGGAGGTCGTGGTCGACGAGAACGGCCCCAACGTCCTTGTCACGAGCCGCAAGCCGGACGACCTCAAGGCGTTCTGCGGGGAGATCACTGACCGGTTCTGACACCGGCGGGGTCACGGCCGTCCGGGCCCACCCCCACCCGTTCAGCGGCACCCCCCGAGACCTTTAGGCTCGGGGGGTGCGCCGTGCCAAGATCGTCTGCACCATGGGCCCTGCGACCTCCAGCGAGGAGCGGGTCCGTCAGCTCATCGACGCCGGGATGGACGTCGCCCGCCTCAACCTCAGCCACGGCAGCTACGCCGACCACGAGGAGGTCTACCGGCGCGTACGCCGTGCCTCCGACGCCAGCCGCAGGGGCGTGGGGGTGCTGGTCGACCTCCAGGGGCCGAAGATCCGGCTCGGCGAGTTCGGGTCGGGGCCGGTGCATCTCGAGGCGGGCGACGAGTTCACCATCACCGCGGAGGACGTCGTGGGTGACGCGTCGGTCGTCTCCACGACGTACAAGGGCCTTCCCGGCGACGTCTCCGTCGGGGACAAGCTGCTCGTCGACGACGGCAAGGTGTGTCTCCGGGCCGTCGCCGTCGAGGGACCGCGCGTCGTCACGGAGGTCGTCGAGGGCGGGCGGGTCTCCGACCACAAGGGCATCAACCTGCCCGGGGTGGCCGTCAGCGTGCCGGCCCTGACGGACAAGGACGTCGAGGACCTCCGCTGGGCCCTGCGCCTGCGAGCCGACCTGATCGCGCTGTCCTTCGTGCGGCGACCCGAGGACGTCGACCAGGTGCGGGCGATCATGGAGGAGGAGGGTGTCCGGATCCCCGCCCTCGCCAAGATCGAGAAGCCGCAGGCCGTCGAGTGCCTGGAAGAGATCGTCCACGCGTTCGACGGGATCATGGTCGCCCGTGGCGACCTGGGCGTCGAGCTGCCGCTCGAGGACGTGCCGCTCGTCCAGACCCGGGCGATCGCCCTGGCCCGCCGCGCCGCGAAGCCGGTCATCGTCGCCACCCAGATGCTCGAGTCGATGATCACCTCGTCCCGTCCGACCCGGGCCGAGGCGTCCGACGTCGCGAACGCCGTCCTCGACGGGGCCGACGCGCTGATGCTCTCGGGCGAGACGAGCGTCGGGGCACACCCGATCGCCGCCGTCGAGACGATGGCCCGCATCATCGAGAAGATCGAGGACAACGCCCTCTCCTCGATCCCGCCCCTCGCCGGGAAGCCGCGCACCAAGGGCGGGGCCATCACGCGGGCCGCCGCCGAGGTCGGGCAGCTGCTGGAGGCCAAGTACCTCGTCGCCTTCACGCAGAGCGGTGACTCGGCGCGGCGGATGTCCCGGCTGCGGTCACCGATCCCGCTGCTCGCGTTCACGCCGGAGCAGGCGGTCCGCAGCCAGCTCGCCCTGAGCTGGGGGATCGAGACGTTCCTCACCGGCTACGTGAGGCACACCGACGAGATGGTCCGGCAGGTCGACCGGCTGCTGCTCGAGGCGGGCCGGGTCGAGA
>DASVBJ010000249.1:0-2954 GCA_036375895.1 Actinomycetes bacterium | reverse complement strand
CGCCGCCGGTGGTCTGCAGGTCCAGCACCTCGGCGAGCGCCGCCGCCGACGACAGCGGCGCGAGCAGCGGCGGCGTCGGCCAGGTCAGCTGCAGGTGGTGCGGCGCGTCGAGCACCACCGCGTCAGCGGCGGCGACCACCCGGTCCGGGCGCACCCGCACCCGCTCCGGCGGCGACACGGCTCGCGGGTCCAGCGACGCCAGCACCCGGTAGAGGCGCCGCAGTTGGGCGTCCGTCACCGGGCGGGTCTGGTCGGCCAGCCGGTCGAGGAGCTCGTCCGGCCCGCCGGGGTCGGCGAGCAGCGCCGTCAGCGAGGTGCGCACGCCGATCGCGGCGAGGAACGCGGGGTCCAGGCCCGCCTCCGTCACGTCGTACAGCCCCGCGAGCTCGGTGGCCGACGCGGCCGCGCAGGCGGTGGGTGGCCGGCCGTCCAGCCGGGCGTGCCGGGCCAGCCACCAGGCGGTGTACGACGGCGCGTCCAGGCTGCGGCCGTCGCCGAGGACCATTCGGGCCGGGCCGACGACGGCCGCCCGCAGATCGGGGTCACCCGCCAGCGCGGCCAGCACCCTCGGCCACTCGTCGTCGCGCACCACGTCGAGGTCGCGCACCGCGACCAGCTCGGGCAGCACCGGCGGGACTCCGGACGGCTCCGACCCGGCCCGCGCGGCGAGCGCGCGTACCCAGAGGTCCTCGTCGGCCAGTCGGTGGTCACAGCCGTCGTCGAGCACCACGTCCGCATCGCGCACCAGGACCGGTCGGGCGAGCACCCCGACGGCGGCGAGCACGGCGGCGTCCCAGCGGAGGAGCAGGTCGGGCGACGGCGTCCCCAGCACCCCTTGCTCGGCCACCTCGGCGATCAGCGAGCCGGGCAGGGCCAGGTCCCGCGCCGGGGCGAGCTCGCCCTCGTCATCGGGCAGCAGCAGGTCGCCGAGCCAGTCGGCGCCGGCGACGGAGTCGGGGCCGGCCGCGGCGACCAGGGCAAGCACGGCATCCGCGACGGCCGGAGCGTCGCCGGCGTCCTCGGCCGCGTGCACCGCGGCCCGCACGGCCGGGTCGGCGAGCAGCGTGGCCGCGGTGGCCTCGACGGCGCCGAGCCGCAGCAGCGCGGGATGGGCCGCGTCCGGGTGCACGACGCGCACGCCGAGCACCTCCAGGCCCGCCGGCATCGCGCCGCCCGGGAGCAGCAGCCCCCGCGGCCCGCGGACGAGCCGGCCGTCGGCCAGCGGCACCGGCAACGCGCCCAGGGCGTCGCGGCTGTCCGGCCCGGTGGGGAGCACGGCGTACAGGCCGCGCCACCAGGACGGGTCCCGGCGCAGGTCGGCGAGCTGGTCGACGACGTCGGCGAGCGGGAGCCGGCGCACGCCCAGCCGGTCCAAAGCTCGGTGGTCCGCGACGAGGCCGGGCAGCACCTCGGCCAGGACGTGCAGCAGCGCCTGGTCCGCGCCGACGACCGACACCGCGTCCCGAGGCCGCAGCCGCGAGCCGTCCTCAGCGACCAGCAGCGGCGTCTCAGCGAGCGCCGCGACCACCGCCGTGCGCAGTGCCGCGTCCAGGGCCCCCGCGGCGACCGGTCCGGGCACCAGGACGAGCGGGTCGTCGGCCTCGGCCGCGAGCTCGGCGTAGGCCTCCGCCGCCGTCCGGACCAGGAAGTCGGCGAGCGGCCCGGGCGCGACGTGCCGGCGGGTCGGGTCCAGTGGGAACGACGCGATGAGCAGCGCCGGCAGGTCGACCGGCTCGTCGGTCGGCGTGGGCGCGTGCAGGGTGGCCGGCACGGCCTGCCCGCCGGTCGGCACCGCCCAGGTCACCTGCCACTGCGGGCGGTCGCGCTCCTCGGTCGGCCGTCCGGCCAGCAGTGCCGGGTCCAGCCGGCCGGAGCGGCGCACCACCCGCCACGCCGAGCGGTCCGCGAGCGACCGCCGACGTCCGTCCACCTCCACGGCGACCTCGGCCAGCGCGGGCAGTGCGAGCAGCAGCGCGTCGTCGACCTCGGCCAGCAGCGCGCGGACGAGGTCCCGGGCGGCGTCGTCGCGCAGCGGCAGGACCACCGTGGTGTCGTAGCCCGCCTCGGGCTGGCCGGCCGCCGGCCACGGCAGGCGCAGCGCCGGCACCTGGCCGCTGCGCCGGCCGAGCTCGCCCTGCAGCGCGGGTACGCCGGCCACGGTCGCCCGGGCCTCGGCGAGGGACCATCGCACGGCTCCGGTGGCGGACAGGACGCACGGCTCGTCGGTGACCGCGAGCACCGCGGCGAAGCCGACCCCGAAGCGGCCCACCGTGCCCGGCGTACCGTCGTCGCGCTTGGCCGAGGCGCGCAGCGTCGAGAGCGACTCGACGCCGGCGGCGTCTAGCGGCGCACCGGTGTTCGAGGCGGTGAGGACGCCGTCGGCGAGGCGCAGCAGCAGCCGGCCCGGCACTCCCTCTCGGGCAGCGGCGTCCGCGGCGTTCTGCGCCAGCTCGACCACGACCCGGTCGCGGTACCCCCCGAGGGCGAGGTCCTCCTCGGCGTTGGCGTCCTCGCGGAAGCGGGCCGGGGACGCGGCCCAGGCTGCCAGCACGCGGGCCCGCAGGTCCGCCGTCCCGAAGACGTCCCCTCCTCCTCCTCCACCCCCACTTGCACCACCACCACCACTTCCACCACCGCCACTCGCAGCGATCATGCAGCTTCCGTCTCCCGCCGGTCCCGTGCCCCGGCACCGAGGATGTCGTACGCCGGGCCGTCTTCCTGCGCACGGCGACGGAACGTGCATGATCGCTGCCGGGTGGGTGAGGGTGGCGACGGAACGTGCATGATCGCTGCCGGGGGCGGCGGTGGTGGGTGGTCAGGAGTGGCCGAGGTCCTCGCTGGCGGCGGCGTCGACCGAGCCCGGAGCGTGCTCGACGGGGTGCAGGGCGATCACGTCGTAGCCGAGGTGGTCCACCACGGGCTCCGCGACCTCGACCGCCGCGGGCATGACCGCG
>DASVBJ010000311.1:0-15771 GCA_036375895.1 Actinomycetes bacterium | reverse complement strand
TGCGCCGGCGTCCAGTACATGCCGGCGAACGGCGGCCGCGACACGGTGGTGCCGTTCCACGACACCTCGAGGGACAGGTCGAGACCCCAGGGCTCCTCGTCGCGCAGGTAGGGGAGCACCTCGGGGTCCTGCGCCGGCGGGGCGACCCGGGCCGCCTCGAGCGCGGCGAGCGGCACCACCCACGGGGAGACGGAGGTGGCGAACGACTTGCCGAGGAACGGCCCGAGCGGGATGTACTCCCACGCCTGGATGTCCCGCGCGCTCCAGTCGTTGACGAGGCACACGCCGAACACGTGGTCGCGGAAGGCCGAGACCGGCACCGGCTGGCCGAGCGGTGACGGCACGCCGACCACGAAGCCGACCTCCGCCTCGATGTCGAGCCGCTGCGACGGGCCGTACGTCGGGGCGTCCTCCCCGGGCGGCTTGCGCTGACCCGAGGGCCGTCGCACGTCGGTCCCCGACACGACGACCGTGCCGGCCCGGCCGTGGTAGCCGATCGGCAGGTGACGCCAGTTGGGCGTCAGCGGCTCGGAGTCGGGGCGGAAGATGCGCCCGACGTTCTCCGCGTGGTGCCGCGACGAGTAGAAGTCGACGTAGTCCGCGACCTCGAACGGCAGGTGCATCGTCACGTCCGCGGCGGGGACGAGGTGGCTCTCGACGAGGTCGCGGTAGCCGTCGTGGGTGAGCAGCTCGGTGAGCCACGACCGTACGGCGGTCCAGGCCGGCCGGCCCAGGGCCATGAAGGGGTTGAGGGAGGGCGCCTCGAAGACGTGACCGCCGTCCAGCCCCTCGGCCGCCGCCAGAGGGGCAAGGTCGACGACCTCGTCGCCGAGCGCGACGCCGACGCGGGGCGGCTCGTCCGCGGTGGAGAACACGCCGTACGGCAGGTTCTCCACCGGGAACGGGGACCCGTCGGGAACCGCGTACCAAGAGCTCATCGGGCAACCTCCTCGACCAGGCCGAGCGTGGCCAGGTCGTCGATGGGGTCGGTGACGCCGCAGCAGCCGAAGGACCGCAGTGACCGGCGGACGTCCAGGCAGTCGGCCTCGGTCCAGCCGCGCACCGCGGCGACGAGAGGCTCGGGCCGGCGCTCGGCGAGGACGGCCGCCAGCTCGCCGACGGGGGCGCCGCGCCGCGCGCTCGCCGTGGCAACCAGGACGTTGAGCACGCCGGGATGCTCGAACCCGGTCCGTGGATCGGTGTGCCGCACCGCGTGGTGCAGGCCCGCCGTGAGCTTGAAGGGGAGGCCGCGCTCCGCGCAGGCGGCCAGGAAGGCCGCGAGCTCGGCCTCGGTGGGGAAGGCGTCGGGGGACGTCCCGCCGGTGCGGTACTTCGCCGCCTGCCACCCGCCGTCGGCGACCAGGGCGAGGCTCGCCTCGAACCCGGTCCGCGGCACCTCGAGGAAGCCGACGACCGCTGGCAGCCGGCGCAGGTTCTCGCCGATGACGGTGGCGTCGTCACCCAGCCGGGCGTGCGCCGCCTCCAGCGACACCAGCGAGACCCGGTCGTCCCCGCCGGCAGCCCGCAGCGCCCGGTGGGCGCCGTCGCCGGTCACGTCGAAGACGAGCGACAGCTCCACGCGCTGGTCTCCGGGCAGGGCGCCGAGCAGCTCCTCGACCCGCGATGCGGGGCAGACGAACGGCCCGACGAGGTCGCCGTACGACGCCCCGCGGTGACGGGCGTGGGCGGCGAGCGCCTCGGGCATCGGTGCGTTGCCGGGCGGGAACAGCGCGGCGTCGTCGACCAGCCCGGCGAAGAGGACTCGCGGTGGCGACGCAGGCATGCGCCGACCCTACCGAGGCATCCCATCGGATCGTCCCGCTCCCCGGTGCGTCATGGCAGGGTGGACCCGACAACGACGTCACAGGGGAGCAGGCATGCCGTACTACCGCCGGATCGGTGAGGTCCCGCGCAAGCGCCACACACAGTTCCGCCAGCCCGACGGCAGCCTCTACGCCGAGGAGCTGATGGGCGTCGAGGGCTTCTCCTCGGACGCGTCGCTGCTCTACCACCGCGAGATCCCGACCGCGATCGTCGCGAGCGAGGTGTTCGACGGCCCGAGCTTCGAGCGGCGCCCGAACCATCCGCTCAAGCCGCGCCACTTCCGCACCCACAAGCTGGACGGCGTCGGCGACCCCGTGCTGGGCCGGCAGCACCTGCTGGCCAACGCCGACGTGCGGATGTCGTACGCCGTGGCCGATCGCCCGTCGCCCTACTACCGCAACGCAATCGGCGACGAGTGTGTGTACGTCGAGAGCGGCTCGGCGACCGTCGAGACCGTGTTCGGTGCCCTCGAGGTGAGCGCGGGCGACTACGTGGTCATCCCGACCTCGACGACCCACCGCTGGGTGCCGACCGCCGGCGAGCCCCTGCGCACCCTGGTCGTCGAGGCCTCCGGCCACATCGGGCCACCCCGCCGCTACCTGTCGCAGAAGGGCCAGTTCCTGGAGCACTCGCCCTACTGCGAGCGCGACCTGCGCGGCCCCGAGGAGCCGCTGCTCGTCGACGGCGACGACGTCGAGGTGATCGTCCAGCACCGAGGGCAGGGCAGCGCCAGCGCCTGGACGCGCTACCACTACGCGACGCACCCGTTCGACGTGGTCGGCTGGGACGGCTGCCTCTACCCCTACGTCTTCTCGATCCACGACTTCGAGCCCATCACCGGGCGCCTGCACCAGCCGCCGCCGGTGCACCAGACCTTCGAGGGTCCGAACTTCGTCGTCTGCTCTTTTGTGCCGCGGCTCTTCGACTACCACCCCGAGGGCATCCCGGCGCCGTACAACCACGCGAACGTCGACTCCGACGAGGTCATCTTCTACACCGGTGGAGACTTCATGTCGCGCAAGGGCGCGGGCATCGAGCAGGGCTCGATCTCGCTGCACCCGTCGGGCTTCACCCACGGACCGCAGCCCGGCTCGGTGGAGGCCTCGATCGGCAAGGAGGCGACCGACGAGCTGGCGGTCATGGTCGACACGTTCCGGCCCCTCGACCTGCTGGAGCCGGCGCTCGGGTGCGAGGACACGTCGTACGCCTGGACCTGGGCGGGTCGCACCATCGACCCGGGGGCCGACTCGACGACCGGCTGAGTCCGGACAATGTGACACACGTCACAACAAAGAGTGTCCATTCGGATATGGGCAAGGTCACCCTCCTGGCCTAGCGTGCCTGCGGCGCCCACGAGGCGCCATCGCCGCTTGACCGAGAGAGGTCCCTCACATGACCGCACGACGCGGGTCCCGCATGCTGCGCGGGCTCATCGCCGCGGCCGCCGTCGCCACCCTGGGCGTCGCGGGCGCGAGCGGCGCCACAGGCGCCGTCCAGCCGTCCACCTTCGACCTGACCATCCTGGGGACGTCGGACACCCACGGGAACGTCCGCAACTGGGACTACTTCAGGGATGCGGAGTTCGACGACTCCAAGCACAACGACGTGGGCCTGGCGAAGGCGGCCACCCTGGTGAACCAGATCCGTGGCCAGCGCGGCAAGGGACACACGATCGTCCTCGACGCGGGTGACACCATCCAGGGCACCCCGCTGGCGTACTACTACGCCAAGCAGGAGCCCATCACCACCACGGGCGAGACGCACCCGATGGCCCGCGCGATGAACCTCATCCACTACGACGCGGTGACCATCGGCAACCACGAGTTCAACTACGGCCTGCCGATGCTGCAGACCTGGGCCGGCCAGCTCGACTTCCCGGCCCTGGCCGCCAACGCGGTCGACGCGACGACGGGCCAGCCGGCGTTCAAGCCGTACTTCATCAAGACGCTGCCGGTGGACAGCGGCCGGCCCGTCCGGGTCGGCATCCTCGGCCTCACCAACCCCGGTGTTGCGATCTGGGACAAGGCCAACGTCGAGGGCAGGCTGCGCTTCGACGGCATGGTCGAGACCGCCCAGAAGTGGGTGCCGGTCATGAAGGCCAAGGGTGCCGACGTGGTCGTCGTCTCCGCCCACGGCGGCGACTCCGGCCTGTCCAGCTACGGCCCGGAGCTGCCGGTCGAGAACGCCGCGGCGCTGGTCGCGCAGAAGGTCGCCGGGGTCGACGCCGTGCTCTTCGGGCACGCGCACAACGACGTGCCGCAGAAGTTCGTCACCAACGAGCTCACCGGCGAGAAGGTGCTGCTCTCCGAGCCCTCCAAGTGGGGCCAGCGGCTCACCGACATGCAGCTGCACCTGGTCCGGTCCGGGGACTCGTGGCGGGTGGAGAGCTCGAAGGCGACCACTCACAACACCAACACGGTCGACGAGGACCGCACGATCGTCGACGCCGTCGCCGACCAGCACGCGAAGACCGTGGCCTACGTCAACCAGGTCGTCGCCACGTCGACCGAGGAGCTGTCGGCCGCGGAGTCCCGCTACAAGGACACGCCGATCCTCGACTACATCAACAAGGTGCAGACCGACACCGTGTCGACGGCCCTCGCGGGGGGTCCGTACGGCACGCTGCCGGTGTTGTCGATCGCCGCGCCGTTCAGCCGGACCGCGGTCTTCCCCAAGGGCGACGTGAAGATCAAGGACGTCGCCGGCCTGTACATCTACGACAACACCCTCGAGGCAGTGGTCATGACGGGGGCTGAGGTGCGGGCCTACCTCGAGTACTCGGCGAAGTACTTCAAGACCTTCGGGGTGGACGACCCGGTCGACCCGGCGGCCATCGAGGACCCGGCGGTGCCGGACTACAACTACGACACCCTGTCCGGCGTCGACTACGACATCGACATCAGCAAGCCGGTCGGCCAGCGCATCACCAGCCTGACGTACGCCGGGACGACCACCCCGGTCGCCGACGACCAGCAGTTCGTGGTCGCCGTGAACAACTACCGGCGCAGCGGTGGCGGGAACTTCCCCGGCATCACGAAGCCGCAGATCTACAACGAGCAGAAGGAGATCCGCCAGCTGCTCATCGACTGGGCGCAGGCCAGGGGAGTGATCGACCCGAAGGACTTCTACGACGCCAACTGGCGTCTCGTCCGCGAGGGAAAGCCGGTCTTCTGACCACCTGTCCCGACTGACGAGAGGGGCCCGCGCTCACCGAGCGCGGGCCCCTCCGCCGTGACTGGGCGACAGATCAGAGCCGGCCGCGACCGCGACGGCGCAGCCGCGGCACGACGAAGAGCACGACCAGCACGATGAGCGCGACGAGCAGCAGGAATTCCATGGTGAGGCTCCTTCGGGTAGACCCCACCTGTTCCCGCGGCGGATGCCCGTCACACGTCGCGCCGCGGTGATCCGACCGGCAAGGGGCCCACCCCATCCCCCTGTCCCTGCCCGTGTGAGGACGCGGTGGGCGACTCGGACGAGCGAGAAGGGCCGTCCGGAGACGGCCCTTCTCGCCTGCAGGTCACTCCTTGCGCTGGATCGGGACGCGGTGCGTCTCCCTGGCGGCCGCCTCGATCGGGACCACCACCTCGAGGATCCCGTCCTTGTACTCCGCGGAGATGTCGTCCTCCCGGGCGCCGGCGGGCAGCGTCACCCGGCGAGCGAAGGAGCCGTAGTGGAACTCCGACCGCTGCCCCACCTTCCGCTCCTCCGAGCGCTCGGCCTTGATCGAGAGCATGCCCTCCTCGACCCCGATCTCGATGTCCTTCTCCGGGTCGAACCCGGGCAGCTCCGCGCGCAGGACGTAACGGTCCTCCTGCAGGTCGTCCTCGATGCGGATGGCCTGCGTCTCGGAAGCCGCGCGCCACAGCGTGGGGAAGCCCGTCTCGAGCCAGTCGAACATCTCCGGCCATGCTGACCTGGCCCGGCGATGTGCGAGCGTCGCCATCTGGAGCCTCCTTTCCTCCTGGATCCCCGTTCAATGCAACGCCGCGGTCTCGGGACGGGGCAGAGCCGAACGTCCCGAGGCGCGTTCCGGCGGCGGAGGGCCGGGTCGCCCGACAGGTCTCTCCATGATCGTGAGGACTTTCCCGGGCTGCAGCCCGGGAAAGTCCTCACGATCATGGAGGACAGGACAGGGCAGGGTCGGTCAGGCAGGGTCGGTCAGGCAGGACAGGACAGGGCAGGGTCGGTCAGGCAGGGTCGGCCAGGCAGGGTCGGTCGGGCGGGGTCGGTCAGGCGGAGTCGGTCAGGCAGGGTCGGTCAGGCAGGCAGCCGGCAGCTCGAACCACCGGAGATGCTCGAAGTCGGCCGACACCCGGGACCCCAGGTCGCCGTCCGCCGGACAGCCGGCGGCGGCCTCGATGATGGAGCGGGCCTCGTCGAGGTAGCCGGGCAGGGCCGACTCGGGCACCGGCTCGTCGTGTCGCGGGTAGCGCATCTCGCCGGTCGCGGGGTCGTAGGTCACCTGCGTAAGGCGCAGCGGCGGCTCGATCGGGCCACGCCGGTGCCGCCACAGTGCTGTCGCCGGGTCGAACCGGTAGTCGGGCAGCAGCTCCCAGCCGTGCTCGGCCACGAGCGCCACCGCCTCGACCACGTAGTCGAGGACGGCCTCGGAGATGAAGTAGTTGAAGTTGATGCGCACCCAACCCGGCTTGATGCCCTCGCAGCCGTGGGTGATCTCCCGCTCGAACTCGTGCGAGCGCTCCAGGTCGATGCCGAGGAGTCGGTGCCCATAGGGGCCGGCACACGAGCAGCCGCCCCGCGACTGGATGCCGAACAGGTCGTTCAGCAGCGCCACGACGAAGTTGTGGTGCAGGTAGCGGCCACCCGGTCGGCGCACGACGAACGACACGATGGACAGGCGCTCGGCGTCGAGGTTGCCCAGGATCTCGATGTTGGGGTGCTGGCGCCACGCGTCGACCGCACGCCTCAGCAGCAGCTCCTCCCGGGCCCGGATGACCTCCACGCCGACCGCCTGCTTGAGCTGGAACACCAGCCCCGCGCGGATCGACTCGACGATGGCCGGCGTGCCGCCCTCCTCACGGTGCGCCGGGTCGTCCAGGTAGCGGTGCTCGAGGGGGTTGACGTACGCGACCGTGCCGCCGCCGACGACGACCGGGATCCGGTTGCGCAGCAGCTCACGGCGTACGGCGAGCACTCCCGGCGTCCCCGGGCCGCCGATGAACTTGTGCGGCGACAGGAACACCGCGTCCTTGTGGGCCAGAGGGTGCTTCGAGCAGCTGCCCGCGCCGGGGCTCATCTCGATGTCCACGTAGGGGCCGGCGGCGGCGCAGTCCCAGAACGACAGGGCCCCGTGCTGGTGCAGCAGGTCGGCAATGCGATGGGTGTCGGTCACGATGCCGGTCACGTTCGACGCGGCGGAGAAGGAGCCGATGCGCAGGGGCCGCCCGGCGTACTCGACCAGCCGGCGCTCCAGCACGGCCATGTCGATGTGGCCGTCACGGTCCTCCGGGATGGTCACGACGTCGCAGATCGACTCCCGCCAGGGCAGCTCGTTGGAGTGGTGCTCGAACGGGCCGATGAACACGACCGGTCTCTCGTCGAGCGGGATGAGGTCGGACAGGTGGTACCGCTCGTCGAGGTCGGCGGGCAGACGCAGGTTGAGGATGCCGATCAGCTTGTCGATCGCCGCGGTCGAGCCGGACCCGCAGAAGATCACCACGGTGTCGTCGTCGCCGCCGAGCGCGTCCCGGATGATCCGGCGGGCGTCCTCGCGCAGCCGGGTCGTCTGCAGCCCGGTGCCGCTGGACTCGGTGTGGGTGTTGGCGTAGCGGGGCAGCACCTCCTCGCGGATGAAGTCCTCGAGGAAGGTCAGGGCGCGCCCGCTTGCCGTGTAGTCGGCGTACGTGACGCGCCGGGGCCCGTACGGGCCGTGCATGACCTGGTCGTCGCCGATCACCGAGTCGCGGATGCGGCGCAGCAGCGGGCTCTCGAGCTCGGGCGTCGACACGCTCCCACGGTAGTGCGTCAGAGGAGCGTGAGCTGGTCCTGTGGCGACGCGACGCCGCCTACCCGTCGCTCCAGGTCGAGCAGCGTGCGCTTGCGGTCGAGCCCACCGCCGTAGCCGGTCAGGGAGCCGTCGGCGCCGATCACCCGGTGGCACGGCACGACCAGCGAGATGGGGTTGCGGCCGTTGGCCAGGCCTACCGCGCGCGACGCCGACGGGTTTCCGACGCGGTCCGCGAGCTGGCGGTAGCTGATCGTCTCGGCGTACGGGATCGTCCGCAGCGCCTCCCACACCCTGCGCTGGAAGGGTGTGCCGTCCGGCGCCAGCGGCAGGTCGAACTCCGTGCGCTCGCCGGCGAAGTACTCCCTGAGCTGCTCGACGGCCCGGTCGAGCAGCTCGCACGGCTGCGCGGACCAGTCCGGGTCGGGGTCGGCGTCGAAGAGCACGCGGGTCAGCGCGCGGCCGTCGCTCGTCAGCAGCAGCGGCCCGACGGGGCTGTCAGTGGTGGTCCAGTACGTGGTCATCGTGTGAGCTCCTGGTCGGTCACGAGGTGCCAGAGGTGCATGAGGGCGTAGGAGCGCCATGGCCGCCAGCGCTCGCCGAGGGCCGCGGCGGCCCGGGGGTCGCCGGCCTCGCCGAGGCGCTCGAGGCCACGGCGTACGCCGAGGTCGGTGGTCAGCAGCACGTCGGGGTCGCCGAGCGCGCGCAGCCGGACGTAGTCGGCCGTCCACGGACCGATGCCGGGCAGCGCGAGCAGCGCCGCGACGACGTCGTCGCGGTCGGCCCCCACGCCCAGGTCGATGCGCCCCTCGGACACCGCGGCGCACAGGGCGACGAGCGTGCGGCCCCGGCTGCGGGGCATGGGCAGCGTCGTGGGGTCGGCCGCGGCCAGCGCGTCGGGGGTGGGGAAGTGGTGGGTCACGGTGCCGAGCGGCGTCGTGAGCGGCTTGCCGTACGTCGTGGCGAGGCGGGCCAGCACGGTGCGTGCCCCGGCGACCGAGACCTGCTGGCCGACCACCGCGCGCACGGCCATCTCGGTGCCCTCCGTGGCTCCGACGACCCGCATCCCGGGCCGGGCCGCGACGAGCGGCCCGAGCAGAGGGTCGGCGCCGAGCAGGTCGTCGACCGCGGCCGCGTCGGCGTCGAGGTCGAGCAACCGGCGGACCCGAGCGACCGCGGGCGCGACGTCGCGCGGGTCCGCGAGCAGCAGCTCGCAGGTGACGTGGTCACCGCGCGGCGTGAGCGTCACCACCGCCTCCCCGTGCGGCAGCAGCATCGCCCTGCGGTAGGACGTGAGATCGACCTCCTCGACGCCGGGGACGGCCTTGGAGGCGAGCAGTCGGAGCAGGCCGGCTCCGTCGAACGGCGGTCGCACCGGCAGCCGCAGGGTCAGCGTCCCCGGCGTGGCGCCGGGCGCCCGTCCCGGTCGGCGGTGCCGCGCCGCGGCCGAGGCCCGCAGCTCGCGCGGGGTGGCCGCGAAGACCGCGCGCATCGTGTCGTTGAACTGCCGGATGCTCGCGAAGCCCGCCGCGAAGGCGATCTCGGAGAACGGCAGGTCGGTGGTCTCGACGAGAGTCCGGGCGGTGTGCGCGCGCTGTGCCCTGGCGAGGGCCTGCGCGCCGGCCCCGACCTCCGCGACCAGCAGCCGGTGCAGCTGCCGCTCGCTGTAGCCGAGCCGCACGGCCAGCCCGGCGACGCCTTCGCGGTCGACGACACCGTCGCCGACCAGCCGCATGGCGCGGGCGACCGTGTCCGCGCGCGGTCCCCACTCGGGCGACCCGGGGCACGCGTCCGGCCGGCAGCGACGGCAGGCGCGGAACCCGGCGAGCTGGGCGGCGGCGGCGGTGGGCAGGAATCGCACGTTGGCGCGCTTCGGGGTGGTGGCCGGGCAGCTCGGGCGGCAGTAGATGCCGGTCGTGCGCACCGCCGTCACGAACCAGCCGTCGAACCGGGCGTCCCGGCTGCACACGGCGCGGTAGCAGCTCTCGTCGTCCATCACGGGAACAGCCTGCCGTGCCGCACCGACAACTTCTAGCGGACATCGGACACGGCTCTCGGGGCGGCCCGCCCGCGGGCCTTCCGGCACTTGACCGGCGCCACGGGCGACTCGAAGAGTGGAGACGGGTGCGAGGAGAGGAGTGCCGCCATGTACTTCTTCGACCGGACCGAGGCAGGCCGCAAGCTCGGCGAGCGGCTCGCCTACCTGCGCGGCCAGGACGTCGTCGTCCTCGGTCTGCCCCGCGGCGGTGTGCCGGTCGCGGCCGAGGTCGCCGATGCGCTCGGCGCCCCGCTCGACGTGATCATGGTGCGCAAGCTCGGTGTCCCGGCCCAGCCGGAGCTCGGCATGGGCGCGATCGGCGAGGGCGGCGTGCGGGTGCTGAACCGAAGCGTCATGGCGGCCGTCCGGGTCGACGAGCGCGCCCTGCAGCGGGTCGAGGAACGTGAGGCAGAGGTGCTGCGGCGTCGGGCCGAGGCGTTTCGGGGCGACCGGCCACCGGTGTCGCTGAAGGGCCGCACTGCGGTCGTCGTGGACGACGGGATCGCCACCGGGTCGACCGCCATAGCGGCCTGCCAGGTGGCTCGTGCCCACGGCGCGAGCCGCATCGTCCTCGCGACGCCCGTCGCGCCCCCCGGCGTCCTCGACCGGCTGGCCGAGGAGGCCGACGAGGTGGTGTGCCTGGAGGCGCCCGAGGTCTTCTTCGCGATCGGCGAGTTCTACAGCGACTTCACGCAGGTGTCGGACGACGAGGTCGTCGCCCTGCTGCAGGGCCGGGCCCCCGCCGGCGAAGCGGTCGACGACGTGGAGCTGGAGATCCCGCTCGCGGACATGACCCTCATGGGCCGGCTCGGCGTGCCAGAGGGTGCCAGTGGGTTCGTCGTGTTCGCCCACGGCACCGGCAGCGGACGCAACAGCCCGCGCAACAACTACGTGGCGGGGGTGCTGCGCGACGCCGGCCTCGGCACGCTGCTGCTCGACCTGCTGACCGTGAACGAGCAGGACGACCGGGCCAAGGTGTTCGACGTGCCGCTGCTGGCCGGGCGCCTCGAGGCAGCCCTGGCCTGGCTGCTCGGCCGGCCGGAGGCCCGCGACGCCAGGCTCGGACTGTTCGGTGCCAGCACGGGCGCGGCGGCGGCGCTGTGGACCGCGGCCCGACCGGAGTCGCGCGTCGACGTCGTCGTGTCCCGTGGCGGGCGGCCGGACCTCGCCTCCGACCGGCTCGCCGAGGTCCGCGCGCCCACCCTCCTCATCGTGGGCGGCCACGACGAGGTCGTGCTCGACCTCAACCGTCGCGCCCAGGCGCTCATGCGGTGCGAGACGAAGCTGGCCGTGGTGCCCGGCGCCACGCACCTCTTCGAAGAGCCGGGGGCGCTCGAGGAGGTGGCCCGGCTGGCCTGTGACTGGTTCGTCGAGCACCTCGGCCGGAAGATCACGATCCCGGACCGCTCCACGCCGGCCGGGAGAGGTTAGCTGCCCGCCAGGACGGTGACGCCCGCGGCCACGAGGGCGTCGACCGTCGCGGCGTCGTCCCCCGGCGCCAGGTTCACGAACCGCGTGAGCGCCAGCGGCACGACCACGTCGTACCCGAGCCGGACCCCGTCGAGGGCCGTCTCCTTGACGCAGTAGTCGCCGGCCAGGCCGACGATCACGATGCGCCGGATCTCCGGGGGCAGCAGGGACTGCATGGCGGTGGGTCGCGTCTCGCCGGTGCGTGGGTCGCGCACCGTGAAGCCCGAGTAACCGTCCTCGCCGCCGGTGCCCTTCCGCACCACCGGCCCGTGCACCTCGAGGTCGGGATGCATCTGCGCGCCCCACGTGTCGTGGACGCAGTGGACGGGCCAGACGCCGCCGTCCTTGGCGAAGTGCGGGGTGGAGGCGGGGTGCCAGTCCTGCGTGTAGACGACGGTGGCGCCCGCGGCGCGGGCGGCGCCGATCTCGGCGTTGATGGGACCGACGACCTCCTCGCCGCCACGTACGTACAGCCCGCCGGCGGGGTCGACGAAGTCGTTCTGGACGTCGTTCACGATCAGGGCGGTCTCCGGGTCGTAGCCGGCGGCCGCTTCGCTCGACGTCATGTGGCCTCCTGGTAGATCGTGGGGATGGCCGGCTCGCCCCTGGAGAGCTTGAGGCCCTCCCAGGGCACGGTTCGCATCGTCGCGGCGAGGTGGGCTCGGGCCTCGTCGAGGGTGGGGAGGCCGTCGACGCGCTTGCCGTCGACCACGAACGGCACCTGCAGCGGCCGGTCACCCGGCTCGGCGACGGGGCTGCCCTGGGGGTGGATCACCTCGGCGGTCGCGGTGCCCGTCGCGCGGTGCCGGCGTACCGCGGTCTTGCGCCCGCCGTGCGTGGCCTTGTCGACCGAGCGCTTCACCACCGCACGGCCCTCGACCTCGACGAGCTTGTAGATGAAGCCCGCGGTCGGGGCCCCCGAGCCGGTCACGACCGAGGTGCCCACCCCGTAGGCGTCGACCGGTGCGCCGGCGAGCGCGGCGAGCCCGAACTCGTCGAGGTCCCCGGAGAGGACGATGCGGGTACGCCGGGCGCCCAGCGAGTCCAGCAGCTCCCGGGCCTGGTGGGCGAGCACCGCGAGGTCGCCCGAGTCGATGCGCACTGCGCCGAGGTCGGGACCGGCCACCTCGATCGCGGTCCGGATGCCCTGGGCGATGTCGTAGGTGTCGACGAGCAGGGTGGTGCCCACCCCGAGCGCGTCGACCTGGCCGCGGAACGCGTCGGCCTCCTCGTCGTGCAGCAGCGTGTAGGAGTGCGCCGCGGTGCCCGTCGTCGGCACGCCGTGGCGACGACCTGCCTCGAGGTTGGACGTCGCGCTGAAGCCGGCGAGGTAGGCCGCGCGCGCGGCCGCGACGGCGGCCTCCTCGTGCGTGCGCCGCGAGCCCATCTCGATGCACGGACGGTCACCGGCGGCGCAGACCATGCGCGCGGCGGCCGAGGCCACGGCGCAGTCGTGGTTGAGGATGGACAGCGCCAGCGTCTCCAGGACCACCGCCTCGGCGAAGGTGCCCTCGACGGTCAGCACCGGCGAGCCGGGGAAGAACAGCTCCCCCTCGGCGTAGCCGCTGATGTCGCCGCCGAACCGGTAGTCGGCGAGCCAGGCGCAGGTGTCTGCGTCGATCACCCCGCTCTCGCGCAGTCCGGCCAGGTCGTCGTCGGTGAACCGGAACTCGTCCAGCGCGTCCAGCAGGCGCCCGGTGCCGGCCACCACGCCGTACCGCCGTCCCTCCGGGAGCCGCCGCGTGAAGAGCTCGAAGACGCACCGCCGTTCCGCGGCTCCGTCGCGCAGCGCGGCCTGCAGCATGGTCAGCTCGTAGTGGTCTGTGAGGAGGGCCGTGCCGGTGCAGGTCGTCACGAAGCCACCTTAGATTGGGCACATGTCCGTCGCCCCTGTTGAGATCGAGCAGCCGGACGTCGAGGAGGTCGTGGGCACCGAGCGGCCCTGGGTCACGATCGTCTGGAACGACCCGGTCAACCTGATGTCCTACGTCGCCTTCGTCTTCCAGAAG
Source organism: Actinomycetes bacterium (assembly GCA_036375895.1). GTDB lineage: Bacteria > Actinomycetota > Actinomycetes > JACCUZ01 > JACCUZ01 > DASVBJ01. The sequence goes on along the minus strand of DASVBJ010000311.1, from coordinate 2,462 downwards.
CACTTCGGCTACTCGAAGGAGAAGGCGACCCGGCTGATGATGGATGTGCACAAGAAGGGCAAGGCGGTCGTCTCCAACGGCACCCGCGAGGAGATGGAGCGCGACGTGGAGGCCATGCACGGCTACGGTCTCTGGGCGACCATGCAGCACGACGAGTGATCGGGGACCGATCGGGTGGTGGCCCAGTTCCGGAAGGCACGCAAGGGCGGCGTCTCGCTGACCTTGGACGCGGCCGAGCACCGCGTCGTACGGCACGTCCTGCAGGAGATGCTCACCCTGCTCGGGCCGCCCGAGTCGCCCGACGAGGACCCGTTGGCGGCCGCCGTGGGCATCGGCACCGCCACCACGCTCCCTGAGGACCCGGCGCTGGCGCGGCTGTTCCCCGACGCCTACAGCGAGGACCCCGAGGCGTCCGCCGACTTCCGTCGGTACACCGAGGCGAGCCTGCGCGAGGGCAAGCGCGAGGCGGCCGAGACGGCGCTCGCGACGCTGGGCGAGCCGGGTGAGCGCACGACGCTCACCGCCGAGCAGGCCGGGGCGTGGCTGCGTGCGCTCAACGACGCCCGGCTGGTGCTGGGGGAGCGGCTCGGCATCACCGAGGACTGGGACGAGCTGGTGGCCTCGCTCGAGGAGGGCGATCCCCGGCTCGGCCCCCTGTGGGTCTACGACCGGCTGACCTACCTGCAGGAGACCCTCGTCCAGTCCCTCTGGTGACCCCCCTCCCTCCCCACCCTCTCTCTGGCAGCGATCATGCACATTCCGTCGGTCGACCGACGGAACGTGCATGATCGCTGCCAGGGTGGGGGGAGCCAGGCGTTGGGGGGGAGCCGTTGCCCTCGCGGGAGGTGGCCAGCCCAGCGCCCGTACCCTTGACGGGTGCTCGTGATCGACCAGAGGACGTACGACGAGATCGTCGCGCACGCCCGCCGGGACCACCCCGACGAGGCGTGTGGCGTGGTCGCCGGCCCGGCCGGGTCCGACCGGCCCGAACGGTTCGTCCCGATGCTCAACGCGGCACGCTCACCGACCTTCTACGAGTTCGACTCGCACGACCTGCTGACGCTCTACCGCGAGATGGACGACCGCGACGAGGAGCCGGTCGTCATCTACCACTCGCACACCGCCACCGAGGCCTACCCGTCGCGCACCGACGTCTCGCTGGCCCAGGAGCCGGGCGCGCACTACGTGCTCGTCTCGACCCGGGACCCTGATCACGAGGAGTTCCGCTCGTTCCGCATCGTGGACGGTGTCGTCTCGGAGGAAGAAGTCCGGGTAGTTCCTGCGTTGCAGCCGGACGAGAGCGCCCGGAGCGGGCACCCGGCCGCGCCCGTCGACTGACGCGCGCGGCGTCCGCACGCACGCCAGACCCACCGACCCAACCGCAGACCGCCAGACCCCCGCACCGCACCCATTGCACCCGAGGAGCGACCCGCACATGAGCATCGAGGTCCGGATCCCGACGATCCTGCGCCAGTACACCGGCGGCGAGAAGGCCGTGGAGGGCAAGGGCGACACGCTGGCCGAGCTCATCGAGGACCTCGAGTCGCGCCACTCCGGTCTGCGCGACCGGCTGGTCGACGACAAGGGGCTGCGGCGGTTCGTCAACGTCTACCTCAACGACGAGGACGTGCGTTTCCTCGGCGGCCTGGAGACCCAGCTGTCCGACGGCGACAAGGTCACGGTGCTGCCCGCCGTGGCCGGTGGCGCCGCCGGGTCGGCCGTCACGGTGCGCTGACCCGACGTACCCCTGCCATGCGCTACGACTCGCTGCTCGCCTCGGTCGGCAACACGCCGCTCGTGGGCCTGCCGCGCCTCTCGCCCGCCCCGGACGTGCGGCTGTGGGCGAAGCTCGAGGACCGCAACCCGACCGGCTCGGTCAAGGACCGGCCGGCGCTGTGGATGGTCGAGCAGGCGGAGAAGGCCGGCCAGCTGCGGCCGGGGTGCACCATCCTCGAGCCGACGTCGGGCAACACCGGCATCTCGCTGGCGATGGTCGCCCGGCTCAAGGGCTACCGGCTCGTGTGCGTGATGCCGGAGAACACCTCGGCGGAGCGGCGCCAGCTGCTCGAGATGTGGGGCGCCGAGATCGTGTCGTCGCCCGCCGCGGGCGGGTCCAACGAGGCGGTCCGCGTGGCCAAGCGGATGGCGGAGGAGCACCCCGACTGGGTGATGCTCTACCAGTACGGCAACCCGGCCAACAGCGAGGCGCACTACGCCACGACGGGGCCGGAGATCCTCGCGGACCTGCCGTCGATCACACACTTCGTCGCCGGCCTCGGGACGACGGGGACGCTGATGGGGGTAGGGCGTTTCCTGCGTGAGCGGGTGCCCGACGTGGAGATCGTCGCCGCCGAGCCGCGCTACGGCGAGCTGGTCTACGGCCTGCGCAACCTCGACGAGGGGTTCGTGCCCGAGCTGTACGACGAGTCGGTGCTGACGATGCGCTACTCCGTCGGGCCGCG
>DASVBJ010000270.1:0-3878 GCA_036375895.1 Actinomycetes bacterium | reverse complement strand
CTGGCCTCGGCCTTCCGCGAGTCGCTGCGGGTGGCGGAGGACCTCGGCGCGCGCACCGTCGCGTTCCCCGCTGTCTCCGCGGGCGTCTACGGCTGGCCGGTCGACGACGCCGCCCGCATCGCGGTCACCACGGTCCGCGGGCACACCGGCGCGAGCGTCACGGAGGTGCGGTTCGTGCTGTTCAGCCAGCCGGTGTACGACGCGTTCGCGGCCCAGCTCTAGCCGGCAGCCGGGCGCACCGCCGACCAGTCGACGGTCAGCTCGCCCAGCCGCCACCGGTCGCGGCGCCCGTGCACCGGCCAGCCGTCGGCCCGCAGCCGCTCCACGGCCGAAACCCAGCGCTGGCGGGCGCCCAGCGGAGCCAGCCCGGCCGCCAGGTCCCAGCCGCGGTCCAGGGCGCGGAGCAGCGCGTGCACCGGCTCGCCAGGAACGTTGCGGTGGATCAGCGCCTTCGGCAGCCGCTCGGCGAGCGCCGACGGCCGCTCGAGCCCCGCGAGCCGGGTGGCCAGGGTCAGCGTGCGGGGCCCGGTCGCGTCGAGCAGCACCCAGGCGGCCCGACGGCCGAGCTCGTCGCAGGTGCCCTCGACGACGACGCCGCCGGGCGCCAGGCCGGCCCGCAGCGTGGCCCAGGCGCGGGCGGCCGGCGCCTCGTCGTACTGGCGGAGCACGTTGAACGCCCGCACCAGCGTCGGCCGGCCCCCGACCGGCAGCTCGAACCCGCCGCGCACGAAGGAGAGCCCCGGGCCGGCGAACGCCTGCGCGGCCCTGACCCGATCGGCGTCGATCTCCACGCCGACGACGCGTACGTCGGGTCGCAGCCGCCGCAGCCGCGCCGCCAGCTCGAGCGTCGTGACCGGGTGCCGTCCGTAGCCGAGGTCCACGACCAGCGGGTCCGCGGCCGAGCGCAGCACACCGGCGAGGCTGTGGCCGACCCAGCGGTCCACCCGGCGCAGGCGGTTGGGCGCCGTGGTGCCGCGGGTGATCTCGCCGTCTGCCCGGCGGCTCAGGTGCGGTGCACCTTGTGCTGCGCCGCCTGGGCGAGCGGCTTCACGACGAGCAGGTCGATGTCGACGTGCGGCGGGCGGGTCACGCACCAGGCGACGCAGTCGGCGATGTCGTCGGCGGTCAGCGGTGCGTCCACACCGGCGTAGACGCCGGCCGCGCGCTCGGCGTCGCCGCCGAAGCGGACGAGCGAGAACTCGTCGGTCGCCACCATGCCCGGTGCGATCTCGGTGACCCGCACCGGCTGGCCGCACAGCTCCAGCCGCAGGGTCTCGGCGAGCGCGGCGACCCCGTGCTTGGCCGCGGTGTAGCCGCCGCCGCCCTCGTAGACGATGCGTCCCGCGGTGGAGCCCATCACGACGACGTGGCCCTGGCCGCTCGCGACCAGCGTCGGCAGCAGCGCCTTCGTGACCCGCAGGACGCCGAGCACGTCCACGTCGTACATCCGCCGCCAGTCCTCGACGCTGGCCTCGGCGATCGGGTCGAGCCCCAGGGCGAGACCCGCGTTGTTGACGAGCACCCGCGCCTCGGTGACCTCGGCGGCGAACGCGCCCACCGACTCGTCGGAGGTCACGTCCAGCGTGAGGGCCCGGGCGCCGATCTCGGCCGCGAGCGCGTCGAGTCGGTCACGCCGCCGGGCGCCGATGACGACGTCGAAGCCCTCGGCGGCCAGCCGGCGCGCGGTGGCCGCGCCGATCCCGCTGCTCGCGCCGGTGACCACCGCGGTGCCGCGTCCGCCGCGTTCCATGCCCGTCTCCTCCCGGTCTTCGCGTGTCACGGGACTGTAACGGGCCGCACTTGTGTGCCCTGCCGGGGAATCGGGCAGGATCCCCGCTGGTTTCCTCCCGGGGAACCGCCCACCGGAGGTGTTGAACGCTCATGACCGTGTTGCCGGTCCGTCGTCGGCTGCCCAGACGGCTCGCGATGATCAGCGTCCACACCTCACCGCTCGACCAGCCCGGCACCGGCGACGCCGGCGGCATGAACGTGTACGTCGTGGAGCTCTCCCGTCGGCTCGCCGCCCTCGGGGTGGAGGTTGACGTCATCACCCGCGCCACCGGCTCCGACCTCGACCCGGTCGTCGAGCTGGCCCCGGGGGTCACGGTGCGCCACGTCACGGCCGGCCCCTTCGAGGGCCTCGCCAAGGAGGACCTGCCGGGCCAGCTGTGCGCGTTCACCTCGGGCGTCATGCGCATCGAGGCGGCCCGCGAGCCGGGGTGGTACGACCTCGTCCACTCCCACTACTGGCTCTCGGGGCAGGTCGGCTGGCTCGCGGCCGAGCGGTGGGACGTGCCGCTGATCCACTCGATGCACACGATGGCCAAGGTCAAGAACCTCACCCTGGCCGAGGGCGACGCCCCCGAGCCGGTGGCCCGGGAGATCGGCGAGGCCCAGGTCGTGGCGGCTGCCGACCGGCTGGTGGCCAACACCGACGAGGAGCTCGACCAGCTCGTCGGGCTCTACGACGCCGACCCCGACCGGGTGGTCACGGTGCCGCCGGGGGTGGACCTCGAGGTGTTCCGCCCGGGTGACCGGGCCGCCGCGCGAGCCAGCCTCGGGTTGCCGCGCGACGCGGCGGTGCTGCTCTTCGTCGGGCGGATCCAGCCGCTGAAGGCCCCCGACGTGCTGCTGCGGGCCGTCGCCCACCTGGTCGCCCGCGACTCCGGGCTGCGCGACCGGCTGGTGGTGGCCGTCGTCGGCGGGCCGTCGGGCTCCGGGCTCGCCCACCCGGACTCGCTGCAGGCCCTCGCCCACGAGCTCGGGGTGGCGCAGGTGGTGCAGTTCGCGCCGCCGGTGCCGCAGCGCGACCTCCCCGACTGGTACCGCGCCGCCGACCTGACCGTCGTCCCGTCGTACAGCGAGTCCTTCGGCCTCGTGGCCATCGAGTCGCAGGCCTGCGGCACGCCCGTCGTCGCGGCGTCCGTGGGCGGACTGCGCACGGCCGTCCGGGGCGGTGTCTCGGGCGTGCTGGTGGAGGGGCACGACCCCGCGGACTACGCCTGGACCATCGCCGAGCTGCTGGCCGACCCCGAGCGGCGGGCGGCCATGGGGCGGGCGGCCGTGAGCCACGCCGAGCGGTTCGGCTGGTCGGCGACCGCCACCGGGATGCTCGACGTCTACGAGGCCGCGCTGCTCGAGCGGGCCACGCCCGGCACGCTCGCGGTGGGCCGTTGAGCACGGCCGCGGACGTCCTGCGCGCGGCGCTGGCCGCCGCCGAGCTGGACTGCGAGGAGCCGACGCCGGGGACCTTCGTCGTCACGCTGCCCGGCGAGCGCAAGCTGAAGACGACCTGCTCGCTCGTCGTGGGCGCGCACAGCCTGTCCGTGAACGCGTTCGTCGCGCGCCGGCCGGACGAGAACCACGAGGCGGTCTACCGCTGGCTGCTCGAGCGCAACACGAAGATGTACGCCGTGGCGTTCGCGCTCGACCATCTCGGTGACATTTACCTGAGCGGCCGGCTGCCCCTGGCCGCTGTCACCGCCGAGGAGGTCGACCGGCTGCTCGGCGCGGTGCTGGAGTACGCGGACTCGGCGTTCAACACCATCCTCGAGCTGGGCTTCGCGTCGTCCATCCGCCGCGAGTGGGCCTGGCGGCACCTGCGTGGCGAGTCGACGCGCAACCTCGAGGCCTTCCGGCACCTCGACCCGGGCCCGCCCCCACGCTGAGCCGGCCGGTCTCATGGCGGCTCTGGGGCGTCGGGCCCTGGCGGAGGGCCGCCGGGGCGGGTAGGCATGGGGCATGGCAGACGTACGGCAGTCATGGAACGAGGCAGGGGAGCGGCTCAACGCCCTCGGCCTGAAGCTCAAGCTGCACTACGAGCAGCAGCGGGACGAGGGGGAGCAGGCGAAAGTCGCCGAGGCGGTGAAGCGCCTGGC
>DASVBJ010000253.1:0-14945 GCA_036375895.1 Actinomycetes bacterium | reverse complement strand
TTTACTCGGATCGTCCGGCACGTACCTGCCGGTGAAGGGATGTATCCCCCATGGCCACTGTCACCTTCGACAAGGCGACCCGGATCTATCCAGGGTCCGATCGCCCCGCCGTCGACTCGTTGGACCTCGAGGTCGGGGACGGCGAGTTCCTCGTCCTCGTCGGACCGTCCGGCTGCGGCAAGTCCACCTCGCTGCGGATGCTCGCCGGCCTGGAGGACGTCGACGACGGCGCGATCTTCATCGGCGAGCGTGATGTCACCCATCTCGCGCCCAAGGACCGTGACATCGCCATGGTCTTCCAGAACTACGCGCTCTACCCGCACATGTCCGTCGCGGAGAACATGGGCTTCGCCCTGAAGATCGCCGGTGAGCCCAAGGAGAAGATCCGGGAGCGCGTCGAGGAGGCCGCCAAGATCCTCGACCTGACGGAGTACCTCGACCGCAAGCCGAAGGCCCTCTCCGGCGGCCAGCGGCAGCGGGTGGCCATGGGCCGGGCGATCGTGCGCAGCCCGCAGGTGTTCCTCATGGACGAGCCGCTGTCGAACCTCGACGCCAAGCTCCGGGTGCAGACCCGCAGCCAGATCGCCGCCCTGCAGCGCCGGCTCGGCGTGACCACGGTCTACGTGACCCACGACCAGGTCGAGGCCATGACCATGGGTGACCGGGTCGCGGTGCTCAAGGACGGGCTGCTGCAGCAGGTCGACACGCCGCGGCACATGTACGACCGGCCCAACAACGTCTTCGTCGCGGGCTTCATCGGCTCACCGGCCATGAACCTCCTGACCGTGACCGTCGACGACCACACGCTGCACTTCGGCGGTGCGGACCTCACCGTGCCGCGCGAGACGGCCGAGGAGGCCGGCAAGGGCGGCCGGCAGATCATCGTCGGCGTGCGGCCCGAGGACATGGAGACGGTCGGCGAGGGCAAGGGGGTCAAGACCGTCGTCACCCTCGTCGAGGAGCTCGGCGCCGATGCCTACGTCTACGGCGCCGCCGACATCAACGGCGAGGAGCACGAGATCATCGCGCGCGTCGACGGCCGCCGGCCGCCGGCCAAGGGCGAGACCGTCCACTTCGCGCCGACACCGGGCCACGTCCACCTCTTCTCGACCACGTCCGGGGAGCGGCTGGCCACCTGACCACCCCTCGTCGGGACCGGTTCCGTGCCACTGAAGATCATCTCGGCGCCGGGCGACCCCGCCCTGCTCGACCTGCCGTGGGACGTGCCGCTGGAGGACTGGCCGGAGGACCAGCTGGTCAGCCTGCCTCGCGGCATCTCCCGCCACGTCGTCAGGTTCGTGCGGCTCGGCGGGGTCGTCTACGCCGTCAAGGAGGTCACCGAGCACCTGGCCCGGCACGAGTACGGGCTGCTCCGGCGGCTGGAGCGTCTGGACATGCCGGCGGTCGAGGCGGTCGGTGTCCTCATGGGACGCGAGACCGGTCGCGGCGAGCCGCTCGACCCGGCGCTCATCACCCGGCACCTGCAGTTCTCGCTGCCGTACCGCGCGCTGTTCTCCACCACCCTGCGTCCCGACACCGCCCACCGGCTGTTCGATGCCCTCTCCGCCCTGCTGGTGCGGCTGCACAACGGTGGCTTCTACTGGGGCGACTGCTCCCTGTCGAACACGCTGTTCCGGCGCGACGCGGGGGCCTTCGCCGCCTATCTCGTCGACGCCGAGACGGGCGAGCTGCACCCTGAGCTGTCCGACGGGCAGCGCAGCCAGGACCTGGAGGTGGCCAGGGTCAACATCGCCGGCGAGCTGCTCGACCTCGAGGCCGGCGGGCTGTTGCACGGCTCGGTCGACGCCGTGCAGGCGGCCGATGGTCTCGTCCATCGCTACCAGAGCCTGTGGAACGAGATCACGTCCACCGAGGTCTTCGACCCCGGGGAGCGGTGGCGGGTCGAGCAGCGGGTCCGCCGCCTCAACGACCTCGGCTTCGACGTGGCCGAGCTGCAGATCGTCACCGAGCAGGGCGGGTCCCGGGTGGTGCTCACACCCAAGGTCGTCGACGCGGGCCACCACAGCCGGCGGCTGCTGCGTCTCACCGGTCTCGACGTACAGGAGAACCAGGCCCGCCGGCTGCTCAACGACGTCGACTCGTTCCGAGCCGCGCTGGGCCCGGACGCCGACGAGGAGATCGCCGCGCACCGGTGGGTGGCAGAGGCCTTCGAGCCGGTCGTCAGCGCCGTGCCCAGGGAGCTGCGCGGCAAGCTCGAGCCCGCGGAGATCTACCACGAGGTGCTCGAGCACCGGTGGTTCCTGTCCGAGCGGCAGGGCAGGGACGTCGGGCTGATGGCCGCGGTCCGGGCCTACGTCCGTGACGTGCTCACGCGAAAGCCGGACGAGGAGGCGGTGCTGGGGTCACGCATCGGCACGCCCACCGTCGAGCACCTGCCGGACGAGGTGGAGGCGGCCGACGCCGACCACGGCTAGCGGCGCTTGCGGGCGACCTCGTAGAGCGCGATACCGGCGGCGACACCGGCGTTGAGCGACTCGGCACCGGTGATGGGGATGCCGGCGACGAGGTCGCACGACTCCCTCACCAGCCGGGACAGGCCCTTCCCCTCCGAGCCGACGACGAGCACGATCGGGTCGGTCGCGACCTCGAGCGCGTCCACGTCGACGGTGCCGTCGGCGTCCAGCCCGACGACGAAGACGCCGGCGTCGCGATAGGACTGCAGCGCCCGGTTGAGGTTGGTGGCGCGGGCCACCGGGACCCGCGCAGCCGCACCGGCCGAGGTCTTCCACGCGGCCGCGGTCATGCCGGCCGCGCGACGCTCCGGCACGAGTACGCCGTGCGCGCCGAACGCCGCCGCGGAGCGCACGACCGCGCCCAGGTTGCGCGGGTCGGTCACCCCGTCGAGGGCGACCACCAGGGGCACCTCGCCGGCGTCGGTCGCCCGCCGGAGCAGGTCGTCGGGGTGGGCGTAGGAGTAGGCCGGGACCTGCAGGGCCAGCCCCTGGTGCAGCGCGCCGCCCGTGAGCCGGTCGAGCTCGTGCCGCGGCGCCTCCAGCAGGGGGATGCCCGCGCCGCTCGCGAGCTTGAGCGCCTCCCGCACGCGGTCGTCGCCGTCGATGCGCTCGGCCACGAACAGCGCCGTCGCCGGCACGCCGGCGCGCAGCGCCTCCACCACCGGGTTGCGGCCGGCGACCGTCTCCGGGCCGTCGTGACCGGTCCGCGAGCGCGTGGCGGCCGACCGCGAACCGCTGCCGCGGCCCCCACCACCCCGGCCGGATGCGGCCGCTCGCTTTGCCGCCGCAGCCGCCCGGCGCCGCGCCGGGTGGCTCTCCCGCTCCGCCGCCGGCGGGGTCGGGCCCTTGCCCCGCAGGCCCCTGCGCTTCTGGCCGCCGCTGCCGACGACCTGCCCCTTCTTCGACCCGGACTTGCGCATCGCGCCCCGTCGCTGGCTGTTGCCCGCCATCAGTGTCCGCTCCGGTGCTCGGTGGTGAGGGTCCAGCGCGGACCCGCGGGGGTGTCCTCGACGGTGACTCCGGCCGCCGCGAGGCGGTCGCGGATGCGGTCGGCGGCCTCGAAGTCCTTGCGGGCCCGCGCGGCGGACCGCTCCTCGAGGGCCACCGCGACCAGGTGGTCGACCACGTCGTGCAGGCCGGCGCTCGGGGCGGCCGCCGACACCCACGGCTCGGCGAGCGGGTCGAGGCCCAGGACGCCGAGCATGTGGCGCACGGCCGCCAGGTTGCCCCGGAGCGCGGCCGAGTCACCGTCGACCAGCAGCTTGTTGCCCTCGCGGACGACGTCCTGCAGCGCCGCCAGCGCGGCGGGCACCCCGAGATCGTCGTCCATGGCCTCGACGAACTCGGCGCACACGGGCGCGGCCGCCGGGTCGACCGGACCGGTCACCTCGCTCGCTCGTACGACGTAGCCCTCGATGCGGCGGAACGCCGTCGCCGCCTCGTCGAGGGACTCGAAGGAGAACTCCACGTGCGACCGGTAGTGCGGCGCCACCAGGTAGTAGCGCAGCTCGATCGGCCGGACCCGCTTGACCACCTCGGAGACGAGCAGCTGGTTGCCGAGGGACTTGCTCATCTTCTCGCCCGACGTGGTGACCCAGGCGTTGTGCATCCAGTAGCGGGCGAACGCCTGTCCGGCCGCCTTCGACTGGGCGATCTCGTTCTCGTGGTGGGGGAAGCGCAGGTCGATGCCGCCGCCGTGGATGTCGAACTCGTGGCCGAGGTACTTCGCCGCCATCGCCGAGCACTCGAGGTGCCAACCCGGCCGGCCGCGGCCCCACGGCGACGGCCAGGACGCGGTCTCCGGCTCGTCGGGCTTGTGTCCCTTCCACAGCGCGAAGTCGCGCGGGTCGCGCTTGCCGCGCGGGTCGGCGTCGGCGGCCGGCTCCATGTCCTCGATGCGCTGCCGCGACAGCTCGCCGTACGACGGCCAGGAGCGGACGTCGAAGTAGACGTCGCCCGACCCGTCCGCCGCGGGGTAGGCGTGGCCCCGCTCGATCAGCTCGGCGGTCAGCTCGACCATCTCGGGGATGTGGCCGGTGGCCCGCGGCTCGTAGGTCGGCGGCTCGCAGCCGAGCACGTCGTAGGCCCGGTTGAGCGCCCGCTCGTTGGCATAGGCGTGCGCCCACCAGGCACGGCCGGCCTCGGCCGACTTGGCCAGGATCTTGTCGTCGATGTCGGTGACGTTGGCGATGATCGTGACGTCGAAGCCGGAGTGCTCGAGCCAGCGCCGCAGCACGTCGAAGACGACCTCCTTGCGGATGTGCCCGACGTGCGGCTCCGACTGCACGGTGAGCCCGCAGTGGTAGATGCCGACCCGTCCCTCGTGCAGGGGCTCGAAGTCGCGGACCGCTCGGGTGGCGGTGTCGTAGAGGCGCAGGCTCACCGGTCAAGGGTACGGGGTGCCCCGACGCGCGCGACCCGCTCCGGCGCGGGCGTCGCGTACCGACCGGCACACAGAGTCGGGGTTTCCGCGGCCATCGGGCCAGATTTCGCCGGGTCATGTGTGCCGGTCGGTACGGCCGGCATGAGATCAGGTGGACGCGCTACCGCCGCTGCGGACGACCAGCGCTGTCGCGATCGCAGCGAGTCCCTCGCCCCGGCCGGTCAGCCCGAGACCGTCGGTCGTGGTCGCCGCCACCGACACCGGGGCGCCGCAGGCCGCACCGAGCGCGGCCTCCGCCTCGGCGCGCCGCGGGCCGATCTTGGGCCGGTTGCCGATGACCTGGACGGCGACGTTGCCGATCTCGAAGCCGGCGGCACGCACCAGCCGGGCCGTCTCTGCCAACAGGGCGGTGCCGTGTGCGCCGGACCACCGTGGGTCGGACGTCCCGAAGACCGCACCGAGGTCGCCGAGGCCGGCGGCGGACAGCAGCGCGTCGCAGGCGGCGTGAGCGGCCACGTCACCGTCCGAGTGGCCGGCCAGGCCCGTCTCGCCGGGCCACTCGAGGCCGGCGACCCGCAGGGTCCGGCCCTCCTCGAACGGGTGCACGTCCACGCCGGTGCCCACCCGCGGCAGCCGGCCGCCGGCGTCAGCGGACGCCATCGGCCCGGCGGCGCGTCAGCACGGCCTCGGCGAGGAGCAGGTCGATCGGACGGGTCACCTTGAACGCCTCCTCGGCGCCGGGCACGACGTGCACGACGTGGCCGAGCCGCTCCACCAGGGCGGCGTCGTCGGTCGCCTCGTCGGGGCCGGCGTCGAGGTGGGCGGCCTCGAGCACGCTGCGCTCGAAGCCCTGCGGCGTCTGCACGGCACGCAGCGTCTCCCGGTCGACCGTCTCGACCACGCACTCGTCGACGACCCGCTTCACCGTGTCGGCGACCGGCACCACCGGCACGACCGCGTCGGCCCCCGCCCGGACAGCACCGGCCACCACGTCGACGAGCTCGACCGGCGCGAGCGGGCGCGCCGCGTCGTGGACGAGCACGGTCGTCACCGCATCGGGCAGGCTGGCCAGCGCCCGGCGTACCGACTCCTGCCGGGACCGGCCACCCGCGACGACGGAGAGCGCCGCACCCGCGTGATGGTCGGCGAGCAGGCCCCGGACCTCCTCGACCTGGTCCGGCGGCGCCGCCACCACGACGAGGTCGACCGAGCGCGCGCGGGCCAGCGCCCGCACGGCGTGCACGAGCAGCGGCGCTCCGCCGAGCAGGCGCAGGGCCTTCGGAGCGCCGGGGCCGAGGCGCTCGCCGCGCCCCGCGGCCGGGACGATGGCGGCCGTCACCGGCAGCCCGGGCACGGTCACGTGCGGTCCTGCGCCACAGGCCGGGCGAAGACCAGTCGACCGTTGGCGGTCGTGAGCACGCTCGTCACCTGCACCGTCACCTCCCGGCCGATGACGTCGCGGGCACGCTCGACGACCACCATCGTGCCGTCGTCGAGGTAGCCCACGGCCTGGCCCGGCTCCTTGCCCGGCTTGATCAGCAGGACGCCCACCTCGTCGCCGGCGCCGACGGGCGGGCGCAGCGCCAGGGCGAGCGCGTGCAGGTTGAGGACGCGGACGCCGGCGAGGGCAGCGGCCTTGGCGAGGTTGGTGTCGAGGGTCAGCAGCGCCGCCTGGCGGTCCAGGCACAGCCGCACCAGCTTGGCGTCGACCTCGGCGACGGCCGGCACCTCGTCGTCGAGCACCTCGACGCCGACTCCGGGCTCGCGCCGCAGCGTCTCGAGGATCTCGAGGCCGCGGCGACCGCGGTGGCGACGCAGGTCGTCGCCGGCGTCCGCGAGGCCCTGCAGCTCCGCGAGGACCGGCGAGGGCACGAGCATCCGGCCGTGCAGGAACCCGGCCCGGACGACGTCGACGATGCGCCCGTCGATGGCCACCGAGGTGTCGACGATGCGCGGCAGCGCCGCCGCCGGGGTGGGCGGCGCCGACAGGCCCACTCGCGGCCCGAACAGGCCGAGGACGGCGTCCCGCTTGCTGGTGCCGAGCCGGTAGCCGAGAAGACCCAGGGTCACCATGACGAAGGCGAAGACGGGGATCGTGAGGACCGGCCGGTTGACGAGGAAGATGGGCCAGGTGATGCCGGCGGCGACGAGCACGCCCACGACCGCGCCCATGACGCCGGCCACGATCTGCTCGGCCGGGGTGTCGCGCAGGCCGGCCTCCGCACTGCCGACCGCCGTGACCGTGCTCCGGCCGATCACCCCGCCCAGCACGTAGCCGATGGCCGACCCGAGGATGATGCCGATGCCCAGGACGCTGAACGAGCCGAGCAGCGGCCCCCGCCCGTCGTCGACCAGGCCCGCCACGTAGTAGCCGAGCCCGGCGAAGAAGACGACGATGCACAGCCGCAGCAGCTCGACCACCGCGTTGGGGACGCGGACCAGCCGCGGCGCCATGAACACCTCCGTGTGCCCGGTCCGTGCGCCGACCTTAGGGGGTCAGCGGCACCGCACGGGAGTACTCAGGACGCGAGGACCTCGTCGAGGATCGTCTCGGCCTTGTCCTCGTTGGTGTGCTCAGCGAGGGCCAGCTCGCTGACGAGGATCTGGCGCGCCTTGGCGAGCATGCGCTTCTCGCCGGCGGACAGGCCGCGGTCCTTGTCGCGGCGCCACAGGTCGCGCACGACCTCGGCGACCTTGATCACGTCACCGGAGGCGAGCTTCTCGAGGTTGGCCTTGTAGCGGCGCGACCAGTTCGTCGGCTCCTCGGTGTAGGGGGCGCGGAGCACCTCGAACACCCGGTCCAGACCGTCCTGGCCGACCACGTCACGGACCCCGACGAGGTCGACGTTGTCGGCGGGGACCCGGACCGTCAGGTCGCCCTGGGCGACCTTGAGGACGAGATACAGCTTGTCCTCGCCCTTGATCGTCCGAGTCTCGATGGACTCGATGAGTGCGGCCCCGTGATGGGGGTAGACCACCGTCTCGCCGACCTTGAACGTCATGTGTCACTGACCCCTTTCGCGGCTTACAGGGTAACACGGTGACGCAGGTCACTCACCGAGTAGTCCGCAGCGTTTACGCAGGTCAGGCGCTTGACAGCGACGCACTGTCGTGCTGTGGACCGGGAGGCGCCCACGCCTGCGTCGGCGGAGGCATCGGGTGCCTCCGGCGGGCGAGAGCGGCCGGCAGCGCTCTGACCAGCGGTCATACTGAGCGGCGTGCCACCCGTAGCGCCGCTCCTGCGGGCCTGCCACCCCGAGCCGACCGTGGCGGTGACGGTGCTGGCGACGGCCGTCTCCGCCACCGCCGGACGGGATCTGCGCGGGTGCCTGCTCGTTGCCTCCGCCGTGGTCGCCGGCCAGCTGTCGATCGGCTGGTCGAACGACGCGCTCGACGCGCGCCGGGACAGCGCCGCCGGCCGGCGGGACAAGCCGGTCGCGACCGGTCGGCTCACCACGGGCACCGTGGCGACGGGCGCCGCCCTCGCCGCGGCCGCGTGCGTGCCGCTGTCCCTGGCCAGCGGGGCCGTCGCCGGGCTCACCCACGTCGGTGCCGTCGCCGGGGGGTGGGCGTACAACCTCGGCCTCAAGCGCACCCTGCTGTCCTGGCTGCCGTACGCCGTGAGCTTCGGGCTGCTGCCGGCGTTCCTCACCCTCGGACTGCCCGGTCACCCGGCACCGCAGACGTGGGTGGTCGTCGCCGGGGCGCTCCTGGGGGTGGGCGCGCACTTCCTCAACACCGTGCCGGACATCGACGACGACCTGGCGGCGGGCGTCCGCGGCCTGCCGCAACGGTTGGGCGGGGCCGCGTCGCGGGGCCTGGGAGCCCTGCTCCTGGCGGGCGCGGCGGCGGTGGTCACGCTGGCGCCCGGTGGCCCGGTGCCCTGGTGGTCGTACGCCGGGCTCGGGCTCGCCGTGCTCACGGCCGCCACGGCCGCGGTCGCCGGGCGCCGCCCCGGGTCACGGCTGCCGTTCCTGCTGTCGATCGTGACCGCCGCCGTGGCGGTCCTGCTCCTCGTGGGGCGCGGCGCAGCCCTCGCGTGATCGTCGCTACGCTGTGGCCCGTCCGCCCGCCGCCCCGGGTGCCGGATCGAGTGCCGCTCAGGTCTACCGAGGAGAACCAGCCGCCGTGAGTCGTCCCCGCACCGCCGCGATCGCCGCCGCGCTGCTCGCCGGCACCGCACTGCTCACCGGGTGCGGCTCCGGCTTCGGAGCCCAGACCAGCAAGGCCTACGCGCCCGCCGACGGGGTCATGGGCGAGTCCGGGCCGGTCAAGGTCCTCAACGCCCTCGTGGTCGCACCCGAGGACGGCACCGAGGGGGTGGTCAGCATGACCGTCGTCAACCGGGGCACCGGCAACGAGCGGCTCACCGGGCTGACCTCCGACAAGGGCACGGTCGAGCTGACGGGGGACCGGACGCTGGCACCCGGCAAGGCCGTCGCGTTCACTGCCGGCTCGCGGCTGTCCGCGACCATCCGTGACCTCCAGGCCAAGCCCGGCGAGGAGATCGGCCTGGAGCTGACCTTCGCCGGCACGAAGCCGATCAGGCTGCGGACCCTGGTGGTCCCGGCGGCCGGCCCCTACGCGTCGATCACCGCCGCCCCGGAAGAGACTCCGACGCCCAGCCCGTCCGTGAGCCCGAGCGCCACGACCAGCCCCACGGCCACCGGGAGCCCCACCGAAACGTCGGCGAGCGCCTCCCCGACGCCCACCACGAGCTGAGCGCGGGTCAGGGCTCGAACTTGTAGCCCAGCCCCCGCACGGTGACGATGTGGCGGGGCGCCGCGGGGTCCGGCTCGACCTTGGCCCGCAGCCGCTTGACGTGCACGTCGAGCGTCTTGGTGTCGCCGACGTAGTCCGCACCCCAGACCCGGTCGATGAGCTGGCCGCGGGTGAGCACCCGACCGGCGTTGCGCAACAGCAGCTCGAGCAGCTCGAACTCCTTGAGCGGCATGGGGACCGCCTCGCCCGCGACGCTGACCGTGTGGCGCTCGACGTCCATCCGGACCGGCCCGGCCTCGATCGTCGCCGGGACGAGCTCGTCCGGCTCGCCGCGCCGCCGCAGCACCGCCCGGATCCGGGCCACGAGCTCGCGCGCGGAGTAGGGCTTGGTCACGTAGTCGTCCGCACCCAGCTCGAGCCCGACCACCTTGTCCACCTCGCTGTCCTTGGCGGTCAGCATGATGACGGGCACCGACGAGCGGGCCCGCAGCGCGCGGCACACCTCGGTGCCGGACAGCCCGGGCAGCATGAGGTCGAGCAGCACGAGGTCGGCGCCCTGCCGGTCGAACTGCTCCAGCGCCTCGGGCCCGGTGCCGGCGAGGCTCACCTCGAACCCCTCCTTGCGGAGCATGTACGCGAGCGGGTCGCTGAGCGACTCCTCGTCCTCCACGACGAGAATGCGGGTCACGCGGTCTCCTTGGTGATGGGTGCGCCGGCGGCCGGCAGGCGCAGCGTGAAGGTCGATCCCGACCCGGGCGCGCTCCACACGGTGACCTCGCCGCCGTGTCCGACGGCGACGTGCTTGACGATGGCGAGCCCGAGGCCGGTGCCGCCGGTGTCTCGGGAGCGGGCGGCGTCCAGGCGGTAGAACCGCTCGAAGACCCGCTCCTGCTCGGCCTCCGGGATGCCGAAGCCCTCGTCCGCCACGCTCACCTCGACCAGGTCGGCGGCGCCCGCCACCCGGCGTACGGCCACGGTGACCCGCGTGTCCGCTGGGCTGTACCGCACCGCGTTGTCGACCAGGTTGCCGAGCGCCATGACGAGCTGGGCCGCGTCCCCGCGCACCTTCACGTCACGGTCTCCCGCGACGACGAGCGCGATCGACTTGCGTTCGGCGGTGAGCCGGCTGCGGTCGACGGCCTCGGCGACCACCTCGTCCATCGCCACCAGCTCGGGCGAGCGCAGCGGGTCGTCACCCTGCAGCCGGGACAGGTCGATGACGTCCTGCACCAGCCGGGACAGCCGGTCGGCCTCGCGCTGCATCTGGCCGGCGAAGCGGCGCACGGCCTCCGGGTCGTCGGCAGCGTCGAGCAGTGCCTCGGCGAGCAGGGACACCGCCCCGACCGGGGTCTTCAGCTCGTGGCTCACGTTGGCGACGAAGTCGCGGCGTACGGCGTCGACGCGTCGCGCCTCGGTGCGGTCCTCGACGAGCAGCAGCACGAGCGTCGAGCCCAGTGGTGCGACCCGCGCCAGCACCGACAGCGTGCCGCCGCCGAAGGGACCACGGGGGAGCTCGAGCTCGGCCTCCCGGATCTCACCGTCGCGGCGGACCATGCGGGCGAGCTCGAGCAGCTCGCCGGGCACGAGGCTGCCGTCGCGGACGATGCCGAAGGAGTACGCCGAGGGGCTGGCCCGCACGACCTGGTCGCTCGCGTCGAGGACGACCGCCGAGGACCGCAGCACGCTGAGCACGTCGGCGACGCCCGGCGGCAGCAGCGGCGCGGGCGCCGGCACGTCCTCCGCCGCCTTCTCACGCTCGCTGGCCCGGAAGGCGAGCATCGCGCCGCCGACGATGAGGACGCCCACGAGGGCGACCACCCCGGCGACGATCAGCGCGTCCACGGCACGATCGTAGGTGGGCGAAGGGGCCCTAGGCTGATGCCGAGCCGCTCGCGGCACCGACCCGACTCTTACTGTTCACCTCGGGGTCGGTGCCCGTTAACGCCGGCCTGCGAGCCTGCGGGCGCTGCGACACGAAGGGTGACCCATGCGCGACGCGTACCACGAGGAGCTCCACGCCCTCTCCGAACAACTGGTCGAGATGACCCGCCTGGTCGGCTCGGCCATCAACCGCGCCTCCACGGCGCTGCTGGACGCCGACCTGGCCCTGGCCGAGAGCGTGATCGCCGCCGACGACGCGGTCGACGCCCTCCGCGACGACCTGGACAAGCGGGCGTTCGACCTGCTCGCGCGGCAGCAGCCGGTGGCGAGCGACCTGCGCATGATCGTCACGAGCCTGCGGATGAGCGCCGACCTCGAGCGGATGGGTGACCTCGCCCGGCACGTCGCCCGCGTCGCCCGCCGTCGCTACCCCGAGTCGGCCGTGCCGGCCTCGTTGCGCTCCACCGTGGTGGAGATGAGCCAGGTTGCCCACCGCCTGGTCGCGAAGGCGGGGAGCATCATCGCCTCGCAGGACGTGGCCGCGGCCCTGGAGCTCGACCGCGACGACGACGAGATGGACCGGCTGCACCGGGCGCTGTTCACCGCCCTGCTCGACCCGGCCTCGCCGTACGGCGTGGAGGCGGCCATCGACGTGACGTCCGTCGGTCGCTACTACGAGCGGTTCGCCGACCACGCCGTCTCGGTCGCCCACCGGGTCATCTACCTCGTGACCGGCCAGCTGCCCGAGGAGCTCGCCGCCCGCGGCTGACCCGGCCTACCCGGCCTACCTGGCAGCGATCATGCACGTTCCGTCGCGACGGAACGTGCATGATCGCTGCAGGGTGGGGTCCAGGGAGGGTGGGGGTCGGTCAGCGGCCCTGGTTCTTGACCGCCTCGATCGACGCGGCAGCGGCGTCGGGGTCGAGGTACTCCCCGCCCCGGGTGACCGGCCGCATGTGGGCGTCGAGCCGGTACAGCAGCGGGATGCCGGTCGGGATGTTGAGCGCGGCGATGTCGTCGTCGGAGATGCCGTCGAGGTGCTTGACGAGGGCGCGTAGCGAGTTGCCGTGCGCGGCGACCAGCACAGTGCGCCCGGCCCGCAGGTCCGGCACGATCCCGTCGTACCAGTAGGGCAGCATCCGCCCGACGACGTCCTTCAGGCACTCGGTGCGCGGCATGATCTCGTCGGGCAGCCCGGCGTACATCGCCTCGCCGACCTGCGACCACTGGTCGTCGTCGGCGAGCGGCGGCGGCGGGGTGTCGTAGGACCGGCGCCAGAGCATGAACTGCTCCTCGCCGAACTCCTCCAGCGTCTGCTTCTTGTTCTTCCCCTGCAGCGCGCCGTAGTGACGCTCGTTGAGCCGCCAGCTGCGCCGCACGGGCAGCCACATCCGGTCCGCTGCGTCCAACGCGATCTCGGCGGTGCGGATCGCGCGCCGCATCACCGAGGTGTGCACCACGTCGGGCAGGAGGTCGCGTTCGGCGAGCAGCTCGCCGCCGCGGCGCGCCTCCGCCTCGCCCTGCAGGGTGAGGCCCACGTCGACCCAGCCGGTGAAGAGGTTCTTCTCGTTCCAGTCGCTCTGCCCGTGGCGGAGCAGGACGAGGGTGTACGTCGGGTCGCCAGGCGCTGCGGTCATGCCGAGCAGCCTGCCAGAAATCCGGTCGAAGCCGGTCGGTGGCCCCCTCTACGGTCGGGGCATTCGCGGGGGCGACCGAACGGGGTGCGCGGTGCGCTGGGCCAGACGAGCGGTGGGCGAGACGGTGCGCGGCCTGCCGCCGGCGTACTGGTGGCTGTGGGGCGGCACGCTGGTCAACCGGGCCGGGGCGTTCGTGATCGTCTTCCTGGCCTTCTACCTCACCGACGGGCTCGGCTACTCGGCCGCCTTCGCCGGGGTCGCGCTGGCCGCGTTCGGCCTGGGCGGGACCGTCGCGACCGTCGTGGGCGGCGTGCTCGCGGACCGGCTGGGCCGCCGGCCCCTCCTGCTCGGGGCGAACGTCGCCGCCGCGGTGTCGCTGGTCGGCCTCGGCCTGGTCGAGAGCCGCCCGGCGCTCGTGGCGTGGGCGGCGGCCTACGGGTTCTGCGGTGGGCTGCCCCGGCCGGCCTACGCCGCGATGATGGCCGACATCGTGCCGCCGGCGAGCCTCGTCCGGGCCTTCGCGCTGCAGTACTGGGCGATCAACCTCGGGTTCGCCGTCGCGCCCGTGCTCGCCGGGCTGCTCGCGCAGTCCGGCTACCTCACGCTCTTCCTCGTCGACGCGTCGACGACGCTCGTGTTCGCCGCGGTGGTGTTCTGGCGGCTGCCCGAGTCGCACCCCGGCCTGCAGGGCGACGCCGCCCCCGCGGCCGCGGCCGATGCCCCGGCCGGCTCGCTGACCGACGTGCTGCGCGACCGGGTGTTCATGACCTTCGCGGCGCTGGTGTTCGGCTGGGCGCTGGTGTTCATGCAGCACGCATCGACGCTGCCGGTCGCGATGGGCGACGACGGGCTGTCGTCGCAGCAGTACGGCTCGGTCATCGCCCTGAACGGCGTGCTGATCGTGCTCGTGACCGTCCCGCTCTCGAGGTGGCTGCAGCGGTTCCCGATCTCGAACGTGCTCGCGCTGAGCTGCGCGCTGACGGGGGTCGGCTACGCCGCGACGGCTTGGGCGCACGTCCCGGCCGCCTACGCGATGACCGTCGTCGTGTGGACGGTCGGCGAGGTGGTGGGGGCGGCCGTCGGGCCGGTGCTGGTGGCCGAGCTGTCACCGGCGGCCATGCGCGGGCGCTATCAAGGCATGTTCGGCCTCGCCTTCGGCGTGGCCGCCTTCGCGGCGCCGCTCGCCGGCGGGCTGGTCTACGACGGGCTCGGCGGCACCGCGCTGTGGCTCGCCTGCGGCGTGATCGGGCTGGCGACGGCGGTCGGACACCTGCTCGTCGCGCCCGCCCGGGAGGCCCGGGTCCGCGAGATCCGCGCCGGCGCGGAGGTGCCCGTCGGCACCGACGCCGTCCCGGTGCCGGTGCCGCGCACGCTCGAGGAGGCCGAGGCGGCCACCACACCCCCGTCGACCTCCTGAACCCCCTCCCGGTTCGCCCCCTCCTCGCAGCGATCATGCACGTTCCGTCGGTGGATCACGCGTGGCGGCGACGACACGTGCATGATCGCTGCCGGGAGGGGAGGCGCCGCCGGGGAGGGAGGGTTCAGCCGCCGGGCCGCTTCAGCAGCTTCCGGATCTCGTCGGACGCCTCGGAGAACGTCGTCCGCAGGGCACCGGTCACCGACTGACCGACCTGCTTGATGTCGTCCTTGACGGCCGGGTCCTTGGACGCCGCCCCCAGGGCGTCGAACGCGCCCTCCACGGTGTCCGCCAGGCGCTTCACCGCCTCGGCGACTTTCGCCTGCTCCCCCTCGTCCCGCTGCTGCTCGTAGTGCAGCTTGAGCTTCAGGCCGAGGGCGTTGAGCCGCTCCCCTGCCTCGTTCCATGACTGCCGTACGTCTGCCATGCCC
>DASVBJ010000248.1:0-9730 GCA_036375895.1 Actinomycetes bacterium | reverse complement strand
GTTCGACCGCAAGCGGGTCATGGTGGTCTCCGATCTCGTCAACGCCGCCGTCCTCGCCACGATCCCGCTCGCGTCGTGGCTGGACGTGCTCACCGTGCCGCACATCCTGGTCGCGGCCTTCCTGGTCCCGGCCCTCTTCGTGTTCTTCGACGCCGCAGACTTCGGTGCCGTGCCCGCGCTGGTCGGGCGCGACCGCATCGCGCAAGCCAACAGCGCCATCTGGTCGACCAGCACCGTCATCGAGACGGCCGTGCCGTTGCTCGCCGGCGCTCTGCTCGCCGTGACCGACGCGGCCTCGCTGCTCGGGGTCGACGCGGTCAGCTACGTCGCGTCGGCACTGCTGATCCGTGCGATCGTGCGTCCCCTGTCCGACCCGGCGAGAGTGCCCACCGAGCCGCTGTCCCGGCGGGCGCTCGTCGCCGACGTCCGCGAGGGACTGCGCTTCTTGTGGGGCCACGACACCGTGCGCACCATGACGATCGTCGGCGCCACGCAGTCCATCGCGGGCGGCGCCTTCATCGGCCAGATGGTCGTGTGGGCCGACCGGCAGCTCGGCGTGCGGGCCGGCGACGCGCGGCTCGGCGTGGTGTTCTCCGCATGGGGCATCGGTGTGCTGGTGGCGAGCCTCACCATGCCCCGGATGGTCCGCCGGCACGGTGCGGCCCGGGTCACCCTGCTGGCGCTGCCGCTCAGCGCCGCGCTCTGCGTCGCGACGGCGTTCGCCGTCGACTGGGTCACCGGCAGCCTCGCCCTCGTGGCGTGGGGCAGCGCCTACATGCTGGTGGTGATCAACTCCGTCACCTACCGCCAGCAGGTCACCCCGGAGCCGTTGATGAGCCGGGTGAACACCACCGGCCGGATGCTGTCCTTCGGCCTCGGCTGGCCGATCGGCTCGGTGCTCGGCGGGCTCGTCGCGCAGGCCGCGGGGCCGCGAGCCGGCATGCTCGCGGGCGCGGCCGTGCTGCTCGTCGGCGTGGCGTTCGGCTGGCTCTCTCCGTTGCGCCACGAGGGCGCCCGGCCCGCCGTGGTGGCGCCGTGAGCGAGGTCCGCATCGCCTCGGTCGACCTGCCGAGCCGGGTCGACGAGGCGGTCGAGGTCGAGGCCGCCGCCTTCCGCCGGCCGGTCGACCGCAACCGCGCCGGGGGATACCTGCGCCACTCGACGTACCCCGGTTTCTTCGCCTTGGGCGCCTTCGACCGGGACGACCGGCTGGTCGGCTTCGGGTACGGGCACACCGACCAGCCGGGCCAGTGGTGGCACGAGCAGGTCGCGCCGGCCCTGGCGGAGGCGGGCTGTTCGGAGTGGCTGGCCGAAGCGTTCGTGCTGGTCGAGCTGCACGTGCTGCCGGCGCACCAGGGCCTCGGCCTGGGTCGGCGGCTGCTGACGGAGCTGCTCGCCGGCCGGAGGGAGCGGCGAGCGCTGCTCTCCACCGACGACGAGGAGACACCCGCGCGCAGCCTCTACCGGCGAGTGGGCTTCACGGACCTGCTGACCGGTTTCCGGTTCACGACGACCACCCGGCCGTACGCCGTGATGGGCGCCCCGCTGCGGAGCTGACCCACTCGAGGAAAACCGGCGAGAGCCGGTCCCGCCTCGGCGGATATCCTCAGGACCCGTCCCGACCCGAGGAGTTGCCGTGCTGCTGCGGATGTCGACCCTGTTCCTTCGCACCCTGCGTGAGGACCCGGCCGACGCCGAGGTGCCGAGCCACCGGCTGCTCGTGCGGGCCGGGTACATCCGGCGGGCCGCGCCCGGCGGCTACAGCTGGCTGCCGCTCGGGTGGCGGGTCCTGCGCAACGTCGAGCGGGTGATCCGCGAGGAGATGGACGGGATGGGCGCCCAGGAGGTGCACTTCCCCGCACTGCTGCCTCAGGAGCCCTACGACCTGACCGGCCGGGTGCTCGACTACGGGGACGACCTGTTCCGGCTGCAGGACCGCAAGGGCGCCCCCTACATCCTCGGCCCGACCCACGAGGAGATGTTCACCCTCCTGGTGAAGGACCTGTACTCGTCGTACAAGGACCTGCCGCTGCACCTCTACCAGATCCAGAGCAAGTTCCGCGACGAGCTACGGCCCCGCGCCGGCCTGCTGCGCGGCCGCGAGTTCGTGATGAAGGACTCCTACTCGTTCGACGTCGACGACGCCGGCCTGGACCGGTCGTACGCCGCGCACCGCGAGGCCTACATCCGCATCTTCGATCGGCTCGGCCTCGACTACGTCATCGTGTCGGCGATGTCCGGGGCGATGGGCGGCTCGAAGAGCGAGGAGTTCCTCACCCCCGCCCCCGTGGGCGAGGACACCTACGTCCGCTGCACGACGTGCGCCTATGCCGCCAACGTCGAGGCGCTCGTGACGCGGGCTCCCGAGGCGGTCGACGCGACCGACGTGCCCGCCGCGCACATCGAGGACACTCCCGACACCCCCACGATCGAGACCCTCGTCGCGCTGGCCAACGGCCGCGAGGACCTGCGTCGCGCCGACCGGGAGTGGACGGCCGCGGACACCCTGAAGAACGTCGTGGTCAAGCTGCGCCAGCCCGACGGCAAGACCGAGCTGCTCGCGATCGGCCTGCCCGGCGACCGCGAGGTCGACGTCAAGCGCCTGGACGCCGTCGTCGCGCCGGCCCTCGCCGAGGCCTTCACCGAGGACGACTTCGCGCAGAACCCGGGCCTGGTCAAGGGCTACATCGGCCCCGCCGCGCTGGGCAATGACAAGCCGGCCGGCGTCCGTTACCTGCTCGACCCACGCGTGGTCGAGGGCACGCGCTGGATCACCGGCGCGAACGAGCCGGGCCGGCACGTCTTCGACCTGGTCGCGGGCCGCGACTTCACCGCCGACGGCACGATCGAGGCCGCGAACGTCCGCGAGGGCGACCCGTGCCCGCAGTGCGACGAGGGCACGCTGACGATGGCGCGTGGCATCGAGATGGGACACATCTTCCAGCTCGGCCGCAAGTACGCCGAGGCGCTCGACCTCAAGGTGCTCGACGAGCACGGCAAGCAGGTCGTGGTGACGATGGGGTCGTACGGCATCGGGGTGTCCCGCGCGGTCGCGGCGATCGCCGAGTCGACCCACGACGAGCTCGGGCTGTGCTGGCCGCGCGAGGTCGCACCCGCCGACGTGCACCTGGTCGCGACCGGCAAGGACGCCGCGGTCTTCGACGCCGCGCAGTCGCTCGCCGACGACCTGGTCGGGGAGGGCCTCACCGTGCTGTACGACGACCGGCGGGGCGTCTCGCCCGGCGTCAAGTTCAAGGACGCCGAGCTGCTCGGGATGCCCACCGTGGTCGTCGTCGGCAAGGGACTGGCCGACGGGGTCGTCGAGGTGCGCGACCGGCGCAGCGGCGACCGCGAGGACGTCCCGGTCGCCGACGCCGCCGCCCGCATCGTCGCCGCCTGCCGCGCCTGACCTGTCCGGCCAGGTGCCTAGGGTGACCGCGATGAACATCGACGCCGTGATCTTCGACTGGGGCGGCACGCTCACGCCCTGGCACACCATCGACCATCGCGAGCAGTGGCTGCACTACGCCGCGGTCTACGCGCCCGAGCGTGCCGACGAGCTCTCCCTGCTGCTGGTAGAGCAGGAGGACCTGCTCTGGAAGGCCGGCCGCGAGCACCACCGGTCGGCGACGCTGGACGAGGTGTTCCGCAACGTCGGCATCGAGCCGTCGGGGGATCGGCACCAGGCCGCGCTCGAGGCATACCACCGCTGGTGGGACCCGCACACCTACCTCGACCCCGACGCGCCCGGCCTGTTCACCGGCCTGCGGGAGCGCGGCATCCGGGTCGGCGTCCTGTCCAACACGCTGTGGAGCCGCGAGCACCACGAGCAGGTGTTCCGCCGCGACGGCGTGCTCGACCTGGTCGACGGCGCGGTCTACTCCTCGGAGATCCCCTACACGAAGCCGCATCCGGAGGCGTTCCGCGCCGCCATGGCGGCCGTGGGCGCCATCGATCCGGCTCGGTGCGTCTTCGTCGGGGACCGGCCGTTCGAGGACGTGCACGGCGCGAAGGATGTCGGGATGCGCGCGGTGCTGGTGCCCCACAGCGAGATCCCGGTCGACCAGCGGGGCCACACGGAGGGTGAGCCGGACGCCGTCGTGCAGCGGCTCGGCGAGCTGCTCGCGATCATCGAGTCCTGGAACGGCGAGCTCTGACGGGTGCCCGAGCTCTCCGACGTCGTCCTGCTCTGCCTCGCCGCCGGCTTCGCCGGCTGGATCGACGCGGTCTCCGGCGGCGGCGGCCTCGTGCAGCTGCCGGCGCTGCTGATCTGGCTGCCCGGTGCGTCACCGGCCGCCGTGCTCGCGACGAACAAGCTGTCCAGCATCTGCGGGACGTCGGTGGCCGCGACCGCCTACTACCGCAAGGTCCGCCCCGACCTGCGGACGGCGCTGCCGATGGCAGGAGTCGCGCTGCTCGGCGCGGCGCTCGGCGCCCTGTGCGCCTCGCTGCTGCCCCGAGACGTGTTCCAGCCGATCGTGCTGGTGGCACTGGTCGCGGTGGCCGCGTACGTCGTGCGGCGGCCGTCGGTCGGCGAGGTCCAGGCGCTGCGGTGGCACGGCCGTCGCCACTACCTCGTCGCGATGCTCGGCGGGGCGGGCATCGGGTTCTACGACGGCATCCTCGGGCCCGGCACGGGCAGCTTCCTGGTGATCCTGCTGGTCGGCGTGCTCGGCTACTCCTTCCTGCAGGCGTCGGCCAAGGCGCGCATCGTCAACCTCGGCACCAATCTCGGTGCCCTGCTCGTGTTCGTGCCGCAGGGCGCCCCGCTGTGGGGACTCGGGCTGTCGATGGGCGTCTGCAACGTCGCAGGCGGGTGGCTCGGCGCGCACACGGCGATCCGTCGGGGGAGCGCCTTCGTCCGGGTCGTGTTCCTGACCGTCGTTTCGGCGCTGATCCTCAAGCTCGGCTACGACGTGGTGACCTGAGCTCGTTCCCCTCGCCGCGAGAGCCGGGGGTCAGTCACCCAGCGCGCTCGGGAAGCCCCGGGAAGGGCACGCTGCCCCCGCGCCAGCCGGCCGCCCGGACCGCGGCGTCCTGCAGCGCCCGCGCGGCGAGGTCGCGGAGGTCATCTTGCACGTCGCCCACCACGTCGGCCCACACGTCGGCCAGCCGTTCCTCGAGCTCGGTCGCCAGCAGCCGCGCGTCGGCCGCGGTGGTCACGCGACGGGGCAGCCGGTAGGCCGGGGCGGAGGCCACCGGCTCGGCGCCGCGCTCGACGAGCAGCGCCTGCAGCTGGTCACGACGGGCCCGGTGGGCGGTCTCCGCGGCCAGTGCCCGGCGCCGGTCGGCGCCGGAGAGGTGCCCGCCGGCGACGCCGTAGCCGTAGATCGTCGCGTGCTCACCGGCCAGCGCCTCCTGCAGCGCCGTGACGTCGCTCACCGGGTGGCTCCGAGCAGGGCCGCGTGCGCCGCCTCGCAGGCGCCGACCGCGGCGACGAGCCGGGCGAGCTCGGGGGCGGTCGCGCGCACGGCCTGGCCGACGCGCTCTCCGGCCGCGCGGCGCTCCGCCGCCGCCAGCCGGGACACCGCGGCCGCCGGGGTCCGTGGCACTGCGGACGGGCCGGTCGGCGGGGCGCCGGTCGACGGGGCGGCGGTCGACGGGCTGGCGCCGGTGGAGGGAGTCCCGGAGCTGGTCGACGGCGTCGGCCGCGGCGCGCCGTCGAGCAGCGCGTCGAGGTGGGACCGGTGTTCCGCCGCGAGCGGGCCGAGCCGCGCGGCCAGGGTCGGGTGCACCACGAGCGTGGCCGCGTAGAGGTCGGCCAGCGCCTGTACCGCGCTCGTCACCTCGGCCCGCAACAGGTCGTCCGGCCGGGGAGTCGGCCGCGGGACCGGCCCGCCACCCGTCGTACAGGCGCCCAGGGCGAGCAACCCGCCCCCGACGAGCACGGCGCGCCGGCTGGGTCCGGCGTCGGTCATGGGCGCGCGGGTCCTCTCGGTGGGCAGGTGAACGGGCGGGCGGTGGGCTGTGGCCGGTCCGCGCGCCATGATCCCACGACGCCGCACCCGCTAAGGTCTGTGGCGAGTGACAACAGCAGAGCGAGGAGGTCCCGATGGGCAAGGCCCCAACCCGTGAGGCCCTCCTGCGCCTGCTCGAGCCGGTCGTCTCCGGCTGCGGTCCCGACCTCGAGGACGTCCAGGTCACCCCTGCCGGCAAGCGTCGCCTGCTCCGCGTGGTCGTCGACCAGGACGGCGGGGTGGGCCTCGACACCGTCGCCACGGTCAGCACGGCCGTCTCGACGGCGCTCGACGAGAGCGACGTGATGGGCGGGGGCCCCTACGTCCTCGAGGTGACCTCGCCGGGTGTCGACCGGCCGTTGACGCAGCCGAGGCACTGGCGGCGGGCCCGGGCGCGCCTGGTCGAGGCGACCCTCGCCGACGGCACGACGGTGACCGGTCGCGTCGGGGACGTCGACGAGGACGGGGTCCGCCTCGACGACCGGCTGCTCGGCTGGCCCGAGCTGGTCACGGGACGTGTCCAGGTGGAGTTCAACCGGGCCGACCGGCCCGGCGACGAGACGGAGGAGTGACGGTGGACATCGACATGAACGCCTTGCGTTCGCTGGAGCGCGAGAAGGAGATCTCCTTCTCGCTGCTGGTCGAGGCCATCGAGCAGGCGCTCCTCATCGCCTACCAGCGCACCGAGGGCCACCAGCCGACGGCCCGGGTCGAGCTCGACCGCAAGTCCGGCCACGTCACCGTCTGGGCCGCGGAGACCGACGACGAGGGCAACGTCGTGCGCGAGTGGGACGACACGCCGACCGGCTTCGGCCGGATCGCGGCGACCACGGCCAAGCAGGTGATCCTGCAACGCCTCCGCGACGCCGAGGACGAGCAGACCTTCGGCGAGTTCGCGGGCAAGGAGGGCGACATCGTCTCGGGGGTGATCCAGCAGGGCAAGGACCCGCGCAACGTCTTCGTCGACCTGGGCCGGGTGGAGGGGGTGCTGCCGCCGCCCGAGCAGGTGCCGGGGGAGAGCTACGAGCACGGCAGCCGGATCCGCTGCTACGTGGTGCAGGTCCGCAAGGGCCTGCGGGGGCCCGCGATCACCCTCTCGCGCACGCACCCCAACCTGGTGCGGAAGCTGTTCGCCCTCGAGGTGCCCGAGATCGCCGACGGCACCGTCGAGATCGCCGCCATCGCCCGTGAGGCGGGCCACCGCAGCAAGATCGCCGTCCGGTCCCACCGCCCGGGCGTCAACGCCAAGGGCGCCTGCATCGGCCCGATGGGTGCCCGGGCCCGCGCGGTGATGGCCGAGCTGCACGGGGAGAAGATCGACATCGTCGACTGGTCGGACGACCCGGCGACCTTCCTGGCCCAGGCGCTGCAGCCCGCCCGCGTGTCGCACGTCGAGATCGTCGACCCGGAGGCCCGCGCGGCCCGCATCACGGTGCCCGACTACCAGCTGTCGCTCGCCATCGGCCGCGAGGGCCAGAACGCCCGGCTGGCCGCGCGACTGACCGGCTGGCGCATCGACATCCGGCCCGACGTCGAGGCGGCGGCCCCGGACAGCCGAGCCTGACTTTCGGTGACCAGCCAGGGGGGCCCCACCCGCACCTGCGTCGGCTGCCGGGAGCGGGCCCCGGCCGCGACGCTGCTGCGTGTCGTCGCCCGAGACGGGGCGGTGGTCGCCGACCCGCGGCGGGTGCTCCCGGGGCGGGGGGCCCACGTCCATCCTCGGGCCGCGTGCATCGACCTCGCCGAGCGGAGACGGGCGTTCTCGCGGGCTCTGCGTGCGCCGGGCCCGCTGGACCTGAGCGCGCTGCGCGCGGCCGTGGCCGCCGCCGGGAAGCGGCCGGGGCCCGCGACGCGTTAGACTCATGCAGCGAGACCGCGACCATCCGCGCCCTGGCGCGGGTGTTGTGTGCCCTGCGGTCCGCAGTTCCAGGTAAGGCCAGTCGAGTCCGGAAGCGGGTCGAACAGCTGATGAGCACCCGATGAGCACGCAGAAATGAGTGCCCCCGTGCAGTAACGACGGTCTGTGCCGGTGAGTGACCCGGCCCGGACCGAGACAGGAGAGTTGTGGCAAAGGTCCGGGTCTACGAGCTCGCCAAGGAGCTCGGTGTCGAGAGCAAGGTCGTCATGACCAAGCTCCAAGAGCTCGGGGAGTTCGTCCGGTCGGCGTCGTCGACCGTCGAGCCCCCCGTCGTACGCAAGTTGAAGGACGCCTTCCCTGCCGGCGGCGCCGCGGCTGCCCCGGCGAAGAAGCCGGCGGCGAAGAAGGCCGCTGCCGCCCCCAAGCCGTCCGCGCCGGCGAAGCCGGAGCCGACGGTCGTCGAGTCGGCGCCGGCCGAGGCCGCCCCGAGCGCGCCGAAGCCGGCCCCCGCGCCCGCTCCCGCGCCCGCCCCGGTGGAGCCACCCGCGGCCCCGGAGGCGCCTCGCCCCGCGGCCGCGCAGGCCCCGGCGCCCGAGGTCGGCCAGCCCGAGTCGCCGGCTCGCCCGGCCGCGCCCTCCCCGGGCCCCCGCCCGGCAGGTCCCCGTCCGGGCAACAACCCGTTCACGTCCGGCGGCAGCTCCGGCATGGGCCGCCCCGGTCCCCGGCCCGGCAACAACCCCTTCACCTCAGGCGGCAGCAGCGGCATGCCGCGTCCCGGCGGTGCCCGTCCCGGCGCCCCCGGCGCTGGTGCGCCGCGTCCGCCCGCCGGCGGCGGCCCTGGTGGCCCGCGGCCGGGCGGCCCGCGCCCGAACCCCGGCATGATGCCCCAGCGTCCGGCGCCTGGTGTCGGAGGCCGCGGTGGAGCACCCGGCCGTCCCGGCCCCGGTGGCCGCGGCGGCGCCGGCCGGCCCGGCGCGCCCGGTCGTCCCGGCGGTGCCGGTGCCGGCGGCGGTGGCGGCTTCGGTCCCGGCGGCGGTGGCCGTCCGGGCGGTGGTGGCCGCGGTGGCGGTCCCCGCAGGGGCGGTACGGCGGGTGCCTTCGGGCGTCCCGGCGGCCCGCCGCGTCGGGGACGCAAGTCGAAGAAGCAGCGGCGCCAGGAGTTCGACAACATGGCGGCGCCGTCGATCGGCGGCGTCCAGGTCCCGCGCGGCGACGGCTCGACCGTCGTGCGGCTCGCCCGCGGGTCCTCGCTGACCGACTTCGCCGAGAAGATCGACGCCAACCCGGCGTCGCTGGTGACGGTGCTGTTCCACCTCGGTGAGATGGCCACCGCCACCCAGTCGCTCGACGAGGAGACCTTCGCGCTGCTCGGTGCCGAGCTCGGCTACGAGGTGCAGATCGTCAGCCCCGAGGACGAGGACCGCGAGCTGCTCGAGTCGTTCGACATCGACTTCGACGGCGAGGAGTACGACGACGACGAGCTCGTCGCCCGTCCGCCGGTCGTCACGGTCATGGGTCACGTCGACCACGGAAAGACCAAGCTGCTCGACGCGATCCGCAAGACCGACGTCATCTCCGGCGAGGCCGGCGGCATCACCCAGGCCATCGGCGCCTACCAGGTGCACACCACCCACGACGGCCTCGACCGGGCGATCACCTTCATCGACACCCCCGGTCACGAGGCCTTCACCGCCATGCGTGCCCGCGGTGCGAAGGTCACCGACATCGCGGTGCTCGTGGTGGCGGCCGACGACGGCGTGATGCCGCAGACGATCGAGGCCCTCAACCACGCGCAGGCGGCCGACGTGCCGATCGTGGTGGCGGTCAACAAGATCGACAAGGAGGGGGCCAACCCCGACAAGGTCAAGCAGCAGCTGACCGAGTACAACCTGGTGGCCGAGGAGTACGGCGGCGA
>DASVBJ010000212.1:0-8576 GCA_036375895.1 Actinomycetes bacterium | reverse complement strand
CGCACCTGCATCCAGACCGGGTCGAGCGTGAGCTGCTCGAGGTCACCCGTGACCACCCCGAGCCCGCACACCGACCAGTCGAGGGCGACCGTGCGGCCGTCGGCGCCGGCGAACAGGTTCGTCGGCCAGAAGTCGTGGTGCGTCAACGTGGGGGCCGCGGCGTCGAGCAGGCGCAGCAGCGTCTGCCGCTCCCGCCAGACGGCGAGGCCCCGCGCCCGCAGGGGTCGGAGCGCGGCCAGCCGGTCGTCGGCCCATGCCCCGTCGTCCTCGACGAGCGGCCACCAGCGCTCGGTCGTATCGATCCAGGCGGCCAGCCAGCCACGGGAGAGCCACGGTGCGTCCGGGAGCGGGGCGCGGCCCGCGGCGTACGCGCCCTGCATCGTGCCCAGGTCTCGTGCGGCGGCGGCGTAGTGGACGTCGGCGAAGGCCGTGCCCGGCAGGCCGTCGACGTCCTCCAGCCACAGCCAGGCCTCGTCCGGCGCGGGCTCGGTGGCGAGCAGCAGGCGGGGCGCGCGCAGGCCCCCGGGCAGCGAGCCGAGGAGGCCGGACGCGTAGGCGAGCCACTCCCGCTTCCAGTAGCCGCGGTGGCCGGGGTCCGCGCCGGACACCCACAGCGCGCCGGGGTCGGCGTCCGGCCCCCGACGGGTCTGCTTGACCACCAGGGTCAGGCGCTCGCCGTCGGCGTCGGCGGCCACGCGCAGGACAGCACCGGTGACGCTGTGGAGCCGCAGCTCCGGGTCGATGGGCCGGGCCCGCCAGGTCAGCCGGTCGACCGGGTGACCGAGCAAGGCCTCGACGGCGGCACGCACGTCGTCTTCGGGGAGGTCGACCGGCACGCCGACGACCCTACGGCCCCGGCCGCCGTCAGCGGACGAGGTCGGCTCCCCACGCGACGGCCCGAGTGCGCTCGCCTTCGCGCAGAGGGCCAGCGGCGTCCTCGATGATGAACCCCTCGGGCTCCGCCAGCAGGTCGAAGCCGTGTTGTCGCAGCGCCCGGGCGATGCCGTTCGCCGCGCCGCCTGCCAACCGCGAGTCCGCCCGGGTGTCGAAGGCCGCGGCCCGGTGCCCTCCGGCGGCCTTCGGGAGCGTGCGGAACCAGTCCCGTACGCCGGGTCCCTCCGCCGCCGAGTCGGCGGGGTGCGCCTCCACGCCCTTCTTCTCCTCGGCGGAGAGCCCCATCCGGCGGCTCATCCCGGACGACATGCCGTGCATGTGGGTGGGACCGCCGACCACCAGCACGTCGGCGGACGCGACGACGTCCGGCCCGGCCTCGGCGACCGGGACGCAGCTGACCTCGGAGTCCGGTCGGGCCGTGCGGGCGCCCTCGGCGATCGCCTCGGCGATCTCGTGGGTGTTGCCGAACAGGCTCTCGTAGGCGACGACGACGTGCATGAGGGCCTCCTTCAGCGTGGTGCGACTCCAGGCTCGGCGACGGTCCGGGGCCGGCCCAGAGGAGGGAGACCCGGCCCGGTCGGGCCAACGGCCCGGGTCTCGCGAGGGCGAGGACCTGGGATCTAAGGCACCCGGACCCGTCGGACTAGTAGTTGTCCCGATGTAGGAGCCACCCCTTAGGGCGCATCTTTCCCGGTGTAAGGCGGCGCCTGCCGCCACCGACCGAGACCTGGAGACGACGTCATGTCGATGTCACCCAACTTCTTCGCCCCGGCGCTCGCCGACCTGCAGATGCGGGAGGTGGCCAACGACTTCGCCCGGGTCCGCAAGGTCCGGAAGGTCGCCCGGCCCCGCTCGGACAACCGGCCGATGTCCGCCCTGTCGTCCCTGCTCATCGCGATCCGGCGCCGCCCGGCGAGCGCCTGAGCAGGGCTCGCCGGGCCCCGGCTGCGGGAGTAGCGTCGAGCCATGGCTGCTACCCCCGACACGGTGCACTGGCGGGGTGTGCACCACCTCGCCCTGGTGACGCCGGACATGGACGCAACAGTCCGCTTCTGGCACGGCGTCCTGGACGCCCGTCTGGTCACCACCCTGGCCACGCCCGCCTTCCGTCACTACTTCTTCGAGGTGGCGCCCGGCAACACCGTCGCCTTCTTCGAGTACACCGGCGCCCACCTCGCGACCTACGCCAAGCCGGCCGGCGTGCCCTATGACCAGGCCTCCCAGTTCGACCACCTGTCGATGCACCTGCCCGACGAGGACGCGCTGCTGCGCCTGCGCGACCGGCTGAAGAGCCACGGCTGCGAGGTCACCGACGTCATCGACCACGGCTTCCTCCGGTCGATCTACTTCAGCGACAACAACGGCATCGCCCTCGAGGCGTCCTGGTGGACGCTCGACCCGACCGGCAGACCGGTCGACTACTCGGACGAGCGGCTGTTCGCCGACCCCGACCCGGTGCCCGCGGTCCGTGAGCTGCGCGACCAGGGGGCGCTCGACCACACCGTCGAGACGCACCTCGTCGACGCGGTCATCCAGGACATCTACAACACCACCGGCCAGCGGCCGCAGTGACGCCGGACATCGGCTGAGCCCGGGATCCGTGGACGACACGATCCCCGGCCTGCTGCTGCACGCCGCCGACCGTGACCCCGACGGCGTGTGGCTGCGCACGGACGAGGGCTCGCTGACGTTCGCCGCCGCGGTGTCCGCCGTTGCGCGGACCGCAGACCGGCTCCGCGACGCGGGGGTACGCCGGGGCGACCTCGTGGTCGTGACCGCGCGGAACACCCCGCCGTACCTCCTGTCCTGGCTCGGGCTTGCGGCGCTCGGCGCCGTCACCGTGGCGACGAACCCGCAGAGCACGCCGACCGAGCTGGCCGGCCTGGTGGGCCAGGTGCGCCCGCGGCTGCTCCTCACCGACCGCGACCTCTCGCCGGGAGGGGACGTCGCCGCGCTCGAGGTCGACGACGTTGCCGGCTCGTGGGCGGAGGAGCAGCCGTACGCCGGGACGCTGCCCACCCTGGCGGCGCCCGACGACGTGGCGGTGCTCATCCCGACCTCCGGCACCACCGGCCGGTCCAAGCTGGTCACCCAGACCCACCGGGCATACGCCTGGGCCGGCGAGGGCTTCCCGTGGTGGCTCGAGCTCACCCGCGACGACCGGCTGATGACGAGCCTGCCGCTGTTCCACATCAACGCCCAGGCCTACTCGGTGATGGGGTCGCTCGCCTGCGGGGCGGGGCTCGTGCTGCTGCCGCGCTTCTCGGCGAGCGGCTTCCTCGACGCGGCGCGCCGGCACGGCGCGACGGAGTTCAACGCGATCGGGGCGATGCTGGAGATCCTCATGCGCCAGCCGGAGCGGCCCGACGACGCCGCCACGCCGCTGCGCCTGTGCTACACCGGCCCCTCGCCGACGCGTGAGCGCCAGGAGCAGATCGAGCGCCGGTTCGGGCTGCGGATCGTGTGCGGCTACGCGATGTCGGAGACGCCGTACGGGCTGGTCTGGCCGCGGGGGAGCCGCCCGTACGGCACCCTGGGCACGCCGCGGCAGCACCCGCGGCACGGCACCGTGAACGAGGCCCGTGTCGTCGACGACGACGGCCGCGAGGTCGGCCCGGGGGTGACCGGTGAGCTGCTGCTGCGCAACCCGGTGGTGACGCCCGGCTACTGGGAGATGCCGGAGGAGACGGCCGCGGCCTTCGTGGACGGCTGGCTGCGCACCGGTGACCTGGTGACGCGCAACGACGACGGCACCTACACGGTCGTCGCGCGTCGCAAGGAGGTGCTGCGGCGGCGGGGTGAGAACCTGTCGCCGCTGGAGGTGGAGGAGGCGGTCCTCTGCCACCCCGACGTGAGCGAGTGTGCGGTCGTGGGGGTGCCCTCGGAGCTGTCGGAGGAGGACGTGAAGGCGTTCGTCGTCCTGGCCCCGCGAGCGGTTGCCGACCTGCCCGCGCTGCGTGCCTGGGCCGCGCAGCGGCTGGCGGCGTTCAAGGTCCCGAGGTTCTGGCAGGCGGTCGACGACCTGCCGCGCACGTCGACCTCGAGGGTCGCCAAGCACCTGCTGCCCGCCGGGCACCCGCCCGACGAGTACGACGCCGAGTCCGCGACCGTCGCTGGCTCCCGACCGGAGGACGGCAGATGACCGAGTACCCCACCTCGATCGGCACCTCGGACCTGCGGTCGATCCGCCTGCTCGGACACGACCTGGCCGGCGAGCTGCTCGGAGAGGTGGGGTTCGGCGAGCTGGCGTTCTGGCTGGTGGCCCTGCGCCGGCCCACACCGGGGGAGCGCCGGCTCTTCGAGGCCGTGCTCGTCGCCTTGACCGACCACGGGTTCACACCGACCGTGATCGCGGCCCGGTTGACGCTGACCAGCGCGCCGGAGGCGTTCCAGGGCGCGCTGGCCGCAGGTCTGCTCGGCGGCGGCTCCCGGTTCCTGGGGGTCACGGAGGACTGCGGCCGGTTCCTGGGAGACGCCCTGTCGGCGTACGACGGGGGGCTGCCCACAGACGACGACGGCTTCGATGCGCTGGCCCGTGAGGCGGTGCGTGGGCAGCAGGCGGCCGGTCGGCTGGTGCCCGGTCTGGGCCACCCGGTGCACAAGGACGGCGACCCGCGTACCCCGGTGATCCTGCGGATCGCCGAGGAGGAGGGGTTGCGCGGTCCGCACCTGCGGTTGTTCGAGGCCGTCGGGCGCGTGCACCCGGAGCTCCTCGGGAGGACCCTGCCGCTCAACGGCGCCGGGGTCTGCGGCGCCGCCCTCGCCGATCTCGGCTTCCCGCACGAGGTGCTGCGCGGGTTCGCCCTGCTCGCCCGCGCGGCCGGCCTGCTGGGTCACCTGGCGGAGGAGCTGCGCCGCCCGGTGGGCATGGACGTCTACCACGACGTGGACCGGGCGGTCCGCTACGAGCCGCCCGGTCCCGACGGGTCGACCGGCTAGATGCGGAAGAACAGGTTGAGGTAGCGGTCGCCGATCGACTGGTCGCCGCGCACCGTCCCGGCGTTGCAGCGCCCGAACACCGTGAGCACGAAGCTGCCCGCGTCGAACTCGACGACGGCCGGCAGGTCGTCGAGGCTGCCCTGCTCGTAGGTCATCGCGCCGCCGCGCACCGACACGCGGTAGTCGCCGGCGTTGCGCCCGGAGACCCGGATGCCGATGTCGAAGGGCGCCGGGTCGGCGTCGGCGCGGACCGTGCCCTGCCACAGGGCGAACATGAAGGGCACGAGCAGGTCGGCGGCGTCGCCGGACAGGCCGTGGGCCCGCCCGCTGCCCTGGCGGATGTCCCAGGAGTGGACGCCGTAGTCCATCAGCTGCCCGCCCGCGAAGAAGAACGCGGGCACCGGCCCCATGTACTTGTGGGTGACCATCAGGCCGGTCCACTCGTCGGGTCCGAGCGGCTCGAGGATCCCCATCATCTTCGCGAAGTCGGTGCGCAGCCGCTCGAGCATCTCCTCCTGTGGCGCCCCGCGGAACGCGGTGGCCCCCTCGTTGGCCAGCTTGCTCATCAGCGGCAACCCGTGCGGTGGGCCGACCTCGCCCTTGCCGCGTGCCGCGTCGAACGCGTCGAAGTAGCCCTCGGTCGTGTCGACGATGTGCCCGACGATGTCGCGCGTCGTCCAGCCTGCGCAGGCGGTCGGCGCCTCCCACGCCTCGGGCGGCTCGGCCAGCGCGAAGAACCGCTCGGCCTCGGCCCGCACCACCCGGAGAATGGTGTCCTTGCCCTCGTAGGTCATCGCGTTCCACTCGCTCATGCCTCACCGCCGTGGCCGCCCGAAGTTGTTCCGACAACAAGCACGACAGTCCCCTTCCGGGCCGCTGTCAACGGGCGAGGCCCCGCCCGGTCGCACCGGGCGGGGCCTCGTTCCTCGGCCGTGGGTCAGACATCACCTCGCCTCAAGATCACCAGCGACCTTGTCGCGACGACACGCCGGCGAGTCGCGCAAGAAGGTCGCTCGCGAGGTAGGTGCCATCGGACGGTGTCCTGGCTCAGCAGGCCACCACGCGTGCGTCGAAGCCGTACGCCGTCACCCCTCCGTCCGAGACCAGCTGGACCGACCCGGACGGGCCGCTCAGGCAGGGCGAGGTGACCGGAAGCCGATGTGGCGTCCCGTCGTACGTCGCCACCACGTTCCCGGCCGCGTCCTTCACGTACACGTAGTCGTAGCCAGCCTCGGTCTCGAGCTTGTCGAAGACGAAGGCGAAGCTCCCGCCGGAGGTGTTGGTGTACGTCCAGGTGCAGTCACCGTTGTTGCCGTACGGGTGCGGGGTCGAGAAGACGACGCCCATCTGGACCTCGCCACCGGTGCACGGCGGCGGCGGCGGCGAACCCGGCGTGCAGCCCTTCGTGACGCCGACCGCGTCCCACGCGTCGCCGACGCTGGCCCGCTGCTTGCCCGCTGCCGCGGCGGCCATGGTCGCGTTGCGGGCGTCGCAGAAGTTCGCGTACTCGGTCAGGCTGGTCATGCCGGTGTAGAAGATGTTGCGCGCCGTCGCCAGGCCCAGGCCGGCGACGTTCTCGTCGCAGTTGGCCGTGTGCGTGTGGCTGCTGGCGCTGGTCCCGCAGCCGGCGTTCCGGCCGCCGTTCACCGCCAGGTAGTAGACGTGGTTCGAGATGCCGCTGTTGCTGTGCACCCCGCCGTTGTCCGCCGTCCCGGTGTAGAGCTCCGAGTAGTGGTCCGGGTCCGCGTCCTCCTGCGGGTCCGTCATGTTCCGGAAGCCGGGCTCGGTGTCGGACGGCACGTAGACGTCCTCGCCGATGAACCAGTCAGGGGTGGCGGCCGGATCGCGCTTCGCGGCGTCGGCGAAGTACTCGACCGTGTTGCCCATCATGTCGCTGAAGGACTCGTTGAGCGCGCCGGACTCGTTCTCGTAGATCAGGCCGGACGTGTACTGCGTGACGCCGTGGGTCAGCTCGTGGCCCACGACGTCGAGCCCGCCGGACAGCGGCCGGAACACCTTGCCGTCGCCGTCGCCGTACGCCATCTGCGCGCCGCTCCAGAAGGCGTTGTTGTAGTTCCGCCCGTAGTGCACGCTCGAGATGATCTGCATGCCGTTGTCGTCGATGCTGTCCCGGCCGAACACCGCGCCGTAGAAGTCGTCGACCACGTCGGCGTAATAGTGCGCATCCACGCCGGCCGGTTGGCTCGGGCTCAGGTCCGGCGGCTTGAGCAGGTCCCAGACGTCGTCCGCATCGGTCATGATCGTGCCGCGTCCGCCCGTGTTGCCGGAGTCGTACGTCGCCTGCCGGCCGTCCTGCGACACCAGCTGGTACATGCCGTCGGCGCGCTGCGTCGTGCTGATCGTCTTGGTGTCGCCCTTGACGCCGGTCCCGGTGCCCTCGGCGACGGTGTCGATGTTCTTGCGCACGGCGCGGCTGCCGGCGTCGACCCAGGTGAGCCAGCGGTGGGCCGACTGCTGGGTGATGACCTGGTAGAAGGTCCGCCCGGTCTGCGGGTCGATGCGGAAGGTCGTGGTCCGGTCACCGTTGCCGACCCTGGCCGCGGCGGTGGACCGGGCCTCCGCGGGCGTGACCTTGCGGTCGTTCTTGGCCCGCAGCCCGGGGAAGTACGCGCCGATGACCGCGGTCGCGGTGCCGCGCGCGTCGCGGAGGACCGTGACCTGGCCGTTCAGGACCTCCGCGCCGGAGGCGACCTGCTGGTACCGCGTCTGGGTCGTGCCGTCCGCGAGCTCGGTGGTCCGAACCTGGCGGAGGTCGGCCGGCGGCTGGTAGGCCACGGCGTCCGCGCCGGTGAGGGTGAAGGATCCGCCGCGGGCCGGGGTCCCGGTGCTGCTGCCGGCCGGTCCGGCCGAGTCGCCTGTCGCCGCGCTGGGGCCGGAGACACCGGTGAGACCGGTGGTCAGGAGGGCCCCTGCGACGGCAGCGATGAGTGCGTGAGGCCTCATGATGCTCCCGTATGGGTGGGTGGTGGGGGAACGTCTCCGGCCGGACGTTACCTCCCCATTTGTCCCGTTACCAGAGTCTGCGTCTATGGACTTTCGGTGACACATGTGCTGGACCTGGGCCGCCTCAGCGGTCAGCCGTCGAGGGCGTCCATGGCGCGGTAGATGCGCTTCTCCGACACGGGGTAGGCGGTGCCCAGCGTCTGTGCGAACAGGCTTACCCGCAGCTCCTCGACCATCCAGCGCAGCTCGCGCACGTCGGCGTCGTCGCGGCGCTCGGGCGGCAGCTCGGCCAGGAGCTTGTCGTGCTCCTCCTGGACCCGCTTGACGGTCGCCAGCCGGTCGCGGTCGCGCCCGGGTGCGGTCGGGAGCACCTCGAGCCGCCGATGCACGGCCCGCAGGTAGCGCAGCAGGTCGGGCAGCCGGGACCGGCCGGTGTCGGTGACGAAGCCCGGGTGCACGAGACCGGCCAGCTGGGCGCGGACGTCGAGCAGCGAGGGGAGCAGGGCCGCGCTGGTGGTGCCGCCGGCCCGCAGCTCGGCGTCGTGGCCGGCGGAGAGGACCGCGGCCACGGTCCGTACGACGTCGTGGACCGCCTCGGGCAGCTCCGCGCGCACCGCGTCGCGCAGGCGGGTGAACCCGGCCTCGTCCCAGGCGGGCCCGCCGTGGCGAGCCATCAGGTCGTCCGCGGCGCAGGTCACGCAGTCGGCGAGCAGGGCCGGCACCGAGCCGTTCGGGTTGTGGCCCAGGGCGAGCTTGGTGGCGTTGTCGAGCCGGCCGAC
>DASVBJ010000200.1:0-26774 GCA_036375895.1 Actinomycetes bacterium | reverse complement strand
GGCGAACGAGCCGATCCGGCTGATGGCCAGTGGCGCGGAGGCGGACCCGCTCGAGCTCGGCGTCTTCCGCCCCCAGCTCGTGCCCGTGCCGCAGCTGGCCGCCGGCGAGGTCGGCTACGTCGCGACCGGGCTCAAGAGCGTCCGCGACGCCCAGGTCGGCGACACGGTGACGACCGTCGAGCGCCCGGCGACCGAGCCGCTGCCCGGCTACCAGGCGGCCAAGAGCCTGGTGTTCGCCGGCATCTACCCCGTGAGCGGCGAGGACTACCCGCTCCTCCGCGACGCGCTCGAGAAGCTCCACCTCAACGATGCGTCGTTCACCTACGAGCCCGAATCGTCAGTGGCGCTCGGGTTCGGCTTC
The DNA here is from genome assembly GCA_036375895.1 of Actinomycetes bacterium. GTDB lineage: Bacteria > Actinomycetota > Actinomycetes > JACCUZ01 > JACCUZ01 > DASVBJ01. Next base: position 26,413 of record DASVBJ010000200.1, on the reverse strand, counting down.
CGCTGCGGCTTCCTCGGCCTGCTCCACATGGAGATCACCCGCGACCGGCTCGAGCGCGAGTTCAACCTGGACCTCATCTCGACCGCGCCGAACGTCGTCTACGGCGTGCTGATGGACGACGGCTCGGAGTTCGAGGTCACCAACCCGAGCGAGTTCCCCGAGGGCAAGATCGCCGAGGTGCGCGAGCCCGTCGTCCGGGCGACGATCCTGAGCCCGTCGGACTACATCGGCACGATCATGGAGCTCTGCCAGGCCAAGCGCGGCACCCTGCAGGGGATGGACTACCTCTCCGAGGACCGCGTCGAGATGCGCTACACGCTGCCGATGGGCGAGATCGTCTTCGACTTCTTCGACCAGCTGAAGTCGCGCACCAAGGGCTACGCCTCGCTCGACTACGAGCGCTCGGGCGAGCAGGCCGCCGACCTGGTCAAGGTCGACATCCTGCTCCAGGGCGAGCCGGTCGACGCGTTCAGCGCGATCGTGCACCGCGACGCGGCCTACTCCTACGGCGTGATGATGGCCGGCAAGCTCAAGGAGCTCATCCCGCGCCAGCAGTTCGAGGTGCCGATCCAGGCCGCCATCGGCAGCCGGGTGATCGCCCGCGAGACCATCCGCGCGATCCGCAAGGACGTGCTCGCCAAGTGCTACGGCGGCGACATCACCCGCAAGCGCAAGCTGCTGGAGAAGCAGAAGGAGGGCAAGAAGCGGATGAAGATGGTCGGCCGGGTCGAGGTGCCGCAGGAGGCCTTCATCGCGGCGCTGTCCACCGAGTCGGCTGCCGACAAGGGCAAGAAGTGACCCCCTCAAGATCCTTTGGACGCGGACACACCACTTGTACGGCGTGTCTGGTGCGGGAGCGTCCAATCGCGGAGGGGCAGGGGCGGTCGGAATGCGGATGCTGCCCGTCCGGCCCGCTCGGTAGCGTCGGGCCGTGATCACGGCACGTCTGCACTCCGTCAACGTCGTCCACGCTCTCATCCCCGACGTGCGCGGTGACCTCGACCTGACTGCCATCGACAAGCGCCCGGTCCAGGGCTGGGTGCGCGTCGGCTCCCTCGGGCTCGAGGGCGACCAGCAGTACGACACCCGCCACCACGGCGGCCCGGAGCAGGCGCTCTACGCCTACGCCCGCGAGGACGCCGAGTGGTGGTCGCACGAGCTGGGCCGGGAGGTCACGCCGGGCAGGTTCGGCGAGAACCTCTCCACTGTCGGGCTCGACGTGACCGGGGCGGTCATCGGCGAGCGCTGGCGCATCGGTGACGCCGGCGTCGTCGTCGAGGTGACCTGCCCGCGCATCCCGTGCAGGACGTTCCACGGCTGGATGGACGAGCCGCACTGGGTCAAGCGGTTCACCGAGCACGGCGCCCCGGGCGCCTACCTCCGCGTGCTCGACGAGGGCACCGTCGCGGCGGGCGACGAGATCGAGGTCGTGCACCGGCCGGACCACGGCGTGACGATCGGCGACGTCTTCGTCATCCGGAAGGCTCCCGAGGACCGGTTGTCGCGCATGCTGGAGATGTCCGGGCTCAACCCTGAGCTCGCCGAGGTGGCGCGCAGGGACCTCGCGGCCCGCGCCCGATGACCCGCTCGACATCGGAGGCGGGCCGTCTGGCCCGCCTGCTCCCGGCCGACGGGCCGTCGCGGGCGCTGGCCCTGGCGACGCTCGCCACCACCGTCGGCGACGGCGCGTTCTACACGATCAGCGCGGTCTACTTCACCCGGGTGATCGGGCTCTCGCCGGTTCAGGTCGGTGTCGGCCTGACCGTTGCCGGGCTGACCGGCATCCTGGTCGGCCTGCCGGCCGGGCACCTCGGCGACGTGCGCGGCCCGCGAGAGGTGCTCGTCCGGATCGCGTTGCTCCTCGCCGTCGCGTCGCTGGGCTACGTGTGGGCCGACTCCTTCGCCGCCTTCCTCGCCACGGCGGTCGTGGTCACAGCGCTCGACCGGGCCGCCAACGCGGTCCGCCAGGGTCTCATCGCGGCCGTAGGTGGGCCGGAGTCGCGGGTGTCGTTGCGCGCGTACCTGCGTGCCGTGACCAACGTCGGCATCTCCCTCGGCACCCTTGTCGGAGGTCTCGCGCTGGCCGTGGACACCCGGGCCGCGTACACAACGGCCATCCTCGTCAACTCGGCGTCCTTCGCGGCCGCCGCGCTGCTCACGCTGCGGCTGCCCCACGTCGCGCCCTCCCCGGTGCTGACCAGCGAGCCCCGGCTGCCCGCGCTGCGCGACCGGCCGTTCCTCACGGTCACCGCGCTCAACGCTGTGCTCGGCATGCACTACGCACTCGTCGAGGTGGCGATGCCGCTATGGGTCGTGAGAGAGACCGCGGCACCCCGCTGGCTGGTAGCCGTGCTGATGTTGGTCAACACCGTGAGCGTCGTGCTGCTCCAGGTGCGGGTGTCCCGCGGCTACCCGGACGTGCCAGCTGGGGTGCGCGCCATCACCCGGTCCGGGCTGGTGATCGCCGCGGCCTGCGTCCTGTTCGCGACGGCCAAGGGCGCCCCCGTCGGGCTGGCCGTGGCTCTGCTGGTCGCGGGCGCACTGGTGCACGTCGCCGGCGAGATGCTGCAGGCGGCCGGCTCGTGGGCGATCAGCTTCGGCCTCGCGCCGGAGGGTCGCCAGGGGCAGTACCAGGGGTTGTTCGCCAGCGGGTTCGCGGCATCGAGCATGCTGGCTCCCGTGGTGCTCACGACGCTGTGCATCGAGTGGGGCCGGCCGGGCTGGCTGCTGCTCGGGTCGGTGTTCGCGGCCGCCGGGCTCGCCTTCGTCCCGGTGGTTCGATGGGCGGAGCGCCACCGCGCCGAGCGGGCCGCCGCCGTGGCCGCGGCGTCCGTGGGCGGCTGAGATGCCATCGACCCTGCCCGACGGGGAGCCGGTGCCGGTCGACGGCGCCTTGCCCGACACGGCGTACGACGGGCTCGGCACCCGCGCATTCGGCATCTACGTGCACGTGCCGTTCTGCGCGACCCGGTGCGGCTACTGCGACTTCAACACCTACACGGCGAGCGAGCTCGGCGGCGGGGCGAGCCAGGCGACGTACGCCTCCACAGCGATCGCCGAGGTGCGGCTCGCCCGCCGGGTGCTCGGCGACCGCGACCTGCCGGTGCAGACCGTGTTCTTCGGCGGTGGCACGCCGACGCTGCTGCCGGCCGATCACCTCGCGCGGGTGCTCGACGCGATCCGGTCGGAGTTCGGCCTCGCCGCCGGCGCGGAGGTCACCACCGAGGCCAACCCGGACAGCGTCGACCCGGCCTCTCTGCTGGCCTTGCGCGAGGCGGGCTTCACGCGGGTCTCGTTCGGCATGCAGTCGGTGGTGCCGCACGTCCTTGCGACGCTCGACCGCACCCACGACCCGCGGCGGCTGCCGGACGTCGTGGAGTGGGCGCGCGACGCCGGCTTCACCGGCGTCAGCCTCGACCTCATCTACGGCACTCCCGGGGAGAGCCTCGACGACTGGCGGGCCAGCGTGCAGGCCGCGCTCGCGCTGCGGCCCGACCATGTGAGCGCCTACGCGCTCGTCGTGGAGGAGGGCACCCGGCTCGCGACGCGGGTACGACGGGGCGAGCTGCCCGCGCCCGACGACGACGACCTCGCGGACAAGTACGTGGTGGCAGACGAGCTGCTCGCCGCGGCCGGCTACGGCTGGTACGAGGTGAGCAACTGGGCGACCGGCCCGTCGCAGCGCTGCCGCCACAACCTCGGCTACTGGCGGGGCGACGACTGGTGGGGGGTCGGCCCGGGCGCCCACAGCCACATCGGCGGCACCCGCTGGTGGAACGTCAAGCACCCGGCGGCCTACGCCGGGCGGCTGGCGGCCGGCGAGTCGCCCGCTCACGCGCGCGAGGTGCTGCGTGCGGAGGATCGCCGGGTCGAGGACGTCCTGCTCCGCCTGCGTCTGGCCGACGGCTACCCGCTCGCAGCCCTGCGCCCTGCCGGGCGCGCGGCGGCGGGACGCGCCGTCGATGAGGGCCTGCTGGACCCGGCCGAACACGCCGACGGCCGCGCAGTGCTGACGCTGCGCGGCCGCCTGCTGGCTGACGCAGTGGTCCGGGACCTCGTCGACTAAGGGGCTACTTCACCAGCCGGAGGTTGACCGGGTAGCGGTAGTCCTCGCCTCTGTTGGCGGCGATCGACGCCATGATCGTCAGCACCAGCCAGCCGATGCCCACGATCGGCAGCAGGACGAGGCCGATCAGGAACACGAAGATCAGCAGGAACGACACGAACGCGGCGATGTACGTCGTGATCTGGAAGTTCAGCGCCTCGACGGCCTGGCGGCGGACGAACGCCGACTTCTCGCCCTGGGTCAGCATGATCACCAGCGGGCCGATGAAGGCCAGCGCGATGATCGCGCAGACGAGCGCGCTGAGGTGGGCGAGCATGCCCCACGTGCGCTCGTCCTGCGGGCTGAGCTGCGACGGCGGCCCGGCCGGCCCGTACCCGCTCGGCGTCGGGTAGTCGGGGATGCCTCCCGGTCGGGGCCGACCGCGGCACGAGCGCCCGGCACGGCCCGCCGCCAACGTAGGCGTTGTGGGGCGCCCCCACCAGGGCCGAGGGCGCCAAGCCACCCGAGCCGGGTGGTGCCGTTGCTTCAGCGTCACGTCGTACGCGTTCTCGGCGACCGCGGCTGCACACGAGGACGGCCGCGCAGCGTGGATGCTGCGCGGCCGCCTTGTGGGCCGATGTGCTCGTGTGCGAGCTCGGTGGGCCAGCCCCGTCAGTCGCGCAGCGGGCGCCCCTGCGCGTCGGTCGTGTAGCCGTTGGCCCCCACGAGGTAGAGGATCCCCTCGACGAAGCCCCACAGCGATCCGATGCCGCAGGTCAGGACCGTCACGACGATCTGGATGACGCCGATCCGGGTGTAGCCCAGGTAGAAGCGGTGCACTCCGAAGCCGCCGAGAAAGATGCCGAGCAGCCCCGCGACGATCTTCGACTTGGCCTGCGGGTCCACGTAGCCGGCCGGGTAGGCCGGCTGGCCATAGCCCGGCGCGGGCGCCGGCTGGGCATAGCCCGGCGGGGGCTGCTGCTGCCACCCCTGCTGGTAGCCGGCCTGCCCGGCGGCCTGCCCGGCCTGCCCAGGCGGCGGCGGGGGTGGCGGGGGTGGCGGGGTGCCGGGTGCCGCGAACGCTCCGGCGTCCTCGGCGGATCCGGCCGGCTCGGTCGGCTCGGTCGGTTCGGTCGGCGGAGTGGTGGATCCGGTGGACGCGGCGTCCTGCTCGCGCGGCGGTTCCTGCGGTTCGCGCGGTTCCTGCGGCTGGTCGGTCATGGGAGGTTTCCTTCGCAGTGAGGCGGTGGGTGCCGCCGGGCGACGGCCCGGCGGCACCCACGCGCGTCAGACCTTGACGACGATGGTCTTGACGATCTTGTCGGCGAACGTCTGCTTCTTCGCGTCCCAGAGCGGCCACAGGTAGCCGAGGTAGCAGGGCAGCCCGTCGACGATGTGCAGGAAGTAGCGACCGATGCCGAGGCCGCCGCCGATGACCTGGCCGGTCTGCTCGCTGATCAGCCGGAGACCGATGGTCTTCTTGCCGAGCGACTGGCCGGTCTGGCCACCGAGGTAGGCCTGGTAGATGGCCCAGACCAGGGCGGCCAGCCAGGCGACGTAGCCGAGGGCGTTGCTGATCTGGAACAGGATCCCGGCCACGATGAACGGCGCGAACCAGTCGATGAGGGCCGACAGCACACGCTGGGGCCACTCGGCGTACGCGGCGCCGGCGGGCGCGCCGCCGTAACCCGCTGCGCCGTAGCCGCCCGGCGTCTCGTAGGCCGGGGGCGGCGGCGCCTGCCCGTAGCCACCCGCGGGCGGCGGGGGCGGCGCCTGCTCGTAGCCACCGGCGGGCGGCGGAGGCGGGGGCGTCGTGCCGGAGGGCTCCTCCGGCCGCGACGGCGGGGGCGGCGGTGCTTCGGACATCTGGGTCTCTCCTTCTGTAGGGCGGCCAGGCTAGTGCTGGTCGTCGTTGATGGTGACGAAATCGATGAGCTCCTCGACCCGACCCAGCAGGCTCGGCTCCAGGTCGGCGTACGACGAGACGCTGGCGAGGATCCTGCGCCAGGCGGCGGGGACGTCGACCGGCCACCCGATGGCCTGACAGACGCCCTCCTTCCACGGCGTGCCGCGAGGGACGTCCGGCCACGCCGCGATGCCGAGCGCGGCCGGCTTGACCGCCTGCCAGACGTCGACGTAGGGGTGGCCGACGACGCGGACGTGCGGCGAGGTGACCTGCGCGGCGATGCGCGACTCCTTGGTGCCCGCGACGAGGTGGTCGACGAGTACGCCGAGCCGGCGGCCCGGTCCGGGCCGGAACTCCGTCACGATCGCGGGCAGGTCGTCGATGCCGTTCAGGTACTCCACGACGACACCCTCGACGCGGAGGTCGTCGCCCCAGACCCGCTCGACCAGCTCGGCGTCGTGGCGGCCCTCCACGTAGATGCGGCTGTCCCGGGCCACCCGGGCCCGCTGACCGGTGACGGCCACCGATCCCGATGCCGTACGTCGTGGCGCAGCGGCTGCCGCGGGGGACACCGGGCGGGTGAGCACCACCGGGCTGCCCTCGACCAGGAACCCCGGACCGAGGGGGAAGACCCGGTGCCGACCGTGGCGGTCCTCGAGCGTCACCGTCGGCCCACCGGGCGTCTTCTCGCAGCGCACCACCGCGCCGCAGAAGCCCGTCTCGGCGTCCTCCACGACGAGGTCGCGCTCGGCCGCGATCTCCGGAACCGCGCGCGGGCGGCGCCAGTTGGTGGCGAGCACGTCCTCGGCATACCTGTTCACGGGTCCACGATGTCGGTCCGGCGCGGACAAAGCCATCGGACGCGCCGAGCGGCCCCGCACCATGATCCTCCGCGGTCGGGGGGTCAGAGCAGCCCGAGGGTCCTGGCCCGGCGGACGGCCGTCGTCCGGCTCGTCGCCGCCAGCTTGCGGTAGACGCTGCGCAGATGCGTCTTGACGGTGTTCACCGACAGGTGCAGCTCCTCGGCCGCCTCCCTGCTCGACATCGGCTGTGCGACGAGCCTCAGGACGTCCAGCTCGCGACCGCTGAGCTCCTCGACGACGAGCTGAGGCACCTCCGCGACGCCGCGCGCCCCCTCGACCGCGCCCACCAGCTTCTTGCCGAGCCAGCCGTGGTCCTCCGCCAGCAGCTGCTCCGCCGACAGCATCTGGCGGACCCAGGCGGCGACGTCCACGAAGGGCCGTCGGCAGCCCTGCGGTCGGGCGATCTCGAGGGCGCGCCCGAGCTGTCGTCGAGCGGCGAGCGTCTCACCGGTGGCGTGCCGGGCCTGGGCAGCCACCAGGTTCATCCGGACGAGACACGACAGGGGGAGGCCGCTGCCGTCCGGGGCGTCCCCCAGCGTGTCCAACGCGGCAGCGGGCTGACCGGACGCCAGCTGGACCCGGGCCAGCGCCAGTCGACGGTCCGGGTCGTCGACGGGCAGCTCGGCCAACAGCGACAGGGCGGTCTGCGTCTCCCCGAGCGACACGTGTGCGGCGGCCCGCTCCGCGACGAGCAGCGGTATGACGAACGAGCCGCGCGGGAGGCGGTCCCGGACGGCCTCCGCGGAGTCGAGGCAGGCCAGCGCGGCTGCCGGTTGACGCCGGGAAAGGCGGTGCCGGGCCCGCAGGAGCGCGAGCGTTGACACCACCGTCGGGTCGTGGGTGGCCGCGACCGAGGTGGCCGCCTGGTCGGTGTGCGAGCGAAGGGCCTCGAGGTCGTCCCACTCCCACGCGACGAGCGCAGCAGCCAGATGACCCACCGGCACCCGGGCGGCCGGCGACAGGCCGAATCGGCTGGCCAGCTCGAGCGACTCGAGCGCGCGCTGGCGCGCCTGCCTCAGGTCTCCCTCCAGGTAGTTCACGACGGCGAGCTGGCCGAGGCAGTTGCTCAGGGGGTAGGCCGTGGTGACGGTGCGCCCGACACCGAGGGCGGCCCGCAGCGTCTCGCCGGCGACCTCGACCCGGCCGCTCCACAGCTGCATCGTGCCGAGGCTCGACGTCATGAGCGCCGCCAGCTCCGGGCCGCGTGCCAGCTGCGCCGCGGGGACCCTGCTCATGAGTTCCCGGGTCTCGTCGGCGGCGCCCTCGGCGGCCTCGAGGTCCCCCGTCAGGCGGCTCACGATGACCCGGACACACGCGACCCCGAGCAGCAGCGCCGCGCGTCGAGGCTCGGGCACCCGGCCCGACCGCGCCGCTGCCCGATCGAGGGCAGCCACGCACCGGGGAGCGTCGAACTGAGCCATCGCGAGCGCGGCCTCGACGAGCGCGGCCTCGGCGGACGGCTCGTCCGCCGGCATGTCCGCGAACGCGTGCGCCAGGCGGTGCGTCTCGAGACCCACCAGCAGCTGGCCGATCGCGAGGTGGTCCACCATGTGGGCGGCAGCCAGCTGCCAGTCCCCGCAGGCCGCCGCGTGGCTCACGGCCGCGGGCAGCTCGTCGTGGTCGGCCAACCACTGCGAGGCTGCGCGGTGCAGTGCGGTGACGTCGAGACCGGTGGAGCGCAGCCGTCCCTGCAGGGCCTCGGCGAACAGCTGGTGGTAGCGGTACCAGGGCTCGTCATCCGGGATCAGTCGCACGAAGGTGCTCGCCCGGGTGAGCTCCTCGAGGATCTGCTCGCCGTCGGACCTGCCGGTGAGGGCGTCAGCGAGGTCGCTGTGCACCCGCTCGAGGATGCTGGTACGCAGCAGCAGGTCCTGCACCTCGGGCCGCTGCTGGTCGAGCACCTCGGCGAGGATGAACTCCGCGATGTCGCCGTGGCGACCGGCCGACTGCTGCCACAGGCGTTCGGGCGGCTCACCGTGCGCCAGCGCCAAGGCGGAGATGCGCAGGCCCGTCACCCAGCCCTCCATGCGCTCGGTGAGCGCCTCGACGGACGGCTCCGGCAGGTCGACGCCGTGCAGGCGCAGCAGCTCGCTCGCCTCGTCGGTGGTGAGCGCAAGGTCGCGGGCGCTGATCTCGACCGTCTCGCCGGCCACGCGGTGGCGGTGGAAGCCGGGAGGCAGCTGCCCCCTCGTGGTGACGATCAGCCTCAGCTGAGGGGCCGCGTACGTCAGGACGTAGTCCAGCTGCCGGGCCACCCGCTGCGACGCGATCCGGTCGAAGTCGTCCAGGACGACGACGACGGGGCCGGGCAGCTCGCTCAGGCTCGCCGCGAGCTCAGCCAGGAAGAGCCGGTCGATCTCCTCGGCGCGGGCAGGCACTCCGATGTCGGCCAGGACGACGCCGGCGGCCTCCAGAGCCTGCAGGAAGTGCGCCCAGAAGACGCCCGGCGCGTCCACGTCGGCGTCCAGCGACAGCCAGGCCACGGGATGACGTGGCCAACCGCCCGCCACCCAGGACGCGACGAGGAAGGTCTTGCCGGCGCCGGCCGGCCCGCGGACCAGCGTGAGCGGCCCGTCGGTGCCCTCGGAGACCCGGGCCAGCAGGTGCGCGCGCAGGACGAGGCGGTGACGCTGCTGGGGTACGGCCAGGCGGGCGGCCAGCACGGGCTTGGCCCCCCACCGCGGCCGTTCGCCGGTCGGCGCTGCTGCGGTGTCGCCGGCACCGTCGGTCGCCTGCGGCGCTCCCGTTGTCGGCATCCGCCTCACCTCAACGTCTCTGTCCGTGCACCCCCGTCGCCAGCCCGACGTCCGCTCTGCCCGTCTGCCCAAGGTCCCGGCCCCGCCCTGACGGGTGCGAGAGCCGCACGGCTCGGGCGCTCGGGACGTAGGTCCCGGACCTCGATCTCACACAGAACGGGTGAGGCGCTCGGGTCACCGCGCCCGGCAGGGTGTCTTCGGGGGGCGGGGGATCTCGGGGACACGGGAACGGGGAAACGGGGTACGTCGGGGCGGGGGCAACCGGACCGCACCAGGTCAGGCGCCCCCGCCCCCTCGTCAAGCGAGAGGAATGCACACGCATGACCCGTTCGAGCCGCACCCGGCTACGGCGAGCCGCAGGGCACCTCTGCCCCGAATGCCGTGAGCTCTGGGCGCTCGTCGCCCTCCGCATCGACGACGGGTTCCTCGTCAGCTGCCGATACTGCGACTACCGTCGCCCGGTGCTCACCGGCGCTCCGCCGCGGCAGCGCAGCGCGCCCCCGCTCTGAATCGCCGCACGTCACCGCCTCGACGTACACTTGGCACTCGAGCCGAACGAGTGCCAGGTCGGAGGTGCGCGAGTGCTGGAGGATCGCAAGCTCGACGTGCTGCGCGCCATCGTCGAGGACTACGTCTCCACGCAGGAGCCGGTGGGGTCGAAGGCCCTCGTGGAGCGGCACAACCTGGGTGTGTCGCCGGCGACGATCCGCAACGACATGGCCGCGCTGGAGGACGAGGGCTACATCGCCCAGCCGCACACCAGTGCCGGGCGCATCCCGACCGACAAGGGTTACCGCCTCTTCGTCGATCGGCTGTCCACGGTCAAGCCCCTGTCGAGCGCCGAGCGACGAGCCATCCAGTCCTTCCTCGACAACGCGGTCGACCTCGACGACATCGTGTCGCGGACCGTCCGGCTGCTGGCGCAGCTCACCCGGCAGGTCGCCGTCGTCCAGTACCCCTCGCTCACCCGTTCCTCGGTCCGCCACGTGGAGCTGGTCGCGTTGACGACCCACCGGGTGCTCGTCGTGCTGATCACCAACACCGGCCGGGTCGAGCAGCGGGTCGTCGACTGCCCCGGCGAGGTCACCGACGTCCTGCTCGGCGAGCTGCGGGCTCAGCTCAACGCCGCCGTGTCGGGTGCCCGGCTGGTCGACGCTCCTGACTGTCTCGCCGAGCTCGGCGGACGGTTCCCTGCGGAGGACCGGCCGTCGGTCGTCGCCGTCCTCACCGCCCTGCTCGAGACGCTGGCCGAGCAGCAGGAGGAGCGGGTCGTCATCGGCGGCGCTGCCAACCTGGCGCGGTTCGGCCCGGACTTCCCGCTGTCGATCCACCCGGTGCTCGAGGCCCTCGAGGAGCAGGTCGTGCTCCTCCGGCTGCTCGGGGAGGCGACCGACCCGTCGGTGCTCACCGTCCGGATCGGCCACGAGAACCCTCACGAGGGACTGGCGAGCACCTCGGTCGTCAGCGTCGGCTACGGCACCGAGACCGAGGCGCTGGCCAAGCTCGGTGTCCTCGGCCCGACCCGCATGGACTACCCCGGAACGATGGGAGCGGTACGCGCAGTGGCACGGTACGTCGGCAAGATCGTGGCGGGGTCGTAGGTGGCGACCGACTACTACGCCGTGCTCGGCGTCCCCCGGGACGCGACGCCGGAGCAGATCAAGAAGGCCTACCGGCGGCTGGCGCGCGAGCTGCACCCCGACGTCAACCCCGACGAGGAGGAGCGCTTCAAGGAGGTCACCAAGGCCTACGAGGTGCTCTCCGACCCCAAGAGGCGGGAGCTGCACGACCTCGGCGCCGACCCCTACTCCACCGGAGGCGGCTTCGGCAGCGGGTTCGGCTTCTCCGACATCATGGACGCCTTCTTCGGCGGCGCCGCGTCCGCGCGCGGCCCGCGCCCGCGCCAGCGCCGGGGACAGGACGCGCTCATCCGCGTCCAGGTCGACCTCGCCGAGGCGACGTTCGGCGTGGCGCGCGAGCTGCAGGTCGACACCGCGACCACGTGCCAGACCTGCGGCGGCGAGGGCGCGGCCCCCGGCACGTCGCCGAAGGTCTGCGACATCTGTCACGGTCGCGGCGAGGTGCAGCAGGTCACCCGATCCTTCCTGGGTCAGGTCATGACGGCCCGGCCGTGCTCGGCCTGCCAGGGGTACGGCACGGTGATCCCGTCGCCGTGCGTCGAGTGCGGCGGTGACGGTCGCGTCCGCACCCGTCGCACGCTCAAGGTGAAGATCCCGCCCGGTGTCGACAGCGGCACCCGCATCCAGCTCTCCGGCGAGGGCGAGGCAGGGCCCGGTGGTGGCCCGGCGGGCGACCTCTTCGTCGAGATCGTCGAGCGTCCGCACCCGCTCTTCCAGCGTCGTGGTGACGACCTGCACTGCACGGTGGCGGTGCCCATGACCGCAGCGGCGCTCGGCACCACGGTCGAGCTCGAGACGCTCGACGGCCCCCAGTCGGTCGAGGTCCGCCCGGGCACCCAGTCCGGCCAGTCGGTGACCCTGCCCGGGCTCGGCGTCGCGCACCTGCGGGCAGCCGGCCGCGGCGAGCTCGTCGTGCACATCGAGGTGCAGACGCCGACCCGGCTCGACGCGGAGCAGGAGGAGCTGCTGCGCAAGCTGGCCGCCCTGCGCGGCGAGGAGGGCCCGGTGAGCGGCCAGGTCTCGGCGGGGCAGCAGGGCCTCTTCGCCCGCCTGCGCGACGCCTTCAACCAGCGCTGACCCGGTGCGCGCGTCCACGCCGTGAGCGCTCCCGTCTTCCTCGTCGACGACGGTCGGCTGGACGACGGCGACCGGGTCGTCCTCGACGGGCCGGAGGGCCGCCACGCCGCCACCGTCCGCCGGCTCGGGCCGGGGGAGCGGGTCCTGCTCAGCGACGGTCGTGGGCTGGTCGCCGACTGCCGGGTGCTCGCGGCCGGACGCGACCACCTCGAGCTCGAGGTGTGCGGGCGGTCGCTCATCCCGGCCCCGCAGCCGCGGCTCGTCGTCGTCCAGGCGCTGCCCAAAGGCGACCGGGGCGAGCTCGCCGTCGAGACGATGACCGAGGTCGGCGTCGACGTGGTGGTGCCCTGGGCCGCCGCCCGCTGCATCACCCGGTGGAGGGCCGACCGGGCCGACAAGGCGCTCGCCCGGTGGCGCTCGGCCGCGCGCGAGGCGGCCAAGCAGGCTCGGCGGCCGCACGTGCCGGAGGTGACCGCGGTGGCCGGCACCGACCAGGTGGCCGCCCGGCTGCGCTCGGCCGCGCTCGGCGTGGTGCTGCACGAGGAGGCCGACCTGCCGCTGGCCGCCCTCGACGTCCCCCGCTCAGGGGACGTGGTCGTGGTGGTGGGACCGGAGGGAGGCGTCAGCCCGGCCGAGCTCGAGGAGTTCGACCGCGCCGGCGCCACGGCGTACCGCCTCGGACCGACGGTGCTCCGGACGTCGACGGCCGGGGTTGCGGCACTGTCGGTGCTGTCCGCCCTGAGCGGGCGCTGGGACGCCCCCGGTCAGTAGTGGCCGTAGACGACGACCTTCGTCCCGATCGGGGTCTCGAGGAAGATGTAGTGGATCTGCGGCCGCCAGGTGCGCACGCAGCCGTGGCTCGCCGGGTAGGTCTTCACCAGGCTGTTGGTCGCGGAGCCGTGTATCGCGATGCCGGGCCGGTCACGCCGGAAGTAGATGGAGTCGTACATCTGCGCGCCGCTGTAGATGCTGCTCCCGTGCCAGCCGGCCCACTTGCGCCAGACGTAGCCCGTCCCGCTCGGCGTCTCGTAGCCGGGCATGCCCGTGGACACGCGGACGATCCGGCGGTAGGCGTGGCTGCGCACCTGGTAGAGCACCTGGCAGGTCTTCGTGATGTAGAGCCCGTTGGACCGCGACGTGTACGGCCGCCGCGTCGCCGCGAGGACCGAGCTCGCGTCGCGGCTGGTGAGCGTGTAGCGCCCGACGGGCAGCCCGTGGGTGTCCCGCCACGCGCACAGCGCCTGCCGGGTTCGGGAGGTGATGATCCCGTCGACGTCGCCGGGTGCGTAGCCGAGGTCCCGTAGCCGTGCCTCGACGCGGTACGCCGTGGTCGCCGCCGCCGCGGGAGCAGGTACGACGAGCCCGCCACCGATCAGTGCTGCCAGGGCCGTCACCACGGCGATGCCATACCTGCCGAGCCTGCGTGTCCGCCCGTACCCGAGAGCCATCGCCAACCCCGCCCTTCGAGGTCCATGATCAGCCTGACCGGTGAGCTCGAAAAGTGCCAGAGGCGTTGGTCCCCAAGGGGTTCACTGCCCGACGTGGAAGTCCTTGCTGTCCCACTCACGCAGGTCGCCGTTCTCGCCGTACTCGTCGTAGACCTTGATGGTGTAGTCGCCCGGCGGCAGGTCGATGGTCGTGCTGCCGTCCTTCAGGGCGCCCATCTCGGTGGTGACGAACGTCGAGGCAACCTCGGTCGCTCCGCTGAAGACCTTGATGGTCACCGTTCCCTCGTAGCCGGTGCCGTTGACCTCCACCTGCACCGGGGAGCCGACGCGCGCGCCCTGGGTCGGGGCAAGGATCCACTGGAGGGCTCGGACCGAGAGGCCGTCCTCGCGGGCCATCGGCTGGGCGCCGACCTGCACGTGTCCCCACAACGTGGTGACCGGCTTGCCCTCGACCAGCAGCTTGACCCGGCTGACGGACTTGTCGGTGGCGGTGACCGTCCAGACCAGCTGCTGCAGGCTGGCCGCCTCGAACGCCGACCCGGCCTGGCCATCGGTGGCCTCCCTGGACAGGTCGACGGTGGCGGTGCCACCTGACGTCGTCACGTCGAGCACCTTCGTGCCCGCCGGCCAGAGCGACGTGTAGTCCGGGTCGTTCGCCCGGTCGCCGAACATCTCGGTGACCGCGGTGGCGATCGGGCCGCCGCTGACCTCGGCGGTCGTGTGCCTCTCGCGGAAGAGCCGCGGCCCGGCGCCGACGACGTCGCGCAGGTAGTAGACGAACACCGTGACGTCGCCGGCCTGCGCGGTGGTGGCCGTCGCGCTGGGCGAGGTCGGGGCGCTGGTCGTGGACTGCGGCTGGGTGCTGTCCGCGTGGGTGGGCGTGACCGGGGTGCTGTCGTCCGGGTCGGCCACCACGGTGGTCTGCTCGGTGTCGTCGCCCAGGGTCACGGCGAGGCCGCCGGCCAGGACGCCGACGACGGCAGCGGCGGCGAGGGCGACGCCGGGGCGGCGCCACCAGGTGCGGGTGCCGGCCGTCTCTATCCCGGCCCTGATCCGGCGGAGCCCGTCGCCGGCCGGGACGACGGTCTCGGCCTCCGCGTGCAACGCTCGGCGCAGGCGCGCGGTGACGGCGTCCTCGCGCAGCGGGTCCAGGTCGGTGGGCTTGTTCATGCCGTCTGCTCCAGGCTCGTGCGGAGGGCGGACATGCCGCGGGACGCGTGGCTCTTGACGGCCCCTCGGCTGATGCCGATCGCCTCGGCGATCTGTGCCTCCGACAGGTCGGCGTAGTAACGCAGCACCAGCACCTCCCGCTGGCGCTCGGGCAGCCGGCGCAGGGCAGCGACGACCTCCTCGTGCTCGAGCAGCCCGAGTGCCCCGTGCTCGGCGCTCGCGACGTCGGGCATCGGTGCCGGGGCGTGCTTGAGGGTCACCTGGTGGTGTCGCAGCGCGGAGCGCGAGCGGTTGACGACCGACTGGCGGAGATAGGCCAGCGCCCGGTCCGTGTCGCGCAGCCTCCGCCAGGCGCCGTGCAGCGCGATGAAGGCGTCCTGCACGATCTCCTCGGCGAGCCCGGAGTCCCGCACCAGCAGCGCGGCCAGCCGGACGAGCGAGCGGTAGTGGGCGGCGTACAGCTGGGTGATCGCCTCGTCGGCGTCCCAGGTCACCGCCGGTTCCACAGCTCTCCCCCAGACGGGTCTGGTCGCCACCATGTGTGCCACGCCAGTAGGACGTGCGACGTCCGGCAACGGTTTACACGGTCGGGACGCGGCCGTGCACACCGGCTCGCCGTAGTGCCCGGTCGATAGGGTCGGGGCCATGACCGAGAGCAACTGCCTGTTCTGCGGCATCGTGGCGGGCGAGGTCCCGGCGACCGTGGTCCGCGAGTCCGAGCGCGTGGTCGCTTTCCGGGACATCAACCCGCAGGCCCCGACCCACGTCCTCGTCGTCGCGCGCGACCACCACCCGGACGTGGCGTCGCTCGCCGAGGCCGACCCGGCGACCCTCGCCGAGCTGGTCACCGAGGGACGGGCCGTGGCAGGGGAGGACGGCCACGCCGAGTTCCGGCTGGTGTTCAACACCGGGCCGTCGTCGGGACAGTCGGTCTTCCACGTGCACGGTCACGTCCTCGCCGGCCGTCCGATGGGCTGGCCGCCCGGGTGAGCGCGCGACCGCTGCCCGAGCCGGTGAGATCCGGCCTCGACCTCACCCTGGCCCGGCGCCAGGCCGAGTGGCGGTCGACCGGGGTCGCCGCGACCGTCGTACGCCGTGGCGAGCCGCTGTGGTCCGGCGCCGTCGGCACGTCCGACGCGGACGACCCGGCGGCGCTGCCGACGACCGACACTCAGTTCCGCATCGGATCGATCACCAAGACCTTCACGGCGGTCCTCGTCATGCAGTGCCGCGAGGAGGGGCTGCTCGACCTCGACGACCCCCTCGGCCGCCACCTGCCGGGTCGGCGGCACGCCGACCTGACCGTGCGGCGGATGCTGGCGCACCTGTCCGGGCTCCAGCGTGAGCCCGTGGGCGACATCTGGGAGCAGCCGGAGGGACCGTCCGTCGACGCGCTGCTGGCCGGGCTCGAGGACGCCGAGGCCGTCCTGCCGCCGGCGCGCCGGCACCACTACTCCAACCTGGCCTACGCGCTGCTCGGCGAGGTGGTCTCCCGCATCCGGCGCGAGCCGTGGGAGACCGTCCTGCACGAGCGGGTGCTCCTCCCGCTCGGCATGACCAGGACCACCCCCCGGCGGCAGCCGCCGTACGCCCTCGGCTACCTCACCGACCCCTACGCCGACCGGGTGCACGTGGAGCCGGAGTTCCCCGGCAACGCCTTCGCCCCGGCCGCCGAGCTGTGGTCGACGACGGCCGACCTCGGGCGCTGGGCGGCCTTCCTCGCGGACCCGGCCGAGCGGGTGCTGCACCCGGACACCGTCGAGGAGATGTGCCACCCGCAGGTGATGGCCGACCTCGACGGCTGGACGCTCGGCTGGGGGCTGGGGCTGATGCTGCACCGGCGAGGCGATCGGGTGCTCGTGGGGCACGACGGGGCCATGCCGGGCTTCCTCGCGGGGCTCGCCGTCCGCCGGGCCGAGCGGGTGGGGGCGGCCGTGCTCGCGAACACCTCGGCGGGCGCCGACCCGGGCGGCCTGGCGGTGGACCTGGTGCTCGCCGTGCTCGACGGCGACCCGCAGCCGCCCGAGCCGTGGCGACCTGGCCCGCCGGTCCCGCCGTACGTCGAGGAGCTGCTCGGGGTGTGGTGGTCGGAGGGCACGCAGTACGAGTTCACCGCGCGGGCCGGCCGCCTGCACGCCGCGGCGGTCGGCGCGGCCCGGTCCCGGCCGCCGTCCGTGTTCGCCGAGGAGGAGCCCGACCTGCTGCGGGTGGTGTCCGGCCGCGAGCAGGGCGAGCTGCTGCGGGTCGTACGCCGCGAGGACGGCACCGTGGACCGGCTCTACTGGGCGACCTACCCGGTCACCCGGGACCCCCGCCCCTTCGGCGCCTGACCCACTCACCCCCCCCTCTCGCAGCGATCATGCACGTTCCGTCGGTCGGCGGTCCCGGGAGGGCGACGGATCGTGCATGATCGCTGCCGGGGTGGGGGTGGCGGGGGCGGCGGGGGCGACGGAACGTGCATGATCGCTGCCGGGGTGGGGTGGATCGCTGCCGGGGTGGGGGGTGGCGGGGGGCGGGTAGCATGTGAGCCGACGTTCCCCACGAGACGGAAGCAGGGCGAGCAGGCCGAGTCCGGCCGACCCATGGCAGAGTCCGCACAGGCCCAGTCCAAGATCGTCATCCCGGCGAGCCAGCCCATGGTGGCCGTGCTCGGGTCCGGGGACGAGTTCCTGAGGGTCGTCGAGAGGGCCTTTCCGACCACGGACATCCACGTCCGCGGCAACGAGATCACGGCCACCGGGCCGCCCACCGAGGTCACGCTGGTGGAGCGGCTGTACGACGAGATCACCTCCGTGCTGCGCACCGGCCAGGGGGTGACCGCCGAGTCGGTGGAGCGCATGGTCGCGATGCTGCGCAGCGAGACCGGTGAGCGTCCGGCCGAGGTGCTGACGCACAACATCCTGTCCAACCGCGGTCGCACGATCCGGCCCAAGACGCTCAACCAGAAGCGCTACGTCGACGCGATCGACAAGCACACGGTGGTCTTCGGCATCGGCCCGGCCGGCACCGGCAAGACCTACCTGGCGATGGCCAAGGCCGTGCAGGCCCTGCAGGTCAAGCAGGTCACGCGCATCATCCTGACCCGGCCGGCCGTCGAGGCGGGGGAGCGGCTCGGCTTCCTGCCCGGGACGCTGTTCGAGAAGATCGACCCCTACCTGCGGCCGCTCTACGACGCGCTGCACGACATGATCGACCCCGAGTCGATCCCGCGGCTGATGACGGCCGGCACGATCGAGGTGGCCCCGCTCGCCTACATGCGCGGCCGCACCCTCAACGACGCGTTCATCATCCTGGACGAGGCGCAGAACACCTCACCGGAGCAGATGAAGATGTTCCTCACCCGCCTGGGCTTCGGGTCGAAGATGGTTGTCACCGGCGACGTCACCCAGGTCGACCTGCCGAGCGACACCCACAGCGGGCTGCGGGTCGTGCAGGACATCCTCGAGGGCATCGACGACGTGCACTTCAGCCGGCTGTCGAGCCACGACGTGGTGCGCCACCGCCTCGTCACGGACATCGTCGACGCGTACGGGCGGTGGGACCAGGCGCGCCAGCCCGGTCCCGACGGCGCCCGCCGCGGCGGAGGCGGCAAACGGGGACGCCGGTGACCATCGACGTCAACAACGAGTCGGGGGTCGAGGTCGACGAGCCGGCACTCGCCGGGCTCTCGCGGTTCGTGCTCGACCGGATGCGCATCCACCCGCTCGCCGAGCTGTCGGTGCTGCTCGTGGACGTGCCGGCGATGGAGGCCCTGCACGTGCAGTGGATGGACGAGCCGGGCCCCACCGACGTGCTGTCCTTCCCGATGGACGAGCTGCGGCCCGGCAGCGACGACCACGAGCCCGAGCCCGGTCTGCTCGGTGACGTGGTCCTGTGCCCCCAGGTCGCCGAGCAGCAGGCGGCCTCAGCGGGGCACGGGGCCGAGGACGAGCTGCACCTGCTGTGCACCCACGGCATCCTGCACCTGCTCGGCTACGACCACGCGGAGCCGGACGAGGAGCGAGCCATGTTCGCGCTGCAGCGCGAGCTGCTCGCCGCCTGGCGGGAGAGCCGGGCATGACCGGACACGTGGCCATGCTGGTCGCAGCCGGGCTGCTCGTCGTGCTGGCCGGGCTCTTCGCCGGTGCCGAGTCAGCCCTGGCACGGGTGTCCAGGGTCGCCGCCGACGAGCTCGAGCGCGAGGGGCGCCGGGGAGCCGCCAGGCTGCAGCAGGTGGTCGCCGACCCCGCCCGCTACCTCAACGTGCTGACGCTCCTACGGGTCGCCTGCGAGATGCTCGCGACCGTCCTGGTGACCGCCGTCGCCATCGACAGCTTCGACCAGCTGTGGCAGGCCGTGGCGGTCGCCGGGGTGTCGATGGTCGTCATCTCCTACGTGGCGGTCGGCGTCTCGCCACGCACGCTCGGCCGCCAGCACGCCGCGTCGGTCGCGCTGGCGAGCGCCCGCATCGTGCACCCGCTCGCCCGAGTGCTGGGCCCCCTGCCGCAGCTGCTCATCCTGGTCGGCAACGCGCTGACTCCGGGCAAGGGCTTCCGCGAGGGACCGTTCGCGTCCGAGGCGGAGCTGCGCGACCTCGTGGACCTCGCGGAGGAGAACAAGCTCATCGAGGACCGCGAGCGGGCGATGATCCACTCGGTCTTCGAGCTCGGCGACACGATCGTCCGCGAGGTGATGGTGCCGCGCACCGACGTCGTCTTCATAGAGCGCACCAAGACCCTCCGCCAGGCGCTGTCCCTCGCGTTGCGCAGCGGGTTCAGTCGCATCCCCGTCGTCGGCGACGGCACCGACGACGTGGTCGGCATCGCCTACCTCAAGGACCTCGTGCGGCGCACCTACGAGTACCGCGACAGCGAGACGACCGAACGCGTCGACTCGGTGATGCGCCCCGCCATCTTCGTCCCGGAGTCCAAGCCGGTCGACGAGCTTCTGCGCGAGATGCAGGCCCAGCAGACGCACATCGCCGTCGTGATCGACGAGTACGGCGGCACCGCGGGACTGGTCACCATCGAGGATGTCATCGAGGAGATCGTCGGCGAGATCACCGACGAGTACGACGTGGAGCAGTCACTCGTCGAGGAGCTCTCCGACGGATCCCTGCGGGTGAGCACGAGACTGCACATCGACGAGCTCGCCGACCGTCTCGACGTCGCCCTCGACGACGACGACGTCGACACCGTCGGCGGCCTGCTGGCCAAGCACCTCGGGAGAGTGCCGATCCCCGGCGCGCAGGTGCGCGTCGACGGGCTCGACATGACCGCCGAGACGGCCCAGGGGCGACGTAACCGCATCGGCACGGTGCTTGTGCGCCGAGTCGAGCCCGACACCACGGTCGAGCGCCAGGAGGCCGCCGATGTCTGACGGGACCCCGCCGCCGGCCGCCGGGGCAGCCGACCTGCCGGCCGAGGACGCCAAGCTCGTGACCCTGGCCCGGTCGGCCAGGGCCAGGGCCGGTTCCGACGAGGGCGCCGCGGTGCGCGACGACATCGGCCGCACCTACGCCGCGGCCTCCGTCGGGCTCGCCTCGCTGCGTCTCTCGGCGCTCCAGGCGGCCGTGGCGGCAGCCATCGCCAGCGGCTCGGAGCGGGTCGAGGCGGCGGTCGTGCTCGGCGTGGCGGACGACCTGGCCGAGGCCGACCGGGCCGTGCTGCGCGAGCTCGGCACCGTGACGGTGCTGCTGGCATCGCCCGACGGGCGCAGCGCCCGATCCGTGCCCGTCGGGGCGCCGCGCTGAGCCAGCGGGCCGAGCCGGGTAGGAGGAGGCAGGTATGGCATTGCGACGACGCGACCCGGTGGCGCCGCCGGCGGCACCTGCCGCGCGCCCTGCCGGGTCGACCGGGCCTGTCGGGCCCGTCGGGCCTGTTGATGGCATCGACGTGCCGCGCGGCGTGCGGCTGGCGGCGGCGTGGTCGTGGCGGCTGCTGCTGATCGCGGCGGCCGTGTGGGTCGTGCTGTGGCTGCTCGGGCGGCTGTCGGTCGTGCTCGTCCCGGTCGTCGTGGCGCTGCTGTTCGCGGCCGCCGGGTCACCCGTCGCCGACCGGCTGCAGCGCTGGGGGCTGCCGCGCGGCCCGGCGACCCTGGTCGTCGTGCTCGGCGGTATCGCCGTGATAGGCGGCCTGGTGGCGCTGATCACCCAGCAGGTGAGCTCGGGCTTCAGCGACCTGCGCACCTCCTTCGACGACAGCCTCAGCCAGCTGCAGAGGTGGCTGATCGACCTGGGCCTCTCGCAGGACCAGCTCGACTCGATGTTCGCCCGCGTGCGCGACTCGGTGCGCGGCGGCGACAGCGGCTCCCTCGGCGGCCAGGTGCTGCGCGTCACGGCTACGGCAGGGCACGCGGTCGCGGGCGTGTTCATCGCGCTGTTCGCCACGATCTTCTTCATCTACGACGGCCGGCGCATCTGGTCGTGGATCGCCGGGCTCTTCCCGACCGCCGCCCGCGGACAGGTCCAGGGCAGCGGTGAGCGCGCCTGGGTCGTCCTCACGTCGTACGTGCGGGCGACGTTCCTGATCGCACTGGTGGACGCGGTCGGGATCTCCCTGGTCGCGCTGATCCTGCAGCTGCCGCTGGTGCTGCCCATCGGCGTGCTGGTGTTCCTCGGCGCGTTCATCCCGGTCGTGGGCGCGACCGTCAGCGGTGCGGCCGCGGTGGCTGTCGCGCTCGTCACGCACGGGCCGGTCGCGGCGCTGATCATGATCGGCGGGGTGGTGGCCGTGCAGCAGCTGGAGTCGCACGTGCTGCAGCCCTTCCTCATGGGTCGGCTCGTGCGGGTGCACCCGCTCGCGGTGGTGCTCGTCATCGCGGTGGGCGCGCTGACCGCCGGCATCTTCGGCGCGCTGATCGCGGTGCCGCTGGCGGCCATCGTCAACACGGTCGGCAGCTACCTCGCCCGGGGCGGCGACGACGTCCTGGCCGAGGCCGGCGAGGCGGCGGACCCCGCCGTGACCGGGGGATAATCGCCGGCGTGCCTCCTGCCCCGTCCGCGGCCCCGTACCGTGCCGGCTTCGCCTGCTTCGTCGGGCGTCCCAACGCCGGCAAGTCGACGCTGACCAACGCGCTCGTGGGCGAAAAGGTCGCCATCACCTCGAGCAAGCCGCAGACCACCCGTCGGGTCGTACGCGGCATCGTGCACCGGCCGGATGCCCAGCTGGTCGTCCTCGACACCCCGGGGCTGCACCGCCCGCGCACCCTGCTCGGGGAGCGGCTCAACGACGAGGTGCGCGCCGCGTGGGCCGAGGTCGACGTGATCGGCTTCTGCCTGCCCGCCGACGAGAAGGTCGGCCCCGGCGACCGCTTCATCGCCCGCGAGCTGGCCGGGATCGCACGCACCCCCAAGGTCGCGATCGTCACCAAGACCGACCGGGTCGGCCGCGACCGGGTGGCCGAGCAGCTGGCAGCAGCCGCGCAGCTCGGTGCGGAGACCGGGCTCGACTGGGCCGAGGTCGTGCCGGTGTCGGCCGTCGCCGGCGACCAGGTCGAGCTGCTCGCGTCGCTGCTCTGCGGGCTGCTGCCGGAGTCACCGCCGCTCTACCCCGAGGGCGAGCTCACCGACGAGCCCGAGCAGGTGATGGTCGCCGAGCTCATCCGCGAGGCGGCGCTCGAGGGGGTGCGCGACGAGCTGCCCCACTCGATCGCTGTGGTGGTCGAGGAGATGCGCCCCCGCGAAGGTCGGGCCGCCGACCGGCCGCTGCTCGATGTGCATGCCTATCTGTACGTCGAGCGGCCGAGCCAGAAGGCGATCGTGCTCGGGCCCAAGGGCGCCCGGCTGCGCGACATCGGCACCACCGCCCGGCGCCACATCGAGGCGCTGCTCGGCACCCCGGTCTACCTGGACCTGCACGTGACCGTCGCCAAGGACTGGCAGCGCGACCCCCGCCAGCTGCGCAAGCTCGGCTTCTGAGCCCGGTCCAACCGGGGCCTGCCCCAGCGCATGATCAGCGCAGGGGGGAGGCGCCAAGGAGGTCGAGCTGCCACTCGCACCAGCGCTCGACCGGCCGGAACCCCAGCGCCTCGTTGATGGCCACCATGTGCGTGTTGGACGCCGCGTTCCAGGTGCTGAGCGTCCGCGCGTCGGGTGCCTCGCGCCGCAGCAGCTCGAGATTGGCGATCTTGACCAGCATGCCGAGCCGGTGGCCGCGGTGGGCGGCGAGGACCAGGGTGTCCCACTGGTAGGCGGCCTCGGGCTGGTGCGTCGAGACGGCGACGTCGGTGTAGGCCACCAGGCTCCCGCTCGCCTCGTGCAGCGCGGCGGTGACCAGCCGCCGACGGCCCTTGGCGGCGGTGACTCGCTCCTGCTCGCGGACCCGCTCCACGTCCCAGTGCTCGGCCTCCCAGGCGAGGTCCTCCAAGGGAGCGTCCGTGGACATGCGGCCCATCAGGACGGCGAGCTCCTCGACGACGTCGTCCGGCGCCGTGTCGACCCACTGCACGAGCCGGTAACCGTCGGCCCGTGCGAGGGCATCGACCTTCAGCGCCTCGAGGTGTGCCGCGTCGATGTCCTGCAGGTCCAGCGCCCGGCGTACCTCGTCGAGCGCACGGGCGGCACCGACCGCCGTCGCGAAGGCAGGACCGGGCGCCGGCTGCGTCGGGGCCAGCGGCTCGCCGACCTCCATCACGATGCGCCGGCGTCCCACGGCCTGGACCCGATCGCTGGCATGGGCGAACAGGAGACGACCGAGCCCGGTCCGACGACGGGAGGGGTGGACCACCAGGTCCAGCGGCGCGTTGTCGGTGTTGTCGAGCTGCGGCAGCGAGAGCCGGTAGCCGCCGATCGCTTGCCTGCTCGCGTCCCGCAGCAGCCACCATTCGTCGCGGTACGACCGTCGAGCCGTGGTGGCGTCGACCAGCATCTCCTCGAACGGGTCGTAGGGCAGGTCGGGATGGTCGACGGCCCAGGCGGCATCGAAGACGTCGTAGAGCTGGCGGAGCTCACGTTCGTCGCCGGTGTCGATCCGTTGCGGGTGCACGAGGCCAAGGCTGACGCGGCCCACCTGCGGTGGCCACCCGTTTTCCCTGGCTCTCGCTGCCCGTCCCGCCTGAAGATGGACCAGCCCGATGATGGACAAGTGGCGATGGCTCGCCGCGAGGAGGGGCCCATGTCTGGTCACCCGGCTGAGCAGGGATCTCCGACCGAGACCGACCTCGAGCTGAACCGAACCCTCTGGACCCAGGTCAACGCCGGGTTCACCGATGCGGACGCCGACCGTGCCTGGTCCGCCGACGAGATCACCTGGGGGCTGTTCCGGGTGCCGGAACGCGACGTGAGGGCCTTGGGCGACGTGACCGGGCTGGACGTGGTCGAGCTCGGCTGCGGCACCGCGTACTTCTCGGCCTGGCTCGCCCGGGCCGGGGCCCGGCCGGTGGGAGTCGACCTGACACCGGCCCAGCTGGAGACTGCCCGCCGGTGCCAACGAGACTCCGGGTTGTCCTTCCCGCTCGTCGAGGCCAGCGCCGAGGAGGTGCCGCTGCCCGACGACGGCTTCGACCTTGCCGTCAGTGAGTACGGCGCCAGCGTGTGGTGCGACCCCGAGCGGTGGGTCGCCGAGGCGGCGCGCCTGCTCCGCCCCGGCGGACGCCTCGTCTTCCTGACCAACAGCGTCTTGGTCACCCTCTGCGTCCCGGAGGACGAGGGGTACGCGGGGGAGCGGCTGATGCGTGCACAGCGGGACGCCCGCCGGGTGCGGTGGCCGGGCGGCGGGGTCGAGTTCCATCCCGGCCATGGCGACTGGGTGCGCATCCTGCGCGCCAACGGCTTCCTCGTCGAGGCGCTGCACGAGCTCTACGCTCCCGTCGGCGCGCCGCTCCCCGGCTACTACGAGATCGTCACGGCGGAGTGGGCGCAGCGGTGGCCGGTCGAGGACCTCTGGGTGGCCGCACTGATGGCGCAGTAGGCAGAGCGACCCCGCAGGTCCACGATCCGGGACGCCGAGGGGACGGGACGACATCGGTCGAGCGCGCGTCGTACGCTGTCTCCGTGCGGTGCAGCCTGCTCCTTCTCTGCCGCGGCGAGGCCCTCGACTAGAGGCCGGTCTCCTCGTCGCGGTGTCGCGCATCTCCGGCCCAGCCCGCCAGCCCGGACCCAGGTGACCCCATGCGCAACGAGCAGCAGCCCTCCCGGATGCCCTTCCACCGCTACCAGCCGTTCGCCCCCGTCGACCTCGCCGACCGCACCTGGCCGTCGAGGACCATCAGCCGCGCCCCGCAGTGGTGCGCCGTGGACCTGCGTGACGGCAACCAGGCCCTCATCGACCCGATGAGCCCGAACCGCAAGCGCCGCATGTTCGAGCTGCTGGTGCGGATGGGCTACAAGGAGATCGAGGTCGGCTTCCCGTCGGCGAGCCAGACCGACTACGACTTCGTGCGGCAGCTGATCGAGGAAGACCTCATCCCGGACGACGTGGTCATCCAGGTGCTGACCCAGGCCCGCGACGCCCTCATCGAGCGGACCTTCGAGTCCATCCGCGGCGCCAAGCAGGCCATCGTGCACCTCTACAACTCGACGTCGACGCTGCAGCGGCGGGTGGTCTTCGGCCTCGACATGGACGGGATCACCGACATCGCGGTGCAGGGTGCCCGACTGTGCCAGAAGCTGACGGAGACGGTGCCGGAGACCGACGTGTACTTCGAGTACTCGCCGGAGTCCTACACGGGCACCGAGCTGGAGTTCGCGGCGCAGGTCTGCAACGCGGTCACCGACGTGTGGCAGCCGACGCCCGACCGCAAGGTCATCGTCAACCTGCCGGCCACCGTCGAGATGGCGTCACCCAACGTCTACGCCGACTCGATCGAGTGGATGCACCGCAACCTGGCCCGCCGCGACTCGGTCGTGCTGTCCCTGCACCCGCACAACGACCGGGGCACCGCGGTGGCCGCGGCCGAGCTGGGCTTCATGGCCGGCGCCGACCGCATCGAGGGCTGCCTGTTCGGCAACGGGGAGCGCACCGGCAACGTCTGCCTGGTCACCCTCGGCATGAACCTGTTCTCCCAGGGGATCGACCCACAGATCGACTTCTCCGACATCGACGAGATCCGGCGGACCGTCGAGTACTGCAACCAGCTGCCGGTGCACGAGCGGCACCCGTACGGCGGCGACCTCGTCTACACGGCTTTCTCCGGGTCGCACCAGGACGCCATCAAGAAGGGCCTGGAGTGGATGGGCCGCGACGCGGCGGCGGCCGGGACGCCCGTCGACGAGCTCCGGTGGGCCGTGCCCTACCTGCCGATCGACCCCAGGGACGTCGGCCGGTCGTACGAGGCCGTCATCCGGGTCAACTCGCAGTCCGGCAAGGGCGGCGTCGCCTACATCATGAAGACCGAGCACCACCTCGACCTGCCACGCCGGCTGCAGATCGAGTTCTCCCAGGTCATCCAGGCGCGCACCGACGCCGGTGGGGGAGAGGTCTCGCCCGCCCAGATGTGGGAGATCTTCGAGTCGGAGTACCTCGACCGGCGTACGCCCGTGGCGCTCAACTCGCACCACACCTCGTCCGCCGAGGGCGAGGACGACGAGCT
>DASVBJ010000307.1:0-23023 GCA_036375895.1 Actinomycetes bacterium | reverse complement strand
TCCAAGGCGTCAGCTCCGCGGTCGCAGCCGGCGCGCTCCGGGTCGGCGACGAGGCCGGGTTGCCACTGCACCGGTTCCGGCTCGACCAGGTGGCCGAAGCGCACGCCGCGGTGGAGGGCGGAGCGGTCGGGAAGGTGCTCGTGGACCTCGTCTGACCGTCTGGGCAGCCCCCACGAAGAGGCCCGGGCGTCACCAGCGCGGAGAACCGGCGTTACCGTGCACGATCTTGCACTGACCGCGATGACGAGCCGTGGACCTGGACGTCCTAGTCGCGGAGGAGTACTACGAAGGCAGGCGTCTCTCACGGACGCGCGTCACTCACCTTGTCTTGGGAGGGTGTCAATGCGCCGCCTACTGCTGCTGGTCATCTGCCTTGGGGTTACGCAGTTCTTCGGAGGCTTCTCGCCGGCGTCCGCAACGGTCAATGATCAAGGGTGGACCAGGACCTTTGAGACGTTCGGGCCAGCCATCGTCGACGACCTGTTCTGTCAGGAAGGCAAGCCGTACACAGCCACTGGCTCAGAGGAGATACACATCCACTTCGTGGATGCCGATGAGGGCTTCCATTTCTCAGTGTGGGAGACCCACGAAATGTTGGCGGTCCCTGTGGACGGAACTGGCCCGACCTACGTGGAAAGCGGGAACGTCGACCGCGCCGACGGATACTCATCGTTGGTGAACGGAGTCTTCGTCTTCAACCACATGAACACAGACAGTTTCGTGGCCTACGAGGACGGAAAGTTGGACGCCTCCGCGACCGTCCGCATCCATGAGTTGGAGCAGTTCGTGGGTTTCGACACCGACAGCGACGGCTTGCCCGACGTCGTGCGGGTCGAGTTCCAGAAGTTGCGGTTCAGCGGCTGCCAGTGACGGCAAGCCTCGGGTTCGCCCATACGTGCGGTTCTCGATCACTCGACCAGCCCAGGCCCCCATCCGCGATCCGTCGCTACCCTGCATCGGTGCCGGCGGACAGAACTGAGTTGGACGACTCGGTCTATCGGCTCGTTCTTGAGGCTCTTGGGCCGTATGACGGGGCCGCTGAGGTAGAGCAGGTCTGGAGCGAGGGCGGCGGCATGTGGTTCACCGAGGTCAAGCCGAGGAACCCGGACGAGAGATCATCGAGGGAGTGTTCGCCGGACGATTGGAGGAGTCAGACACACGGGAGAAGGCGTACGGGCGTGTCCGTGGCCAATCACGCACGTTCCTGATCGGACACACATCTGCCGTTACCGTGGAGCCTTCGCCGTCCGCGCCGGTAGGTGTGCCCTACGACGCCTCGTACGTGCCGGTATCCGGCGCGGGCGCTTCGCCGCGGCGGTCCCGCTACTGCTCTCTCGACCCACCGTGCGGTTCGGCTCTGCCGCAACGGCACTCCTCGTGTCAGCTCCGAATGTGGACACCGACGGTGAGGCCGCCGGGGCGCTCCCCCTTCCCGCTGGTTAGCGATCGTTCACCGGCGCTACAGTGGCGCTGTCCTGCGCCGGCTCGCAGCGAGAGGGGGCCACCCGGAGTGGCACGTGCCGCCGCGACGCCGACACGGCGCGACCAGATCCTCGCCTCGGCCGGGCGACTGTTCGCCGACCGCGGCTTCCACGGCGTCTCCATCGACCAGATCGGTGCCTCCGTGGGCATCACCGGCCCCGCGCTCTACAAGCACTTCAACGGCAAGGAGGCGCTGCTCGGCGAGCTGCTCGTCGGCTGCAGCCGCGGCCTGCTGGCCGGTGCTCGCAAGCGCAGTGCAGAGCTCGACGACCCCCGGGCGGCGCTGAGGTCGCTCGTCGAGTTCCACGTCGACTTCGCGCTGACCCAGCCCGAGCTGATCGTCGTCCAGGAGCGGGACTGGACGCACCTGCGCGGCGACGACCGGGCCACCGTGCGGCGGCTGCAGCGGTCGTACGTCGACCGGTGGGCCGACGTGCTCACGGCCGTGCAGCCGGAGCTCACGCGCGAGGTGGCCAGGGCAGCCGTCCAGGCGGCCTTCGGGCTGATGAACTCCACGCCGCACAGCGCCACGCGCCTCCCGCTGGAGCAGATGCGGCCGCTGCTCGCACGCCTGGCCCTCGCGGCGCTCACCGGCGCCGTCGACAGCCCGGAGCGCCGCCGCCGCGAACCCCCGTCCGGCACCGCCGGGAGAGCGGCCGTTAACCTCCGGCTGCCCGCAGTTCCGGCCCTCGACGACCTCGCCTCCAGGAGGTGGACGTGCCCGCCCCCGTGCTGACCAGCTCGCCGGACCGCGGTTCCGCCGACTTCAGGCGCAACACCGAGGAGCACCTCGACGCGGTCGCCGTCCTCCGGGAGCACCTCTCCGCGGCGCAGCACGCAGGCTCCGAGGCCGCGCGCAAACGGCACGTGGAGCGCGGCAAGATGCTCCCCCGCGATCGTGTCGACGGGCTGCTCGACCCGGGCTCGCCCTTCCTGGAGCTGTCGCCGCTGGCCGCATTCGGAAAGCGCGACGGCTCCGCGCCCGGCGCCGGGCTCATCACCGGCGTGGGCCGCGTCGCCGGCCGCGACTGCGTCGTCGTCGCCAACGACTCGACGGTCAAGGGCGGCACGTACTTCCCGCTCACGGTGAAGAAGCACCTACGGGCGCAGGAGGTCGCGCTCGACAACCGGCTCGCCTGCGTCTATCTCGTCGACTCGGGCGGCGCCTACCTCCCCCACCAGGACGAGGTCTTTCCCGACCGCGACCACTTCGGCCGCATCTTCTACAACCAGGCCCGGATGTCGCAGGCCGGCCTCCCCCAGATCGCGGCCGTCATGGGCTCGTGCACGGCCGGCGGCGCGTACGTCCCGGCGATGAGCGACGAGACCGTGATCGTCCGCAACCAGGGCACGATCTTCCTCGGTGGCCCGCCGCTCGTGAAGGCGGCCACCGGCGAGGTCGTGTCCGCCGAGGACCTCGGCGGAGGCGAGCTGCACTCCCGGCGCTCCGGCGTCACCGACCACCTCGCCGAGGACGACGCCCACGCCCTGCGCATCGTCCGCGACATCTTCGAGACGCTGCCGCGCCGCCCGGCCGCTCCGTGGGACGTGACCCCCGCCCAGGAGCCGGTGGTCGACCCCGACGAGCTGTACGGCGTGGTGCCGACCGACCCGCGGATCCCCTACGACGTCCGCGAGGTGATCGCGCGCGTCGTCGACGGCAGCCGGTTCCACGAGTTCAAGCACGAGTACGGCTCGACGCTCGTCACCGGCTTCGCCCGCGTCCACGGCCACCCGGTCGGCATCGTCGCCAACAACGGGGTCCTCTTCTCCGAGTCGGCGCTCAAGGGCGCCCACTTCATCCAGCTGTGCGACCAGCGGAAGGTGCCGCTGCTCTTCCTGCAGAACATCAGCGGGTTCATGGTCGGCCGCGACTACGAGGCCGGCGGCATCGCCAAGCACGGGGCGAAGATGGTCAACGCCGTCGCCTGTGCGAGCGTGCCCAAGCTCACGGTGGTCATCGGCGGCTCGTTCGGCGCCGGCAACTACTCGATGTGCGGCCGCGCCTACTCGCCCCGGTTCCTCTGGACCTGGCCCAACGCACGCATCTCGGTCATGGGCGGGGAGCAGGCCGCCTCGGTGCTCGCGACCGTTCGCCGGGACCAGCTCGAGGCGAAGGGCGAGACCTGGCCGGCGGAGGAGGAAGAGGCGTTCAAGGCTCCCATCCGCGAGCAGTACGAGCACCAGGGCAACCCCTACTACGCCACCGCCCGGCTCTGGGACGACGGCGTCATCGACCCCAAGGACACCCGCATGGTGGTGGGCCTCGCGCTCTCCGTCTGCGCCAACGCGCCGCTCGCGCCCGTGGGCTACGGCGTCTTCCGGATGTAGGAGCGCACCGTGTTCACCACCGTCCTGGTCGCCAATCGCGGCGAGATCGCCGTGCGGGTCATTCGCACGCTGCGGGCGATGGGCATCCGCTCCGCGACTGTCTTCAGCGACGCGGACGCGCACGCCCGTCACGTGCGCGAGGCCGACGTCGCGGTGCGCATCGGGCCGGCCGCGGCCACCCGCAGCTACCTTGACGTGGACGCTGTCGTCGCGGCCGCGCGCTCCGTCGGCGCGGAGGCGATCCACCCGGGCTACGGCTTCCTCTCCGAGCGCGCCGAGCTCGCGGTCGCCTGCGACCTCGCCGGGATCGCGTTCATCGGGCCACCCGCCGAGGCCATCGCCGCGATGGGTGACAAGGTGCGCGCCAAGCAGCTGGTCGAGAAGGCCGGTGTGCCGGTGGTGCCGGGCCGGCACGAGCCCGGCCTGACCGACGACGACCTCGTCGAGGCCGCCCACCAGATCGGCTTCCCGGTCCTCCTCAAGCCCTCGGCGGGTGGCGGCGGTAAGGGAATGCGCCGGGTTGCGGACCCCGCCGACCTGGCCGACGCGATCGGGGCGGCCCGACGGGAGGCTCGCTCCGCTTTCGGTGACGACACGATGCTCGTCGAGCGGTGGGTCGACCGACCCCGGCACATCGAGATCCAGGTGCTCGTGGACTCGGCCGGCCACGCCGTACATCTCGGAGAGCGCGAGTGCAGCCTGCAGCGGCGCCACCAGAAGGTCGTCGAGGAGGCGCCGTCGCCGCTGCTCACGCCGCAGCGCCGGGAGGCGATGGGCGCGAGCGCGGTGCAGGCGGCGCTGTCCTGCGGGTACGTCGGGGCCGGCACCGTGGAGTTCATCGTCCCCGGCGACTCGCCGGACGAGTACTTCTTCATGGAGATGAACACGCGGCTGCAGGTCGAGCACCCGGTCACCGAGCTCGTCACCGGGGTCGACCTGGTGGAGGAGCAGGTCCGGTGCGCGGCCGGGCTGCCGTTGCGGTTCGGGCAGGCCGACGTGCGGATGACGGGGCACGCGGTGGAGGCGCGGGTGTACGCCGAGGACCCGGCCGCCGACTTCCTGCCGAGCGGCGGCCGCGTGCTCGCCCTGGCCGAGCCGGACGGCGCGCACGTCCGGGTCGACTCCGGGATAGAGCCCGGCACGGTCGTGGGCTCCGACTACGACCCGATGCTGGCCAAGGTCGTCGCCTGGGGCGAGGACCGGGCCGAGGCGCTGCAGCGGCTGGACCACGCGCTCGCCCGGACCGTCGTGCTGGGCGTGGTCACCAACCTGGGCTTCCTGCGCTCCCTGCTCGCGGCGCCCGAGGTCCGCTCGGCCGAGCTGGACACCGGGCTGATCGAGCGGCGTCTCGACGACCTGGTCGACCGCTCCACGCCACGGCAGGCGGCGGTCGCGGCCGCGCTCGGCCACCGGGCCGAGCGCGAGGCGGCGGTCGCGGCCGGCGACCTGTTCGGCACCACCACCGGCTGGCGGGTCGGCGAGCATGCGTGGACGACGACCCGGCTGCGTCAGCGCGACCAGCAGGTCGAGGTGCGGGTGCGCGGCGCTGCCTCGGCCGCCGAGGTCAGCGTCGACGGCGACGACCCGACGACCGCGTCTGCGCTCCTCGACGGCGGCTCGTTGCACCTGACCCTCGGTGGCATGACCCAGGTCTGGTCCTACGCCCGCGACGACACGACGGTGTGGGTCGGCCACGACGGGCACGCGTGGGCGTTCCGCGAGGTGCCCGAGGTGTTGCAGCGCAAGGGCTCCGCGGCGGGCGGCGCCGGCCCGGTGCTCGCCCCGATGCCCGGCACGGTGACCCTGGTGCACGTCACCGAGGGCGCGACGGTGACCGCCGGCGAGCCGCTGGCGGCGGTGGAGGCGATGAAGATGGAGCACGTCGTGCGGGCACCGGCCGACGGGGTGGTCGAGAAGGTCCTCGTCCGGCCGGGGCAGGCGGTGCCGATCGAGGCGCCGCTCGTGGTGCTGGGCGCCGGCGTGACCGGGGAGGCCTCATGACCGAGCTCGGTCTGCCCAGCCGGTTCCGCGCCGACGGACTGCCGGACGCCGTGACGATCTGCGAGGTCGGGCCGCGGGACGGCCTGCAGAACGAGAAGGCGACCGTGCCCGCGGCGGTGAAGGTCGAGTTCGTGCAGCGGCTCGCCGGCGCCGGGCTCGGGCTGGTCGAGACGACGAGCTTCGTGCGGCCCGAGTGGGTGCCGCAGCTCGCCGACGCCGAGGAGGTCGTCCGCGGGCTCGCGCCGTTGGCCGGCACCGGCCTGCGGATGCCCGTGCTCGTGCCGAACCTGCGGGGCCTCGCCCGCGCGGTCGACCTCGGCGTACAGGAGATCGCGATCTTCGGCAGCGCCACCGAGACGTTCGCGCAGCGCAACCTCAACCGGTCGATGGCCGAGTCGCTCGCGATGTTCGCGCCGGTCGTGTCCCAGGCGCTCGAGGCGGGCCTGCGGGTGCGGGCCTACCTGTCGATGTGCTTCGGCGACCCGTGGGAGGGCGAGGTGCCGGTGCGGCAGGTCGTGGACGCCGGCCGCGCCCTGCTCGACATGGGCTGCCACGAGCTGAGCCTCGGCGACACGATCGGTGTCGGCACCCCTGGCCACGTCGAGGCGCTCGTCGCGTCGTACGCCGCGGCGGGTGTGCCGGTCGAGCGGCTCGCGGTGCACTTTCACGACACCTACGGCCAGGCGCTCAGCAACACCCTGGCCGCGCTGCGCTGCGGTGTGACGACGGTGGACGCCAGCGCGGGCGGCCTGGGCGGCTGCCCGTACGCCCGCAGCGCGACGGGCAACCTGGCCACCGAGGACCTGGTGTGGATGCTCGACGGCCTCGGCGTGCACACGGGCGTCGACCTGGACGCCCTGGTGCGCACCAGCGTCTGGATGGCCGGCCGGCTCGGCCGGCCCAGCCCGTCCCGCGTCGTGACCGCCCTGTCCGGGGCGACGTCCGGCGACTGACTACCAGGCCGACCCGGCCCGCAGGGCCCGCGCCGGGTGCCACGCGGCCAGCGCCTCGCGCGTCGTGTCGTAGCCCTCGCGGATGAACGTCGGCCAGTCGGTCGGGTCGACGAACTGGCGGTAGAGGCCGGTGCCCTGGGCCACGTCGTACGGCACCGGCTCGAGCAGCAGCACGTCGGGCACCTCGGCGCGCAGGCGGGCCAGGTTCTCCCGCGCCAACTGGACGTGCTGGCTGGTGCGCACCTGCGCGGCGAGCTCGAGGATCGACAGCGGCATCCGGTCCCAGCCGGTCGCGTCCTCCCCCGCCAGCCCTGGCGGGTGGAAGACGTTGACCGCGAGCGCGACGTCGGGCGGCGCCTCGAGGTCGAGCACCGGGTGCACGGGGAGGATGTCGACGATGCCGCCGTCGCACCAGAGCTGCCCGTCCAGCGCGACCGGCTCGAAGACCGGGGGGAGGGAGAGACCCATCCGCACTGCGCGGGCGACCGTCACGTCGGGGTGGGTTCGCGGCCCGAGGTATTCCAGCCGGTTGTGCTCGGCGTTCCAGATCGGCACGTAGGCGGGCACCGGAAGCTCGCCGAGGGTGAGGTCGCCGAGCAGGTCGCGGTAGGTGCGCTCGACCCGCTCTCCGCGCACCAGCCCGGTGAGACCCCGGCCCAGCCGGAACGGCGCACGCGCGACTGCGGGCCAGTCGAGGTCGACGAGGTCCCGGGCGGTGAGCCCCAGCACGAAGTCGGCGACCCGATCGGCGGGCAGGCCCGCGGCGAGCGGGAAGCCGAACAGCGCCCCACCGCTGCAGAGCGACCAGCAGCACACCGACGCGTGCGCCTCGTCCAGCGCCCGGGCCAGGCCGATGAGGGTGGCGAGCGCCCCGCTGCCGCCGCTGCTCACGACGGCGACCCGACGCCCGGCGAGACGCGGGTGGGGATGCCGGCGCACCCGGCGTGGCAGCGGGCGGCCCGGTGGCGCGTGCGGGAGCGCGGTGGCGGGAAGGAAGGCGGGGAGCGGGAGCGCGGCCCGGCGTACGACGTCGACGAAGCCGAGGTCCGCACGGGCAGCCCGCGCCCACGAGCGCAGCTCGAGGGCAACCCCGAAGTACTGCTTCACCCGGAAGATGTCGAGCAGCGCGTCGAGCGGCGTCCCCCTCGCCTCAGCGTCTTGTCCGGCGTCCATCACGACCCCTCCGACAGCATGGTGCGACGGCGTGGGGCACCACCTCTAGGGGCCTAGGTCATGCCCGGTCGTGGTCACTCAGAGTGTCGAGACCTCGGGACGCGCGGCCAGCTCCAGCGCCTCCCGCGCCGCGGCCACGGCCGCGGCCCGGTCAGCCGGGACGAGGCCGACCCGCGTACGGCGGTCGAGCAGGTCGTCGACGTCCAGGGCTCCCTCGTGCGTCACCCCCCACAGCAGCTCGGCCATCGTGACGGGCACCCGGTCGGCGATCGGCGCCAGGACGTCATCGACCCGACGACCCGAGACGGCTTGGGCCGAGGCGAGGACGGCCGTGGCCTCGGCGCCGTACCGGCGGACGAGCCGCTCCGGCGCCTCGATCCCGGCGAGCGCCAGGCGGGGCGCCGCTCCCACCACCGGGAGCCGTCTGGTGCGGCACGGCGCGGCATCGAGCCCTGCGCTCCGCAAGGCGGCGTCGACGGCGTCCTCCGCCATCTGGCGGTAGGTCGTCAGCTTCCCGCCGACGACGGTGACGACTCCCGAGCCGGAGGTGATGACCGCGTGCCGGCGGGACAGGTCGGCAGTGCGCCCTCGGGCGTCGAGCAGCGGGCGCAGACCGGCGAACGTGCCGACCACGGCGTCCTTGCGGAGCGGGTGGTCGAACACGGCCCCGATCACGTCCAGCAGGAAGCCGACCTCGGCCTCGCTCGGCTGCGGGACGTCGGGCACGTCACCGTCGACGGGCTCGTCGGTGAGCCCGACGTACATCCGCCCGTCCGGCTGCGGCAGGAGGAACACGAACCGGCTGCGTTCGCCCGGCACCGGCGCCGCCACCGCGACCGACAAGCCGGGCAGGCTGGACCCCCGCAGGACCAGGTGGGTGCCGCGGGAGGGTCGCAGCGCCACGTCGGGGACGAGGCTGCCGGCCCACACCCCGGTCGCGTTGACCACCGCGCGCGCCGTGATCGTCGAGGTCGCGCCGGTGAGCTCGTCGCGCACGACGGCACCGCCGCCACCGAGCTCCGTGACCCGGGTGCGGGTCAGGATGCGGGCGCCGTGGGCAGCTGCCGTGCGGGCCAGTGCCACGACGAGACGGGCATCGTCCTCGAGCTGCCCGTCCCACGACAGCAGGCCGCCCCGCAGGCCCTGGACGCGCAGCCCAGGGGCGATCGCAAGCGTCTCCGTCCGGGACAGGCGGCGGGGTCGGGGCAGTACGTCGTGGGAGGTGTGCGCGCTCGCCCGCAGCAGGTCACCGGCCACCAGGCCGCCGAGCGTCACGGCCGACTGGGCCCGGGACACCATGCTCGTCATCGGGACGAGCATCGGCAGCGGGTGGGTCAGGTGCGGGGCGGTCCGGGTCATCAGGATGCCCCGCTCGACCGCGCTCTCGTGTGCGACGCCGACCTGCCCGCTGACGAGGTAGCGCAGGCCGCCGTGCACCAGCTTGGAGCTCCACCGGGAGGTGCCGAAGGCGACGTCGTGCGCGTCGACGGCGACGACCGAGAGTCCGCGCGACGCCGCGTCGAGGGCGACCCCCGCGCCGGTGACCCCGAGGCCGACGACCAGGACGTCGACGACGCGCCCGTCCGTCGCCTCGGCGAGCTCGCGCGCCCGCCGGGCGCCGTTGAGCGCCGCGCCGCCCGTCATGGCCTCAGGTACCTCCACGTCAGCTCGCGCAGCTCGTGGTCGAGCTGCTCGACCGACGGCCCCCGCTCGTCGGCCATCGTCTCGGCGGAGATGGCGAACCCGTGCGCGGAGAGCATGATCGACCGGGCCAGCACCGTGGGCTCGCCGTCACGGATCGCGCCGTCCTTCTGGCCCTCGGCGATCGCCGCCTCGAGCAGGGCGAGGATGGCGTCCTGGCTGCGGCCGCGCCGATCCAGCAGGTACGGCAGCAGCAGCTCCGGGTCGACGTGCACGATCCGTCGGAACAGCTCGTTGTCGCGCAGGGCGGCGACGGTTGCCGCGACCCCGCCGACGAGCCGGTCCAGCGGCGAGGCGCCGGCGTCGAGCGCGCCGTCCTCGACCACGCCGGACCACTCGCGCGTCATCAGGTCGGCGAGCAGCGACTGCATGTCCTGCCAGCGCCGGTAGATGGTCATGCGGGACACGCCGGCCCGCCGGGCGACATCGGTGAGCGTCGTGCGTCGCCAGCCCACGGCGAGGATGCAGTGCCGCGCCGCGTCGAGCAGCTCGTCGTCCGGCCCAGCCTTGTGACGGAGTGACGGCATGTGTCACGTTGTACCACATGGCGACTCCCATGCACTGGGCCCGATGGGGCGACCCGGCGGCGGCGCAGCCCCTCCCCGACACGGCGAGGGCACTGGTCGAGATGGCGTTCGGGCCGGTGACGGAGCACCCCTCGGCCGCCCTGGACCAGGTCCGGCTCCCCGAGCCGGCCCTCGGCGCGGAGCTGGTCCGCGGGCTGATCGACCTGGTCGGAGACGAGCACGTCCGCCGCGACCACGATTCGCGGGTCCGGCACACCCGTGGCAAGTCGACCCCAGACCTGCTGCGGATGCGGGCCGGCGACGCGGGCGACGCCCCCGACGCGGTGGTCCGTCCCGCCGACCACGACCAGGTGGCCGCGGTCGTGTGCTGGTGCAGCGACAACCGCGTGGCGCTGGTGCCGTTCGGCGGCGGCACCTCGGTCGTCGGCGGTCTCGTCGCGCGGCGTGAGGGCTATGCCGGGGTGGTCGCCCTCGACCTCGCCCGGCTGAAGCGTCTCGTCTCGGTCGACCGGGAGTCCCGGACCGCGGTGCTGGAGGCCGGCCTGCTCGGGCCGGAGGCGGAGAGCCTGCTCGCCGGGCACGGGCTCACCCTCGGCCACTTCCCCCAGTCGTTCGAGTACGCCACGATCGGCGGCTACGCCGCGACCAGGTCCAGCGGCCAAGCGTCGTCCGGCTACGGCCGGTTCGACTCGCTGGTCGTCGGGCTCCGGGTGGCCACTCCCCTCGGCGAGCTGCACCTCGGCAGCGCACCGGCCACGGCTGCCGGCCCGGACCTGCGCCAGCTGGTGCTGGGGTCGGAGGGCGCCTTCGGGGTGATCACCGAGGTGACCGTGCGGGTCCGCCCGGTCCCGCCGGTGAAGGTGTACGAGGGGTGGCGTCTCCCGTCCTTCGCGGAGGGAGCGGCCGCCCTGCGTGAGCTCGCCCAGAGCGGGGCGGCGCCGACGGTCCTCCGCCTCTCGGACGAGGCCGAGACCGCGGTCAACCTGGCCGCCCCGTCAGAGGTCGGCCTCGACGGCGCCGGCGGATGCCTGATGGTCACCGGCTACGAGGGCGAGCCGGCGAGCGTCGACGCCATGCGCGCGGCCGTCACCGCTCGGCTCGACGAGCTCGGCGGGCGGAGCCTCGGCGAGGAGGCGGGGGCCGCCTGGCTGCGAGGACGCTTCCACGGGCCGTACCTCCGCGACTCGCTGCTCGACCTCGGCGTGCTCGTCGAGACGGTGGAGACCGCGACGTTCTGGTCCGGCCTGCGGGGCCTCTACGACGGCGTACGGTCCGCCCTGCAGGAGGCGCTGGCCGAGCAGGGCACCCCACCGCTCGTGCTCTGCCACGTCTCCCACGTCTACGAGACGGGCGCCTCGCTGTACTTCACGGTTGCCGCCAAGGAGCTCGACGACCCTCTCGCCCAGTGGGCGAAGGCCAAGGCGGCGGCCTCCGACGCGATGATCGCCGCCGGGGCGACCATCACCCACCACCACGCAGTGGGCCGGGACCACAAGCCGTGGCTGGCCCGGGAGATCGGGCCCGTCGGCGTCGAGATGCTGCGTGCCCTCAAGGCCCGCATCGACCCGGCCGGGGTGCTGAACCCGGGGGTGCTCGTGCCGTGAGGTCCTTCCACCTCCTGGTGAACCCGGGGGCCGGCGGCGGCTCGGGGGCAGGGGTCGTCGTCGCCGTGGCCCGGTCGCTGCGCGAGGCGGGCGCCCGGGTGGACGTCACCTACAGCCCGGGCCCGATCGCGTCCAGGGCCCTGGTCGGGGAGGCGGTCGCCGCCGGTGACGTCGTCGTCGCGGTAGGCGGCGACGGCATGGTGTCGTCGCTGGCGGGAGGCGTCGTGGCCGCCGGAGGCGTCCTCGGGATCGTCCCGGTCGGCCGGGGCAACGACTTCGCGCGCCAGCTCGGCCTGCCCTCCGATGCGGAGCAGGTCGCCCAGACCCTGCTGCATGCCGCTCCCCGCGCGATCGACGTCGTCGACGTCGACGGCCGCGTCGTCGTCGGCAGCGTGTACGTCGGCGTCGACTCGTTGGCCTCCGAGCTGGTGAACCGGGCCCATCGCCTGCCCGGGAGCCTGCAGTACCCGTACGCCGCGGTCCGCGCCCTCGCGACCTACCAGCCGCGCACCTACGACATCGCGGTCGACGGCATCCTTCACCGGCACCGCGCGGCGACCGTGGTCGTGGCCAACTCCGGTTACTACGGCAACGGGATGCACATCGCACCCGCCGCCTCGTTGGAGGACGGGCTGCTCGACGTGGTGGTCGTCAAGGCGGCCTCGCGACTGCGGTTGATCCGGTGGCTGCCGCGGCTGTACGACGGGTCCCACGTCGAGCTGGACGAGGTGCTCGTGCTCACCGCCCGGCAGGTCACCCTCTCCAGCCAGACAGCGGCCACCGCCTACGGCGACGGAGAGCCCGTGGGCCCTCTCCCGTTGACCGCGACGGTGCGCCCAGCCGGGTTGAACGTCCTCGCCTGAGCCCCGAAACCAACAAACCAACAAACCAACAAACCAACAGACCAACAGACCAACAGCGATCATGCACGTCCCGTCGCCCCTGGCGACGGGACGTGCATGATCGCTGCCGGGGGAAGGGGCGGCTGGTCATGATCGACCGCGAGGGGGTAGGACGTACTCATGCAGAAGTTCTCCCTCGGGCCCCGCTAGCCGACGTGGGCTGGCGCACCGTGTGCCGGCTCGACGACCTCCGGGAGGACGAGCCGTTGCGGGTGGTGGTCGACGACCTGGCCATCTGTCTCGTCCGGACGTGCGGCGAGGTCTTCGCGGTACGCGACCAGTGCACGCACGAGGCGATCCCCCTGTCCGAGGGGGACGTCGACGACTGCGCGATCGAGTGCTGGCTGCACGGTTCGCGGTTCGACCTGCGCACCGGCAAGGTGCTCAACCTCCCGGCGACGAGGCCGGTGGCCGTCTACCCGGTGCGCGTGCGCGAGGGCGAGGTGAGCGTGTCCCTCGGCCAGCCGGACGACACCTGAGGGACGGACTCCGGGACCGCCGTGGGCCGCGCGGCACGCGAGCGACGGCCGGCCCCGCCGGAGCGGGCAACCTGCCCGCCCGCTCCGGCACTGTCGTGACCGACAGCGGCGCCGGCCCTCGTCACGGCCGGGTGATGCGGCCCTCCACCACCGGCCCGACCGGCGAGTTTGCGGTCACGTAGCCGATGGTCACCTCGAGCAGGTCGTCACCCGGCTGGGCCACGTCCGTGCCCTGGCCCAGCACCGTGTACCCGTCACCGCCGCCGTACATGAAGTCGTTGGTGACGATGCGCACGGTGTCCGCAGGCCCGATGGGTGTGAGCGTGCCACCCACCCCGCCCGGCGCCTTCCACATGCCCGTCACCACCGGGGTGGTGCCGCTGCACCCGTAGGTGACCTTGAGCCCGGAGACCTGCGGGAAGCGTCCGGTCCCGCCGGGGAACGCCGAGTCGCAGGCAGGCTTGAAGCCGTTGAGGAACGCCTGCTCGAGCTGGGCGCCGGTCAACGTCTCGATCACCGTGCGGTTGCCGAACGGCAGCACCGCGAACATCTCGCCCCAGGTGATCTCGCACGGCGCCTCACCCGCGCTCGGCGGGCTGCAGTTCAGGTCCGCCCGCAGGCCACCCGAGTTGGTGTAGGCGGCGTCCACACCGGGGTACTTCAGCCGCATCGCGTCGGCGACCATGTTGCCCATCGCGGACTCGAACAGGCGCGTCGGCGCCCGCTTGATGTCGAACTTCTGCGTCCCGATCACCTTGGTCCGCAGGACAGCCGTCTGCGCGTTGGCGTCGTCGACGATGGCCTTGACGTCGGCACGGGCGGTCACGCCGATGGTCTTCGGGATGCGGGTCGCGGCACCGGCCCAGACCACGTCTCCGCCCTGCACCATGAGCTGCGCGACGGAGTAGCTGCCGCCGGCGTTCAACCCCTCCGCGACGAGGATCCGGCCCACCATCGTGTTGGCCACCCGGTGGGTGTGGCCGGCGAACACGACGTCGACGGTGGTGTCCTGCAGCTGGTTGGTCATGTCGACTATCGGGCCGTCCCAGGGCACGGCCGGCTTGCCGTCGATCCTGTTGACACCGTTCGACGTGCCCTGGTGGATCACCACGACCTGGACCCGCACGCCCGCGGCCTTCAGCCTGGCCGACTCGGCGCGGATGCGCGTCACCTCGTCGTCGAAGATCAGGCCCGCGGTGGCACCGGCACTGACCAGCTCCGGGGTCTGCTTGAGCTCGGCCCCGATGACGCCGACCTTGGTGCCGTTGACGTCGAACACCTTCGACGGCGTGACCCACGGCGGCAGCTGCCCGGTGCTCGCGTCGAGGATGTTCGTCGCAAGGAACGGGAAGTGTGCCCGGGCCTGTTGGTTCAGCAGCCGGGTGACGCCGTAGTCGAACTCGTGGTTGCCGTACGACGTGGCGTCGAGCCCCCACGCGTTCTCCACATCGATGGCCGGCATGTCCTCCAGGAGCCCGGAGTTGGCGGGCGACGCACCCACGTTGTCACCGGACGAGAGCAGCAGCGACGGACCGGGAAGTGCGGCCGCGTCCTCGTCGAACCAGCTGGCGAGGTAGGCGGCCCCGCCGACCGTGGTGTTGATGCCGTCGAACGGCGCGGTCGTGGGCTCGAGCTGTCCGTGGAAGTCGGTCAGCGCGACGATCGAGACCGGCTTGTACGACGGCGCGCCCTTGACCACCTCGAGCAGCACGCGGCCCTGGGACTGCTGCGGCTCGGGGACGCCGAGGATGAACGCCATCGTCGGCGCCAGGTCGATCGTGCGCGCCGTGACCTGGCCCTTGGCGATGCCAGACCCGCCGGCCAGGAAGGTGGACCGCATGTTCACGTTGTCGGCCAGGTCGACGACGTCGGGCACGTAGCCGTGCTGACCGAAGAAGGCCGAGCGGGCGACCAGCGTGCCGGGCGTGGCGGCGTCGAACTGGTAGGGCGGGTACGCGAACGCGACGAGGTCACCGGTGCGGGTCGGGTGCGCCATGTCCGCCGTGGAGTCGGGGCCGTTGGGGATGTACCGCGCCTCCGCCTTGGTGAACGCCCGGTCGATCACCTTCCAGCCCTCGGGCTGGCCGTCTCCCGTCCAGTCGTTGGGGTCCGCGAGGGCGAGGAAGGCCGCCTTGACCTGTGCGACGACGGTGTTCGCGTCGGCGGCGGGCACCTGCTGGAACGATGGGTTCACCGGGTCCCGGCCGGCCAGGTTGAGGTAGATCTGCACGGTCCCGCCGGCCCAGCAGGCCTTGGCCTTGCCGATGGTCTCGCCTATGTCCGGTCGACAGTTCGACGTCTGCGGCTTGGACAGCAGGCCGAGGTCGACCAGCACCTTGCTGGCGTCCACCGCGGCGAACTGCGGGGCGAACCCGTGGTCGGAGGACACGAACGTCGTCGGGTCCTTGCCCATCAGCGAGCGGGCCATGGCCAGCGTGTCGTCGGCCCCCTGGTAGGCCCGCTCGAGGAAGGCCTCGCGCTCGGAGACCCGCCCGTCCGGGGTGCCGTTGACCTGCACGTCGTCGAAGGCAGGGTTGGCGGCCCCGTTCGGGAGCGTCTTGGTGACCAGGCCGAGGAACTGGTGCTGGAACTCGTCGGTCGTCGGGTAGCCGGCCAGCAGCACGTCGGGCCGGTAGGTCTGCACGACGTACTGCAGCATCGGCTGGTGGCCGGTCTCCCAG
Organism: Actinomycetes bacterium; assembly: GCA_036375895.1. Lineage (GTDB taxonomy): Bacteria > Actinomycetota > Actinomycetes > JACCUZ01 > JACCUZ01 > DASVBJ01. Next base: position 7,189 of record DASVBJ010000307.1, on the reverse strand, counting down.
TAGAGGCCCTGCTGGACGTACGTCTCCTCGCTCACCACGCCGGACTCGAGCACGGCGAAGTCGGCTGCCGTCGACGACGGGAAGCGCTGCGCCAAGTACTCCTCGAAGTCGGTCGCCGTCGGGTACGCCGAGTCGCCCGGCCAGCCCGGCCAGCTCGCGTTGGCGCGGGCCACCGAGGTGTGGAACAGGCGGACCTGGGACAGGTCAGGGGTGAGCTGCTCCACCTTGACGAGGAAGCCGGCCGTCTTGCCTGCCAAGGCGCCCCCGACGATCTTGACCTTGACGTCTGCCCACTCGCCCTTGCCCAGGTCGCCGACCTTGGCGCTGCCGTCCTTGCTGGGCGAGAACAGCACCCGGTCGTAGTTCGTGGTGCTGTCGTTCGTGCTGTCGTAGAGGTAGGCGTTGAGGCCGTACTTGTCGACGCCGAAGTCCAGCACCCGCAGCCGCATCTCCTTGGCCGTGCTGTACGACGCGGGGACGTTGGTCCAGCCGGTGGCGTCGGTGGGGGCGGCACCGGGGAACGGCGCCTGGCCGGCGAAACCGGCCGGGTGGTCGAACTGCACGCCGAGACTCCGGACGAAGCTCGCCAGGTCGTCCGGCGAGATGTAGTTCGTCGCGACGCCCCGCCCGGACAGGAACGTCAGGTAGTCGATGGTCGGGCCGTCGATGGTGGCGTTGCGGCCCCCGGCCCACTCGACCTGGGCGACCTTCTTGCCGCCGCGCTCGGCTGCCTGCGCGATGGTCTCGGCCTGCAGGACGCCGGCGTCGAAGGCCGAGGTGCGGCTGGTGAACGCCTGGCCGTTGATGTGGAAGGTGTTGTTGGTGGATCCGTGGACCCCCGCCCACGCGCCAGTGGCCAGGGAGTACCACCCGGCGCCGGTGTTGGGCGGCGCCTCGGGCATCAGGCCGCCCCCGGTCGCGGACGTGCCCTTCTTCAGCAGCTCGGCCATCGTCGGCAGCTCGCCCTGGCCGGCGTACTGCTCGATCAGGTCCTGCCGCATGCCATCGGCCACGAAGAAGACGGCCTTGCCCGATGCGTTCGGGACGGGAGACCCCGACGGCGGGGAGTCCGCCCTGGCCGCGACCCCCGGCAGGGCGAGCATCGCCACCACAGCGAGCAGGGAAATCGTGCGTCGTCCTCTGGCCATGGGCCACCTCCGCGTCACGACGCGTCCCCCCCAAGGGACGGTGATCGTCGCCGTAATGTACGCCTCCGCCCGGGTGCCAACCAGGGGCATTTGTACGCCGACCGGGCCGCCGGCCGTCGCCGCCGCGGCTGCGCGAAACACCGCGGCGACCAGCCGGTTCTGCCATGAAGGGGACTAATCCGACGCGCGCTCCCGCAGCGCGTCGGCCATCGCCTCCAGCGTCTGCTCGGTCGTGTACGCCGGGCGCCAGCCGAGCTCCTGCTTCGCCTTCGAGGTGTCCATGATGGCGGGCGCAGCGGCCACCTGTACCCACTCGAGCGTGGAGGGCACGCGCGGCAACCGAGCCAGCATCCCGAGGGTGGCGACAGCGAGGGCTCGGGGCACGCGGACCGCGTGAGCGCCGAGCGCGTGCCAGACCTGGGACAGCGTCACCTGCCCGTCTCCCGCGATGTTGTACGCGCCCGGCGTCCCCCGTCCCGTCGCCGCGGCGGCGATGGCGGACGCGACGTCGTCGTGGTGCACGAGCTGCAGCTCGACCCCGGGATCCGGCAGCACAAGGCGAACGGACGGCACGGCCGCGAGGCCCCGTTGTACGACGTGGGGCAGACGCGCACCGGCCCTTGCCCAGGGCATGGCGTCGGCGAGCGCGGTGGCCCCCGGGCCGGCCACGACGCAGGGCCGCAGGACATAGACCTCCAGCTCTGACCCTGCCGTGGTCTCGGCCAGCAGTGCCTCGCACTCGGCCTTCTGCTGGGAGTAGTAGAGCTCGCGTGATCCCCTGATCGGGACGTCCTCGGTGAGGGGGACGGGATTGTCACGGTGGAAGCCGTACGCGGCCATGGACGAGGTGTAGACGAGCCGCCGAGGCCGGGGCGCGGAGACCGCGGCCTCGAACACGTTGCGCGACCCGGCGAGGTTGACCCGGCGGCTGCGCGCACGCGAGCCCAGGATCAGGTAGGCGAGATGGACGACGACGTCGGCGTCCGCGACGAGCGCGTCCACCGCCGCGCGGTCGAGGATGTCACCCTGGCGGTACTCGGTCTTGCGCCAGCCGTGCGCGCCCGGGTCGAACGGCCGCCGGGCCATCCCGACGACCCGGTCGACGAGCCGCTCCCGTTCCAGGGCGACGACGGCCGACCGGCCGATCTCCCCGGTCGGGCCGGTAACCGCGACGGTGATCCCCATGCCCTGCATCTTGGCCCCGATCGCAGGGGCCTCACCTGGTTATGCCTTCGGGGTTTTGGAGGAGGCCCTCGGCTGGGCGAGCGGCGCCACCTGGGCCGGCACCGGCGGGCCGGCAGGGTGCTCGGCGGAGAGCCGGCACCGGCGCGCGTCGAGCGGCTGCCCCGCGGCCGAGAAGATCCGTTCGGCCTCGTGGAGCAGCCGGACCGCGCCGTCGACGTCGCCATGAGCGCGAGCGAGGTGGGCACGGGCCTCGCAGATCGCGCCCTGCCAGGCGGTGCCGTCCCACAGGCCGGCGGAGCGCTCCGCGACGTCGAGATGCCGCTGCGCGGCCGCGAGGTCACCCGCGTCGGCACACGCGGCGGCGGCGGGCACGGCGAGCATCACGGCGCAGAAGGAGCAGAAGTCCGCCTCCCCCAGCGTTGCCTCGGCGCGGCCCACCTCGTCCCGGGCCGCGGCCGGGTCGTCGGCGGCCGCGATGAGCGTGCCGTACACGCGCTGCAGCAGGTGCATCGCGATGGCCGACCACCTGGCGAGGGGCAGGGCACGCTCGCACAGCTCACGGGCGCCCGGTCGGTCACCGCGGGCCAGGCGGACCTCCGCCAGCCGCTGCAGGCAGTGTGCCTCGCCCGCACGCGCACCGATGTCCCGGTGGAGATCGACGGCCTCGGTCAGCTCCGTCTCGGCGATGTCGAGGGCACCCGACAGCAGAGCAGCCTCCCCGAGCAACGCGGTGGCGAACGCCACCGCGCGCATCACGCCGGCGCGGTGGGCGGTGTCCCGCAGGGCGCGGGCGAGCTCGATGACCCGCGGGTACGGAGTCGGGCCGTACAGCAGGTACTCGGCGACGCACAGGTGCGAGTCGAACACCGCCGCCGCGACCTGCGGCGCGTTCCGGCCGTGCTGCAGCTCGAGGCTGAGCCGCTCGAACCACTCCCCCCGCGTGTGCGCCACGAGGCCTTGCAGCGCGACCAGGTCCAGCAGCTGCCACTGCTCGTCGCCGGTGACGATGAGGTCGCGGGCCTGCTCGCTGACCGACCACGCGGCGTCGAGGTCACCCCGGAAGTACGCCAGGTTGCCGCGGGCCAGCAGGACGGCAGCATCGTTGGGGCCGCCGTTGAGCTCCAGGCCGGCGAGGGCGTCCTCCGCGGTTGCGAAGTCCCCGGAATAGGTGGCGGCGCGGGCCAGCCCGGCCCGGGACCGGCGTCGCAGCTCACCGGACCCCAGGCGGACGGCGTCCCGGTACGCCTCCACGGCACCCGGGGCGCCGAGTGAGCCGAGCAGGTCCCCACGCAGCGCGGCGATCTCCGCCCGCGCCGCACCGGTCGCATGGCTGCGGACCGCGTCGAGGAGAGCGAGCGCGTCCCGGTACGCACCGACAGCGGCCTCGGTCCGCGCGGCGGCCAGCAGGTACGGCACCGCCTCGCGGGCCGCCCCGGCCGCGACCAGGTGGTGCCCGATACGGGCCGGCGAGGCACCGAGGCCCGCCAGCCGGGTCGCGGCGTCACGGTGGAGCGCGGCCCGCCGGTGCGCGGGCAGCTGCGCGAGGATGTCCTCGCGCAGCAGGGCGTGGCGGAACCGGTAGCCCGTCTCCGTGCGATCGAGGATGCGAGCCGCCAGCGCGGACTCCAGACGTGCGTACGCCAGCTCGTCCGGGAGGCCGCTGAGCGCCACGAACTCGTCGGTGTCGAACGCAAGACCGGCCACAGCCACGCGCGCGAGCAGGTCACGGGTGGGGGGCGGCAGCCACGCGGTGAGCGCGGCGCCGGCGCCCGGCGTGAGCGGGAGCTGGGGCGCTGCCGCAGCAGCGCGGGCGAGCTCGGCGGCCGCGAACGGCAGCCCGGCAGACAGCTCCCACACCTGCTCGACCGACTCTGGCGAAAGCTCGGGGGACATCGACCTCACCAGCGTCTCCGTCGAGGTCCGGTCCAGCGGCTCGAGGGAGAGAGCCACTGTCCCCTCCCGGCGGCCGAGGCTCGTGCGGAACTCGGCCAGCTGGTCGTCACGCCCCGGCTCGTCGCGGTATGCCACGACGATCAGCACCGGCTCCTGCCGGCTCTGGCGCGCCAGGTAGTGCAGCAGCCGCAGGCTTGCGTCGTCGGCTTCATGGGCGTCGTCCACGAGCAGGACCACTCCCGTGCCGGCGGCGGCGACCGCCAGCAGCGCGCCGGCCGCGACGAACAGGTGCTGATGGCCATGGTCGCCGTCGGCGGTCACGTCGCGCAGCGAGAGGGCGCGGTCGAGCTCGGACCGGTACCGGTCGTCCACGCCGTCCAGCAGCACGGGGTGGGCGCGGCACAGGTCCGCGATCGCCTCGAGCACCGGCGCGTACGGCCACGCGCCCTCGATGGTGGCGGCCGCACCCTCCCCGCATCGCCAGCCACGCCCTGCGGCCTCGGCCCTCAGCCAGTCCAGCACCGTGGTCTTCCCGACTCCGGGTGGCCCGGACAGCAGCACCGTGCGCCCTGCCCCTGCGGCGACCTCGTCGAGCGCGCCTCGAAGACTGCGCAGGACGGCGTCCCGGCCGAGCAGGCGCTGCTCCCCCGCGCGCTGGCGCGGAACGCTGACCGCCGGAAGGTCGGCGAGAGCCCGGTCGCGCAGGGCGGCGGCCTCACGTCCCGGGCCGATGCCCAGCTCCTGACGCAGTGCCCGGTCCATCCGTTCGTACTGACGCAGTGCGGAGGTCCGGTCGCCCTTGTCGAGGTGGGCCTGGATGAGGGCGACGTGCGCCTCCTCGTCGACCGGGTCGAGCTCGACCAGCTGCTCCCAGCGTCCCGCCTGGCGGAGCAGCTGCTGGTACAGGGCGCTCAGCCGATCGCGTGCCGCCTCGGTCCACGGCTCGTACAGGTCCTCGGGCAGCAAGGTCCCGCCGTACAGGTCGAGCGCCGCCGCGGCGGACGCAGGGGTCCCCCGTTGAAGAGCATCCGCGGCGGCGCGCTCGAACTCCAGCGCGTCGACCGTGACCTCCGCGTCGGGCAGCAGGACGATCATGTCGCCACGCAGCACCACCGCGGCGCTCGGGTCGGGCAGGCCGCGACGGGCGTAGTGAGCGGCCTTGTGCAGACGGGGGGCTGACTCCGCGAGGCTCAGGTCGGGCCACAGCAGGTCGATCAGCTGCTCGCGGTGCATGCTGCGATGCCGTGCCAGGGCGAGCACCTTGACCAGCGCGGCGGCATGCTTGCGTCGCCACGGGTCGGCGGGACATCGCTCCCCGTCGGCGAGGACCTCGAACCGCCCGAGCATCTTGATGTCGACGCTCACGACCGGCCTCCCGGGCGTGACGATACGTCGAAGGTGCCGATCGCCGGAACCCGCGAACGGTCCCCGGCGGGCACGTCTCACGCCGTACGCGCCGAGCGGCCCGCCGATGCCCCGGGTGATGCCTCTGTCATCGCCAGCGCCTCGACCTCGTCGCTCATCGCGGAGGCCAGCTGGCGCAGCAGGCGCTCGACCCCGGCCGCGTCCCAGTCATAGGCGGCCAGCGCATCCGTGGCGGTGAGAAGCCCGGCGGAGAGCCGATCCCTCGTACGCTCGTAGCGGGCCAGGGCAGCGCCGGACGGCTCGGCGCCGGAGTGCGCCGCCAGGATCGAGTCGGCGAGCAGCTCGGCGTCGCGCAGGGCCTGGGTCATGCCGTGCGTGCTGAGCGGGTCCTTGAAGTAGCCGGCGTCGCCGACCAGCGCCCAGCCGGGGCCGTGCGCCCGCCGGCCGATGCTCGGGACACCGGCCCAGCCGCGCACGGGCGCCACCGGCGAGGACGACCGCAGCTCGGCGGCGACATCCGGCGCCGCCTCGGCCAGAGTGGCGAGCAGCGCCCGCCAGCGCCCCCCTCGGGCCGGCACCGCGAAGCGGCCGGAGGGCATTCCGGCGAACACGCACGTCGCGCCGCCGTTGGTCGGGATGAGGCCCGCTGCGGTCCCCGGTCGCCAGAACCAGCGATACCCCTCGTTCGGCAGGCCGGTGACGTACGTGCACCAAACGGCCCCCGCGTGCCGACCGCGCTGCGTCACCGGCGCGTCGACCGCGTCGGCGACGGTGGACCGGAGGCCGTCGGCGCCGACGGTCACCGGCGCATAGGCATGGAAGGCCGGCCCGCCGCGGGTGTGGCCACTGACGCCACGCACCCTTCCGCTGTCGTCGCGGTGGAGGCCGGTGACGACGACATCGAACGCGACGTGGGCACCGGCCGAGACCGCGGCATCGACGAGCAGCGCGTCGAGCACCGTCCGCCGAGGGGCGTACAGCGCGTCCACTCCGGCGGCGGGACGGATCGTCACGGTCGTGGCGTGGGTGCCGTAGTCGAACAGCGTGCGGCTGATCGGCGGGGTGCCCGCGTCGACGACTGCGCCGAGCAGGCCCCACTTGCTGAGCTGCACCACCCCGCCACGCATCAGGGCGTGAGTGGACAGCGTGTCGGTGCCGGGGACTGCGCGGTCGACGAGCAGCACCCGCAGCCCGGCGCGAGCCAGCAGCAGCGCCGTCGCGGCCCCTGCGCAACGGGCGCCGACGATGACGGCGTCGTAGCGGTCTGCGGGTGAGGTGCGCATGGTCATCCTTCCCGAGGGTCAGCTCGCGTTGGCCAGGTCGCCGCCGGATGCCTCCGGCGTGATGCCTCGTCCGGCGATGGCGCCGACGATGTCGGCGGCGTCGAAGCGGGCGCCGTCGATCAGGCTGGACCGGCGTCGGTGCCCGAACCGTTGCCCGATGACGAACAGGCCCGGCGCCGGCGTGGCGCCCCGGTACTGACGCAGCCCACCGGCGTACTCCACGCCAGGCACGTGCAGGTAGGAGTAGTCCCCGCGGAGCCCGGTCGCCCAGACGACCGCACCGAAGCCCTCCCGGCGCAGCTGCCAGGGGTGGTG
>DASVBJ010000296.1:0-23020 GCA_036375895.1 Actinomycetes bacterium | reverse complement strand
GGCGCGCACCGACGCCGGTGGGGGAGAGGTCTCGCCCGCCCAGATGTGGGAGATCTTCGAGTCGGAGTACCTCGACCGGCGTACGCCCGTGGCGCTCAACTCGCACCACACCTCGTCCGCCGAGGGCGAGGACGACGAGCTGGCGGTCAACGTGTTCCTCGCCGGCGAGAAGCGGGCGCTGCGCGGACGCGGCAACGGGCCAATCGCGGCGTTCGTCGACGCGCTCGGCTCGGTCGGCCACGACGTACGGGTGCTCGACTACGCCGAGCATGCGCTGTCCGCCGGCGGGGACGCACGGGCAGCGGCGTACGTCGAGTGCGCGATCGGCGAGCGCATCCTCTGGGGTGTCGGCGTCGACGCGAACATCGTCACCGCATCGCTCAAGGCGGTGGTGAGCGCGGTCAACCGCGCGGCCGGGTGAGCCGCGTTAACCCCGCGTGGAGACTCGCGCTCGTGGTTGGACGCGGACGCGAGAGACGACTAGTGCGCGGACCTCGTGGACGAGGCGGCGTCGCCCTCCTCGAGCGGGCGACGATCGCCCTCCGCCCGGAACGACGCATCGGTGCGAGGCGCGCGACGCGGTGCCGTCGGCGAGGCAGTACGCATGCTCTCGGCTTCAGTTTCGCCCGGTTGATGTGGTGAATGGCCCTAGCAGTGCCAGTCGGTGCTCGGCCGTTGTGGCGACCTGCAGGATGATGTCGTCGTCGTCGGTATTCAGGGTCGCCACCACCACGCCATCACCCATGCCGTGCAGACCCTTGAGATCCTCAGGCGTTGCATCACGGAAGCTGGCACCTACGATCAGTTCCAGGTCCTCGTTCCACGCTGCGGGGCTCCCCCGCCACGCGAATACCTGGGAGACCCATACCGCGTGTCCCCGGGTCCAGCGCGTCTTCCCGGGTCGCAGAACTCGCACCGGAATGTCTCCGTGTCGCTTCCGCAGGCCGCGGTTCCTGTACACGAGCGCGAGAATGCCCAGGGCGCACAGCCACAGCGGAACGCCGAGGAATATCAACAGTGTCACGCTGCAGACTTTGTGGACGACACCCCGCCGATGCGGAGGGCGTCAGTCTTGCGAAGCCGCGAGTTTCGTCTGCGCGTCGGCGATGGCGCCTTTGAGGGCTTGGACGTGGTGCCCCTCCGCTTCGCCGGTCGCGCGAGTGACGGCCCTGGTGACGGCGGGCTCGACCTTCTCGGCCGCCGAGTGCGGGTAGGCGACGATCAGCCCAGCGCCACCGATCGGGATGGTGGCACCTGCCTGCGCCTCGAGCTTCTCGGCAGCGCGATGGTGGAGGAGCTTGCCGGCCCCGGCCCCGATGGCAGCACCGATGGCGGTTGCGGCCAGAAGTGGCGGGGCAAACAGACCCACGGCGAAGCCGACGGCCCCCAGGCCGGCTGCGCCCTCACGGACCATGTGGTCGGTCTGCTGGACTTCGAGTTCGCCCTTCAGGTCCTTGGTGACCACGACGGCGCCGTGCAGGTAGCCGCCGCAGCCGAGGACCGACTCGTAGTCCTCCATCGCGGCGTCCTTCGACAGGTAGCCACCGATGAGGACGTTGATCGTTTCGTCGTCGAACGCCATGCTGCAGAGCTCCTCGTGTGATGTATCGGCTCAGGATGAGATGGCGTGGAGCGCCTGACCGTGGTGCCCTGCCAGGTGCAGTGCGTGCTCGTCGCCCGGCGTGAGGTGGGGCTGGACGTCGAAACCGACCTTCTTGACCGTCCCCGTGAACGGGAAGGGCTTGCGGTCCTCGTAGCTCAGGTCGACCACGCCACCATTGTCGCGCCCGATGTCCATGCCCGCGTATCCGGAGAATCGCACGGGAACGGTGTGGTCCATGCGGCCCTTGCCCACGGGTTTGTCGTTGACGAACAGCGTGACCTCACCCCCGGTTGCCGGCTCGGGTGCGTCCGCGGCGAACTCCATCCGCACGGTCACCTCTCCGCTGGGAAGCTGCTCCTCGGACTGCTGGCGCCACACGAACACTCCCATCATCGAGTAGGTGTGGGTCAGTCGTCCGCCGTCCACGAAGAGCGAGAAGCCGCCCAGGTGGTCGGCGTTCGCCACGATGACACCCTCGGCGCCTCCCTCGGGGATGACGAGGTCGGCGCTGATCGAGTAGGAGTGGTTGTAGATGCGGGGGACCATGCCTGGAAGGACGTCCTCGACGTCGCCTCGGAACTCGATCGTCGAGTCCGTGGGGAGCGGTGGAGCGATCCCGAAGAAGACCCCGAGGGTGGCCAGGAGCGGCAGGACCTTGAACTTCTCGGAATCCGACCAGAACAGCGTCCGCAGCTCGTCGACCTTGTCGGGATGCTCAGCGGCGAGGTCGTGGGCCTGGCTGAAGTCATCAGGCAGGTAGTACAGCTCGGTCGGGTCGTCGTCCGGGTTCCACACGCCCGGCGTGTAGGGCTGCAGGGCGGCTGGGGTGAGGACCCACGGGATCCGTTCGGTGCGCATCGCGAGCCACCAGCCGTCCTTGTACATGGCCCGGTTGCCGACGCTCTCGAAGTACTGCTGGGTGTGTCGTTCGGGCGCGGCGGCGTCCACGAACGAGTCGGCAAACGTCACTCCGTGCAGTGGCTCCTGCGCGATCCCGTCGACCGTGTCTGGCGCTGGGATGCCACAGACCTCGAGAATCGTGGGCGCGAGGTCGGTGACGTGGGTGAACTGCGAGCGGAGCCCACCGGCCTCACCCAGGTGGCCCGGCCAGTGCACGACCAGAGGGTTCCGCGTACCGCCGAGATGGGAGCCGACCTGTTTGCCCCACTGGAACGGGGTGTTGCCCGCCCAGGCCCAGGCCGCCGAGTAGTGCGGATCCATCATCGGTCCGCCCCAGGCGTCCAAGCCTCCGTAGCGCTCGGCGAGCTGGAGCTGCATCTCGTCGCTCAGCGGGATGCCGTTCTGCATGGTCAGCTCGTTGAACGAGCCGGTAACCGACCCCTCCATGCTGGCGCCGTTGTCTCCCCAGATCCACAGCACCAACGTGTTTTCCAGCTCGCCCAGCTCCTCGATCGCATCGATCACGCGGCCGACGTTGTGGTCGGCGTTCTCCGAGAATCCGGCGTAGACCTCCATTTGCCGGGCGTAGAAGGCCTTGAGCGGATCTGACAGGGTGTCCCAGGCCGGGAACGCGTCGTTGCGCGGCGTGAGCTCTGCCTCGGGTGGGACCACCCCGAGCGCCTGCTGGCGAGCGAAGACCTCTTCGCGCATCTGGTCCCAGCCCTGGTCGAACCGGCCCTGGTACTTGTCCGCCCAGCTGCGCGCCACGTGGTGAGGGGCATGGCTGCACCCGGTCGCGAAGTAGGCGAAGAACGGCTTGGTCGCGTCCTGGGCCCGCACATTGTGCAGCCACTCGATCGTCTTGTCGGCCATGGCGTCGGGCAGGTAGTAGGGGTTGTCGGTGTCGTAGTAGCCCGGGTCGGTGCCGATGATCTTCTGGTTCTCGGCCAGGCAGGGGTCCCACTGGCTGGCTCCGCCACCCAGGATCCCGTAGAAGTAGTCAAAGCCCCAGCCCGTGGGCCAATGGTCCAGCGGGCCGGCTGCTCCCTGCTGGCCGTCAGGGGTCAGGTGCCACTTGCCGAATGCGGCCGTGCTGTAGCCGTTGTCCCGGAGGATCCGTGGAAGCGGCGCACAGTCTCGTGGAAGAACCGCGGTGTAGCCGGGGAAGCCGTTCGAGAACTCTCCCACCGAGCCGAACCCGACGGTGTGACTGTTGCGGCCGGTCAACAGCGCCGCACGGGTCGGCGAGCACAGGGCCGTCACATGGAAGCGGTTGTAGCGCAAGCCGCTCTCGGCCATCCGCGTGTAGTTCGGCGTCTCGATCGGCCCACCAAACGTGCTCGGATTGCCGAACCCCGCGTCGTCGATCAGGACGATCAGGACGTTCGGTGCACCATCGGGTGGGTGGACGTGGTCGATCTGTGTCCAGTCAGGCTCACAACCGTCCAACGTACGGGCCACGGTCCCGCCAAAGGCCGGACGCCGGATAGGGAGCTTGGTGCGATCTGGCCCGCTCATCATCACTCCTCGAAGTCAGGTCACTGGAAGTTGGCAACGGGGCAGTCACCTCGTGCCGTCGTCGGGTGGTGCTCCCGCCTTTGTGCACGCGGCGAGCATCGATCCAACACGGCCGAGGCCGCGATCCCCCGAGCTCTGATGACGGTGGACAGCCAGAGCACGAGCAGGGCCATGCCGCACCCGGAGGTGGCGGTCCACAGCAGGTCAAGGTTCCTCATCAGGGTCTCCGTCTCTGCGGACGCCGTGGGTCAGACCGGCTCGCGTCGGTGCACGAACAGCGAGTGGATGACCCAGAGGTCGACCAGAATGAGCGTGAACGCCCACCACGGCTGGACCGGGATGAACAAGAAGTTGGTGATGGCCTGGAAGCTGACGATGAAGATGCCGAGCCATCGCGCCCAGGCTGCCCCCGAGATGACGCCAGCTCCGGCGGCCAGCACGACGAAGCCGACGACCAGCAGCCACCACCCCCAGGTGGAGGCGCCCGTGTTGATCCAGTAGTTCTTCGGTTGGACGTAGTAGGTGCCCTTGGCGATGAGGGCGATCCCCTGCAGGACGCCGAAAGATCCTGCGATCATCATGATGACCGCGGCAAATACCGCTCCACCTTCGCCACGCCGGCTGACGCTTTGCGGAGCCATCTCGTTGGCCATGTCCCTCCCTCTCGAATGTCTTTGGGAGTTGCTGAACTCGACTCTGTCCGAGGGAGCACATCAGCGACTCACCCGTTGCGGGTAGTCCCGTCGGGTGCGGCCGAGGCGATCGGAGGTGAGCGTTCACGGACCGCTCAGACGGTGAGATTCCCGCCCTCCCGTGCGTAAACCGCAGCGAGAACCCCGGCTCCGGCGAGAACCGACACGTGCAACGGGACCGCGCCCGGGACGCCCCGCTGGTGGAGCGCGCTGGCGACCAGCGGGGCGGTGCCGCCGATCACTGCACTCGCCAGACCGAAGTTCAACCCGATGCCGGTTGCCCGGGCGTTCGGGCTCTCGGCGACGTGGGCTGGCAGCACCAGGAGACCCACCGCAACGGCCATCCCCACGTTGGCGATCAGCAACGGCGGCCAGTCCGAGCACGGCACAACCCAGCGCGACGGTCAGGGAATGTACATGCGCCGAGGCGAGGTGGGTCGGCAGGTACACGAACCAGCATTGAAGGTGCCCGCCAGTGCGGCCACCAGCACGAATCCGGTTCGAATAGCGGACCCGTGTCACCGCGCAGCGCCCTTGAACGGTGACCGCGGTAGTGGGCCTGGCGCATCGGCGCTCAGAAGCACTTGCCGGTTCGGTAGACGTCTGCGCAGGTAGGCCCCGACGATGCCCAGTGGAAGGGCGACCAGGAACGGCAGCCGCCAGCCGTAGCGATGCAGATCATCCGACACAACACCCACGGTGCGAGCGTCGCGACGCCCAGGCCGACCCCGAACACCCAAAGGTCGCCACCACGCCGTGTTCGTCCGCTCCAGGGGAACTGCTCCGCTCCCGCCCGGCGCCGTGGGGCTAGCCCGTTCTGGTGGAGTCAGATCAGACCGACGTCGCGGGCACGGCTGACGGCTGCGCGGCGGTTGGGGACCTCGAGCTTGCGATAGACAGCACGCGCGTGGGCCTTCACCGTGTTGATGGAGATGTACAGGTCGGCCGCGATCTCTTCGTTCGTCTTGAGGGTCGCCATGTGGCTCAGCACCACCTGTTCGCGATCCGTGAGGGGCTCGGGGAGCGGTGAGCCAACGACAGCGACCCGCTCGGCCGGATTGATCTCGTCGAGGATCACTGCCGCGAAGTCTCGTGTCGTCTGGTCCCCCGCTATCGGGAGTCGCAGTCGATGCCCCAGCATCGCCACCAAGCGATGGTTGCCGAGCGCAACGAAGAGGCGGCGGAGATTCTCTTGCTCGGCGGCCACCAGGGCGCGGTCTAGCGCCGTCAGGGCGCGGTGGTCATCCCGCTGGTGGTCTGCGGCGAGCGCGGTGACCAGCCACGCATGTGCGGTGATGAGCGGGTTGTCAGACTCCTCACGGATGCTTGCCAGTTCGGCTTCGGCCGCGGCGACATCCCCAAGCGCGAGGAGCCCTCGCGCTCGATAGACGCGGAGCACGCGATCTGTCTCACCCTGACCGAGCACGACATCCAGACGGTCGAGCGCCGTGCTGGCGCTCCCACTGGCGAGGTCGACCTCGGCGTTCACCCGGGCCAGCTGGCAACGCAGAAGGGGCGGGATGTCCGGCAGGTGAGCATCGACGTTCAGCGCGTGGATCGACTGATTGGCACGGTCCACGTCGCCGGTGGCGAGCCACACTCTGGCCTGCAACGCCTGCAACGCCGGATACGAGAGGTGTTCGGGGTCGTTTTGTTGTGCTGCTATCCCCGCGTCGAGGAGGATCTGAGCCCGCTCAGGGTCGTTCCACTCGAGCTCGATCTGGGCGAGGCTGAGGTAGATGGCGGTGACCTGAGCATGCTCGGTCCAGCCCCGAGATTCGGCTACGTTTCGTCCCCTGGTGGCGAGTTCGTGCGATGCATGAAGATGTCCCCGTTCGAGCTCGACGAGGGCGAGGTACCCGAGGCTGTTGACCTCAACGAGTCCCGCCCCGGCATCAGCTGCGACGCCAAGGGACACCCGGAGCGGACGCTCAGCCTCGTTGAAGCGCGCCGACCAGACGAGCCCGACACCCAGGTTGCTCAGCGCCGGCGCTTCGTACTGCGCGACCGCAGGCGGGCCACCAGCGGGCGTCGGCTCCGACAGCCACCGCAACAGTTGGGTGGCGGCAGTGATCAACGTTGAGACATCTCCTGCGATCCTGCTCACGACCATGTCCGCCACGCAGAGGAATGCCTCGACCGACTGTCGGGACGCGTCGTCACGTTGGCTCAACATGGCGCGCGCATGGGCCGCCTGGTTGGCGAATCCCGCGTAGTCCCGGGCCATGAAGCATCTCACGGCGGCTGTCGCGCGAAGTTCTGCACTTGAGTCGAATGCAGCCGAGGGTATCTCCGCGAGCAGCGCAGCGAACGCCTGTCGTTCCGTCGAGAGGACGCGGATGGCGGCGACGGTGACCATCAGGTCCCCGACCAGCTGCCAGTCGCCGGCCCGGACCGCGTGCCGGACCGCTTCGACTGCCTCGCCGTGGTCGGCGTACCACCGCGCGGCGCGGCCGTGCAGCTCCGCGGCAAGGTCCGGGTCGTCGAGGAACAGCCGATGGCGGAGCACCTCGGCGAGCAACGGGTGGTAGCGGAACCATTGACGCCCGGAGCCGAGCGCGACCACAAATGCGTTCGCCTGCTCGAGGGCCTCGAGCTCGCGTTGCCCACCGCTGCCCCCGGACAAGACATCGGCCAGGTCGGCGCAGAGCCGGTCCACGACGGACGTCCGCAGCATGAAACTGTGCCGCTCTGGGCGCATGGCCGCCAGCACTTCCTCGGCGAAATATGCGGCCACCCCGGTGTCTGCGTCGGCGAACTGCTCGATCTGGCCGGCGTCTCCGTGGTGATCCTCGGCGTACAGGGTCGCGAGTCGCAGTCCGGCAGCCCAGCCCTCGGTTCGTTCCAGCAGGCGACGGGTCAGGTTTCCAGGTAGATCCACGCCGGCCTGCACCAGCATTGCTTCGGACTCTGACTCGGTGAAGGCCAGGTCGTCGGCCCGAACCTCCGCTAGGTCGCCATCCACGCGAAGCCGGTTCAGGTGCAGGCTCGGGTCCGACCTCGTGATGAGGACCAGCCGGAGCGGTGTGGGATGGCGAATGAGGTCCCGGACGCCTCTGATGACCTGCTGGTCGTCGATCTCGCCGAAGTCGTCCAGCACAAGGGTGACGGGCCGGCGCAGCTCGGCCAGGGCCAGGATGATGCGTCTCACCCCCTCGCTGCCCACCGGAGGCCTGATCATCAGAGCGCCGAGAGCGCCGTCTGGCACCTCACCCGTCCCGTCAACGGCGGCCGCCAGGTAGGACCAGAACAGCACCGGGTCATTGTCGAAGGAGTCCAACGACAACCAGGCGACCGGCTCCGCTGGGCGGCGACTCGCCGCCCAGGCCGCCACCAGCATGGTCTTGCCCCACCCGGGTCCGGCACTCACCAGCGTCACTCGGCCGGCCACTCCTTGCGAGATTCGGTCCATCAGTCGCGGCCGGAGCAGGTGACCCGGAGGCAACTGCGGGATGGCCAGCTTGGTCGTCAACAAGGACGCGCCGTTCGGCACCGTCTCCCGGGGCTTCCCTGGTGCCATCACTGGTGGCCAATGACCTGAGGCACCGGCTGTCGATCGAGCGGCGTGGCAGGACCCGTCACGCTGGTCTCGGGATTACCAAGATCCACGGCCATCCAGCCCCTCGCGAACGCCACCCCCCTTTCCCTCACACTAACGAACCTCGATCTGGCAGGCACGACTTCCGATGGTCCCTCGCTCGCCAGGAAGGGTCGATCGCTGCGCCGGACTACCCGCATCGGGTGAGGCGGTCCCAGCACCCGGGCGGCACCGTGGGAGACCACGAGCGCTCCAAGAACTAGAGGTGACCCCCATGACGAGTTGGCTGTACGAGGTCCAAGTCGCCGGAGAGGTAGGTGAGACCGCGCTCGCCCGCATCTACGCAGAGATCGGGAAAGTTCACACCAGAACCGAGCCGGTCACCACGGTGATCCGGGGCAGCGTGCCGGACCAGAGCGGGCTGGTGGGGCTGTTGGGGCTGATGCATGGCCTGGGTCTCCAGGTCTCTGGACTGCGACGCGTCAACTACGACGAAACGATTGATCCCGCCTCGTCTCCGGGGCATGGACCTGAGGAGCATCCAAGGTGAGCTACCGGTCAGCGTTGCTCGCCGTGCTGGCTCCATGGCCGCCCCGACGCTTGCTCGCAGGCGAACGCCGTCGCTCCAGGGGGCCTCGCCGACTCACAGACGGCGGCTGCTCGTGATCGTTCCGATTCAACGATGGCACGTCGTGGCCACCGATGATCGAAGGGAAAGCACCATGACAGAAACATCGCTCGACGAACTCGGTCCTGTGGACTTTGTGATCGTCGAGTTTCCAGCTGGGGCCGCAGACTTTACCGGCGAGATGGCCGCCGAGCTGCTTGCCCTGGTGGCCGCAGGGACCATCCGCGTCATCGACCTGATCATCCTCGCAAAGGACCAAGCTGGGTTGGTCGAGGCGAAGGAACTGTCCGACGTCGAGGACCTCGGAGATCTGCAGAAGCTGGAGGTCGAACTTGCCGAACTGCTGGCAGAGGACGACGTGGTGAACCTCGCTGCGGCCATGGACCCAGGCAGCACGGCGGGCGTGATCGTCTACGAGAACCTGTGGGCCGCGCCGTTCGCAACAGCCGCCCGCCGTAGCGGTGGTCAGCTGATCGCCAACGGCCGCATCCCCATGCAGGCCATCATCGCCGCCATCGAGGCGGACCAGACGCTCGAGACCCAAGGAGGATGACATGCCACTCAGGCCAGCACGTGCAGCACGACGCGGAGTCGTCGGCGCCCCGGTCGCCAAGGCGGCCGTCGTCACCAAGGCCGTCACCCCTGGCCCCTCACCAGTCGCCAAGGCCGCTGTGGTCGGTGCTGCGGTGACCCCGGGGCGTCGCCGCCGGATATGAAGCGACCTGCCAGCTCGACTCTGTTGTCGGCGGGACTTCCCGCCCGGTGCCTCCCTGCTAGGACCGGAATGACCCGAAGCGGGTAGGGACGTCAGCCAGTTCCTGCTGGCAACACTCGAACATGGGGCTCACTCCCCGGGGTCGGCTCCCCACCCTGGCTTCTAGCCACACACACTGCGCGCCGTTACTGACACGAAGACTGAAGCGAACCGTCCGCGGACCGTAGGTCTGGTCTCGGTGCTGCGCGACCCCGGTGTCGAGATGTTGTCTCCTCCAGAGGGCGTGGCCCTCCCGTACCGGGTGTGCCGCGCGGCGGGTCGCACTAGCTGCATGGCACACCCCCACGGTGGCGAGGCCGCTGCACAGCAACACCCCGGCCTGCTGCCCCGGCCGCCAACGTCGTCACCTCGCACCCGGTGTCCTCAGTCCGACCCGGGCCTGGCCATCTCACCGAGGCGGGACCCCTCGGGCAGCACCCGGAACCTGGCGGTGATGAAGATCCCCGAGCGTCAGGCGTCTCGCGGTCCGGGGATCCGCGCCGGCGGCACGTTCTGGTTGAGCCGGAACACGTTCTCCGGGTCGTAGGTCGCCTTGACCGCCGCCAGCCGGTCCCAGGTCGTCCCGGGGTAGGCGGCGCGGACGCGGTCCGGCCCCTCGTCGGCGAGGAAGTTGACGTACGCCGAGTCGTCGCCCTGGTGCAGCGCGGCGACGACGTCCGCCACCCAGGCTGCGCGGGCGGCCCGGTCCTGCGGACCGTCGTAGAACGCCGCGATGTTGACCATGATGCGTCGAGCCCGATGGGCGTACGCCGTGGCGTCGGCGGGCACCCGGGCTACCGCGCCGCCGAGCACGCGCAGCTGCGCCGCCCGGAGGGTGGCGTCGGACGACTGCAGGTGATCGACGATCGTGGCCGCCTCGTCAGGCCCGATCCGCTCGACGAACATCGTCTTCGACACCGCGGTCGGGTGGTAGTCCGGCTCGGCCGGCGGATAGATCTCGGAGTACGGCATCGGCCGGACGAAGTCGGCGAGCGGCTCCGCCAGCGCCGTGAACGGAGCCATCGCCGCGAGACCGGACTCCACGTCGCCGGCCCAGCAGACGAGCGCCATGATGACCAGGCTGCCGTGGTGCTCCTGCGGGACGAACGGCAGCGGCGGGCAGTTCACGACGTTGGCGATCGTCGTCAGCTCCTCCGGCGCCGCCTCGGCGGCGGCGACGAACCCGGCGACGGTCGCGGCGGTGGCCGGCAGCATCAGCATGCCTCCGACGACCTGGTCGACGTCATGGAGGCGGAGGCGGAAACGCGTGGCGACCCCGAAGTTGCCGCCGCCGCCGCGGATCGCCCAGAACAGCTCGGGGTGCGAGGCCTCGTCGACCCGGAGCACCTGCCCGTCGGCGGTGACGACGTCGGCCGCGAGCAGGCTGTCGACGGTGAGCCCGTGCTTGCGGGCCAGGAAGCCGACTCCGCCGCCGAGGGCGAGCCCGCCGAGCCCCACCGACCCGGTGTCGCCGAGGGCGGCCGCCAAGCCGTGTGCGCCGGCGGCGGCGGTGAGCTCTCCCGCGGTGACCCCGGCCCCGACCCACGCGGTCCGCGTGTCGGCGTCGATCTCCACCGAGTTCATGTCCCGGAGGTCGAGGACGATGCCGCCCTCGGCGGTGCTGTGGCCCGCCCCGCTGTGCCCACCGCTGCGCACGGCGAGCGGGAGCCCGCTCTCGCGGGCCAGGGCGATGGTCCTGGCGACGTCGGCGTCGACCGCGGGACGCACGATCACGGCCGGCCTGGCGTCGATGCCGCCCAGGAAGACCATTCTCGCCTCGTCGTACTCGGCGTCGCCCGGGCCGACCGCCCGCCCCGCGAGCTGGGAGCGGAGAGCCGGCAGGGAGATCATCGCGCCGTGGGTGGAGGTTGACATCAGCTGCCCCTTCGAGAAGCCCCGTGCCGTGCGGTGCAGCGAGCCTTCAACACCAGGAGCGGCCGAGGCAAGGAAAAATCCTCAGAGCCGGGCGGGGCGGGGGGCAAGGCGCTCGGACCGGGCCCCGCGGCCCGGCGCGCTCAGGCCTCAGCGATGCAGGCCGTTCCGACCCGGCTGAAGCCGACCTTCGCGTAGACCCGGGCGACCTCGTCGGACCCGGCGGAGAGGAACACGGTCCGTACGCCGTGGCGCCGGGCGTCCTCGACCAGGGCGGCCGTGACCGCGGCGCCGAGACCCCGCCGCCTGGCCGCAGGCAGGGTCGCGACGCCGACGATCTCGGTGACGTCCCCCACCGGCTGGTGCATGCCGACGCAGAGCGGCCCGTCGCCGTCCTCCGCCACCACGACCACGCTCTGACCGGTCGAGATGCGCCGGGCGAACGTCCCGGCGCGGTCCGGCGACTCGGCCGCCCGGGCGTCGCGCTCGTCGCGGCCGGCGCTGCCGACTTGGGTGCCCTCGGTCGCGAACCCGACCGACTGCACGGCGAGGGCCGGGCCGAGAGCGGGGTCGGCGGCGTCCAGCACCCGGACCCGGACCCCGGCGGGTGCCGGTGCCGCGAGGGGGTCGGTGAGCACCTGCAGCGGGTGCTGGTGGACGTGCAGGCCGCTCGACCGGATGGTGTCGAGCAGATCGGGCGCCAGGTCGTGCACCCACTCGAAGGTCTCCGGCACGCCGAGCGCGTGCTGCCGCGCCCGGACCGCGGCGACGTCGGCGGCAGCGGCCGGCGGCCCGTCGTACCCATGACGAGGTCGGGCGTAGAACGGCCACGCACCGCGCGAGACGAAGAGCGTGAAGGGGCCGATGTCCTCCGGGTCCGCGTCGGGCCGAGGGACGGCGTCGTAGTAGCACTCCAGGCGCCTCAGCACGTCCGCGGGAGGGAGCATCCGAGCATTCTGGCCGGTCGTGGCGGAGAATGGGGCGGTGAGCCTCTACCGCGACGAGGGTGTCGTCCTGCGCACTCAGAAGCTCGGCGAGGCCGACCGGATCATCACCCTGCTGACCCGCCGGCGCGGCCGGGTGCGCGCCGTGGCGAAGGGGGTGCGCCGCACCCGGTCGAAGTTCGGCGCGCGGCTCGAGCCGTTCACCCACGTCGACCTCCAGCTCTACGAGGGCCGCTCGCTCGACATCGTCCAGCAGGCGGAGACGCTGGCGGCCTACGGCGACCGGGTCGCGGCCGACTACGGCCGCTACACCGCGGGCACCGCCATGCTGGAGACCGCCGAGCGCCTCACGGCCGAGGAGAAGGAGCCGGCGGTGCAGCAGTTCCTGCTGCTGGTCGGCGGCCTACGCACCCTGGCGGAGGGCATGCACGGCCCGGGGCTGGTGCTGGACTCCTTCCTGCTGCGCTCGCTCGCGGTCGCCGGCTACGCCGCGTCCTTCGACGAGTGCGCCCGCTGCGGCCGGGCCGGTCCGCATCCCTACTTCACCGTGGCCGGAGGCGGGGTGGTCTGCGCGACCTGTCGCCAGGCCGGGTCGGTGACCCCGGCGCCGGAGACGCTGGGCCTGCTGGCGGCGCTGCTCACCGGCGACTGGGCGACCGCGGACGCGAGCGACCCCCGGCACCGCCGCGAGGGCAGCGGCCTGGTCGCGGCCTACCTCCAGTGGCACCTCGAGCGCGGGCTGCGCTCCCTGCCGCTCGTCGAGCGCACCTAGCCCGGCTAGGGTCGCGGGCGTGCCACGACGTACGCCGGTCCGAGCCCCCTCGCCGCACCCGTCCGGCGCCCGCCCGCCAGCGCTGCCGCGCGAGCTGGTCCCGCGGCACGTGGCCGTGGTCATGGACGGCAACGGACGCTGGGCCAAGCAGCGCGGGCTGCCGCGGACCAAGGGGCACGAGGCGGGCGAGGCCGCGCTGCTCGACGTGATCCACGGGGCCATCGAGGTCGGCGTCGACTACCTGTCGGCGTACGCCTTCTCGACCGAGAACTGGAAGCGGTCACCCGACGAGGTGCGCTTCCTCATGGGCTTCAACCGGGACGTGATCCGGCGGCGCAGGGACGAGCTCGACGCGATGGGGGTGCGGGTCCGGTGGGCCGGCCGGCGCCGCCGGCTGTGGCGCAGCGTCATCGACGAGCTGGAGGAGGCCGAGCGCCGGACGACGGACAACCGCACCCTGACGCTGCAGTTCTGCGTCAACTACGGCGGCCGGGCCGAGATCGCGGACGCGGCGGCGGCCATCGCGCGCGAGGTCGCGGCCGGCCGGCTGGACCCGGACAAGGTCGACGAGCAGACGATCGCACGCCACCTCGACGAGCCGGACATCCCCGACGTCGACCTGTTCGTGCGCTCGTCCGGCGAGCAGCGCACCTCGAACTTCCTGCTGTGGCAGGCGGCCTACGCCGAGATGGTCTTCCTCGACACGCTGTGGCCCGACTTCGACCGGCGCCACCTCTGGCACGCGATCGAGACGTACGCGAGCCGTGACCGGAGGTACGGCGGGGCCGTGCCGAACCCGCCACCCGCCCCGGCGGACCCCGTCCCGGACGCTGGACGGCCGTGACCTGACCGGGACCGGCTCGTTGGGACGGTCAACTGAGGGTCGACCCGAGGAGCCCCCGTGCCCCGTCCCGCGTCCGTCGTCGCTGTCGCCGTCGCCGCCCTTGTCGCGGTCACCGTCCCGGCCAGCGCCGACGAGCAGGACTACGGCGCGGTGCTCAACATCCTGCCGCCCGGCCAGTCGGGCACCGTGACCGCGACCGACGTCGCCAAGGTCGTCGCGACGGATCCGGAGCACCGCATCGCCCGGGACGGCGTCAACGCCCCGCCGCACTTCGCCGACCAGCTGGAGAAGTACGACGCGCTCAACACGGCCGACCCCTCGCGGATCGCCGAGTCCGACCTGTCCCGCTACTACAAGGCGTCGACGTTCGACGTGCCGGCCGACCGGGTGCAGCGCGTCGAGCGGCCGAAGGACGGCGTGGTCATCACGTGGGACACCGACGGGGTGCCGCACGTGAAGGGTGCGACCAACGCGGATGTCGCCTACGGCGCCGGCTATGCAGGCACGCGCGACCGCATGTTCCTGCAGGACGTGCTGCGGCACGCCGGCGCGGCACGGGCCGCGGAGTTCCTCGGCCCGAGCGAGGCCAACATCGCGATGGACCAGGAGCAGCTGAGGAGCGCCTTCTACACCCCCGAGGAGGCCGACCGGCAGCTCGCGTCGCTGCCCGACCGCTACGGCGCCGAGGGCACCCGCGTGCTCGCGGCCGGTGAAGCCTTCGTCGCCGGCATCAACGCGGCGCAAGACGCGATGTGCCCTCTCGGTTCACCGGTCGCGCCCGACTGCCCGGCCGAGTACGCCGCCCTCGGGAAGAAGCCGGAGCCGTTCACCCGCGCGGACGTCGTCTACATCGCGTCGTTGGTCGGCGGCATCTTCGGCAAGGGAGGTGGCGGGGAGTACGCCAACGCCAGGTGGCTGCAGCAGTTGCAGCAGCGCTTCGGTGACGCCGGTGGCAAGGCGGTGTACGAGGACCTGCGGGAGCGCAACGACAGCGAGGCACCCACGACCGCGTCCACGTCGTTCCCGTACGGCGGCACCGGCGGGGTCGACCCGAGCCGGTCCGGCGTGGCGATGCCCGACCTGGACGGCGAGACGGCGCCCGGCACCGGGGCCGACGCCGGCTCCGAGCTGGCAGTGCCGTCGCCGTCGTCCGCCTCGCTGCAGGGCCGCAGCGGCGGGCTGCGGCTCGACCTGCCCTTCGGTGACCTCGACCTCTCCTCGGTGGGTCCGGGGCTCAGCAACGCGATGGTCGTCGGCGCCGACCGGACCACGACCGGCCACCCGCTCACGGTCTTCGGCCCGCAGACCGGCTACTACGCCCCGCAGCTGCTCACGGAGGTCGTGCTCGACGGGCCGGGCGTGAAGGCGCGCGGGGTCTCCTTCGCCGGCACCCAGCTCGTCGTGGAGCTCGGCCGTGGCGTCGACTACGCCTGGTCGGCCACCAGCGCCAGCAACGACAACGTCGACACGGTCGTCGAGCGACTGTGCAACACCGACGGGTCGCCGGCGACGGTGCGGTCCACGGCGTACGTCGTGGACGGCGACTGCGTCCCGATGGACCGTCACGTCCACCACGAGACAGCCCTGCCCAACGCCGGCTCGCCCGACGCTCCCAAGGACATCCGGCTCGAGGTGCTGCGCACCCGGCACGGCATCGTGCAGCTGCGCACG
Source organism: Actinomycetes bacterium (assembly GCA_036375895.1). GTDB lineage: Bacteria > Actinomycetota > Actinomycetes > JACCUZ01 > JACCUZ01 > DASVBJ01. Next base: position 7,284 of record DASVBJ010000296.1, on the reverse strand, counting down.
ACCGTTGCGGGCGCGCCGGTCGCGATCGTGTCGCAGCGCAGCACCTACCACCACGAGGTCGACTCGGTGGTGGGCTTCACCCGGCTCAACAACCCGGCGTACACACGCGACGCGGCGTCGTTCATGCACGCGACCGACGCGATCGACTACACGTTCAACTGGTTCTACACCGACGACCGGGACATCGCGTACTACAGCTCGGGGAGGCTTCCCGAGCGGGCGCCGGGCACCGACTTCGACCTGCCGCGGTGGGGTGACGAGGCCTACGACTGGACCGGCTGGCTGCCGTTCGACCAGCACCCGCACCAGACCAACCCGCCGTCGGGCTACCTGGTGAGCTGGAACAACAAGCCGGCGCCGGACTTCTCCGCCGCCGACAACGTCTGGAGCTACGGCGCGGTCTACCGCAGCCTCGCGCTCTCCGACCGCATCGCCTCGGCCACGAAGGACGGCGGGAAGGTCTCGCGGGCCCAGCTGGTCGGGCTGGTGGCCGACGCGGCGACGGTCGACTCCCGCGCGGCGTACACGCTGCCCCACCTGCTCGACGCCGTCGGCGACGACGCCCGCACGGCGGAGGCCGTGACGCTGCTGCGCGACTGGCTCGCCGACGGCGCCCACCGGGTCGACCGCGACCGGGACGGCAGCTACGCGCACCAGGCGGCGATCGCCATCTTCGACGAGTGGTGGGAGTCGCAGGCGACCGACCCGAAGGGAACGGAGTCGGCGGCGCGGGACGTGCTGGCCGGCACGCTGGGCGGGCTGACGACCAAGCTGCCGGTGATCCTCGACGACCATCCGCGCATCGGGCGCGGCTCGGCGTGGAACGACGTGCCGTGGTACGGCTACGTCAGCAAGGATCTCCGGCAGGCGCTCGGCGAGCCGGTGTCCTCGCCGTACTCGCGCACCTACTGCGGTGGCGGTGACCTGGACGCGTGCCGGGCGCAGCTGCGGGCGTCGCTCGCGGCGGCGGTCAAGCGGGTGCTGGCGGCACAGGGCAAGAGCAGCCTGCAACAGCTGACCTACGACAAGCACCAGGACGACATCCGGCACGTCGCCGCGGGCCTGGTCGGCGTCCGGCCGATCGACTGGCAGAACAGGCCGACGTTCCAGCAGGTCGTGGCCTACACCGGGCACCGGCCACGCGACTGAGCACGGCCCCCCGGCACCGTGCCCAGTCGGGGGCGACTGCTCAGCCCCCCGCGGAGAGCGTCCCGAGCAGGCCGTGCGCCTCGTCGTCGGGCCCGGCCGTGAAGATGACCTCGTCGGTGCCCGCCTCGACGCCGTTGCCGGGCAGCAGCGCCCAGAGCCCGTCGATGGTCACGGGCCTGTGGTGGCTGTCGCGCAGCACCCCGCGGGGCTCGAGCGAGTGGGCGTCGAAGGCGTGGATGCGGCCGTCGCCGAAGTTGCCGACCAGCAGGTCACCCGCGAAGGCGCCGAACCCGTCGGGTGCGATCGTCAGGCCCCAGGGGGCGTTCAGGACGCCGTGCCCCCGCACTCGGTGCAGGAGTCGGCCGTCGAGGTCGAACACGTCCACCCGGCCGAGACCGGCCCCGGCGACCTCGTCCGTGCGCTCGGCGTCCTGCTTCGCGTAGGCCACGTACACCCGATCCCCCAGCACGGCCACGTTGAAGGGCGCGAAGTGCCTGGGCAGGCGCGGGTCCTCGAAGTTGCCTGGCGTGATGACCCGGCGGAACTGCCCGTCGTACACGTCCACCGTGCCGGCGGAGAAGTCCGCGGCGTAGAGCCGGGGGCCGTCCGCCGCGTGACCCAGCGCGAGTCCCTTGTACACCGCGCCGGGCGTGACCACCGCGTCCTGCGCGTCGTGCGACGGTGCCGGGGGCGGCACGGTCGGCGCCCAGCCGCTCAGGTGGCCGGTCTCCCCGACGAAGAGGAACCGGGCGGGCGCGCTGGAGCCGTCCGGCGCGTGCACCACGAACGAGGTCGTGTCGTTGAAAACCTGGCCGGTGGGCGCGCCACCCGGGATGTTGACCACGAGCGGGACGATCGCCTGCGGGCCGCCGTGGACACCGCCCGAGTAGAGCGTGGCCACGTCGGCGCCGTTGTCCGACACCCACAACGGGGTGGTCGGCCCGTAGGAGGCGCCCCAGGCGTTGACCAGGTGCGGGTCGGTGACCGCGGCCAGGCCGGGGACGTCCGACACCAGGTTGACCTGGCGGTAGGCGCCGGCGGTGGAGGCGTTCACCGCTCCCGCCGGCGCCGCGAGAACAAGGGCCGCGGCCCCGGCGGCGGCTATCCGCAATGACCAGTGCGCGTGACGTATGTCCACGGCCCCTCCTCGTCCGGGAGCAGAGGGCGGCCGGCCCGCCCTTCCGGAAGACACGTCCCGAGGGGGCGATCGGTTCAACCGCCGCAGCGGCCGCACCTGCCGAACACCTCGACGGTGTGGTCCACGTCGGTGAACCCGTGCTCGGCGGCGATCCGCTCCGCCCAGCGCTCCACGGCCCGGGCCTCCACCTCGACGGTGTCGCCGCAGGTGCGGCAGACCAGGTGGTGGTGATGGCCCTCGCTGCACAGGCGGTAGGCGGCCTCCCCGTCGGCGCCACGCAGCACGTCGACCTCGCCGGACTCGGCGAGTGCCTGCAGGGCGCGGTAGACCGTCGTGAGGCCGATCCGGGTGCCGTCGGCGCGCAGCCTCGCGTAGATCTCCTGCGCGCTGCGGAAGCCCGGGTCGCGGGTGAGCTCCTGTCGTACGACGGTGCGCTGGCGGCTCACGAGGCCGCCACCACGAACCACATCAGGCCCATGCCGCCGACCGTTGACACGAGCGTGAGCCGGGAGGGATGCCGGCTGTGCGCCTCGGGGAGGATGTCGCTCGTCGCCAGGTAGAGCAGGAAGCCGCTGAAGAAGCCCAGGTAGAGCGCGAGCACCGAGTCGGCCACGGAGAAGAACAGCGTCGACGCGGCGCCGAGCACCGGCGCCGCGGCGTCGACCGCGAGCATCGCCAGCGTGCGTCCCCGACTGTTCCCGTGTGTGCGCATGATGCTCACCGTGTTGAGCCCGTCGGCGAAGTCGTGGGCGATCACCGCGATGGCCACCGCCACGCCCACGGTCCGGTTGACCTGGAACGCCAGCCCGATGCCCACGCCGTCGAGGAACGAGTGGACCGCCAGCGCGGCCGCGGACGTCAGCCCGATGTGCGGGTGATGGTGGTGGTGCGTCTCGTACTCGCCCTCGTGCGCGGGGTGCACGGCGAGCGAACGCTCGACGACGTGCAGCGCGAGGAAGCCCAGGGCGAACGTGAGCATCACCACCGGGATGCCGTGGAGCTCCGTCGCGCTCAGCTCGAACAGCTCGGGGAGCAGGTCGAAGGCGACCAGGCCGAGCATCACCCCGGCCGCGAAGCCGAGCACGAGGTGGAGACGGTCGCCGCTGCGCAGAGCGACCAGGCCCCCCAGCGTGGTCGACACCACGGTGGTCAGGGCGAACAGCACGGCCATGCCGACCAGCATAGACGAGAATGAAAACGGTTGTCGTTTTCTTTGCCAGGGGATGGCTCCGAGGATCGCCGGGCGTGATCAAACCTCCGCTAGGTTGATCACATCCCTCCCTGCAGCCCCGGAGGCGCTCGTGCTGGTCATCTCGCGCTACCGCGTGTCCGACGACGACTTCCGCTCCTTCCTCGAGGACGCCCGCGCGGCGCTCGAGGCCCTGTCGGCACAGCCCGGCTTCCGGCGGGGTCACGTGGGGCGGGCAACCGATGACCCCGGGCTCTGGGTGCTCAGCTCGGAGTGGGAGAGCGTCGGTGCTTACCGGCGCGCGCTCTCGGCGTACGACGTGAAGACGCGCGCCGTCCCGGTCATGTACCGCGCGCTGGACGAGCCGAGCGCGTTCGAGATCCTCGACCAGCAGCCGGCCGAGGACGTCGGTCCGCACCCCGGCACGCGCCGCGCCGCCGACGCCGGGACGGTCGGCGTGGGGGACGCCGCGGCCCCGCACGTCGGCACCGACCTCGACTGAGGGTGATCTAGGCTCCTCGCCTGTGCAGCAGACCCAGGTCGACGGTGTCCCCGTGTTCTGGAGGCAGGGGCCGGAGCCTCTGACCGCCACGCTCGCCTTCCGCGTGGGGCGTCGCGACGAGTCGTTCGTGCAGGGCGGGATCACGCATCTCGTGGAGCATCTCGTCATGCGGGCGCTGGGCAAGTCCCACCTCGACACCAACGCCTCTGTCGACCTCGGTGGGACCTTCTTCACGGCCACGGGGCGCCCGGCCGCGGTCGGGGCGTTCATCGAGAACGTCTGCCGGACCCTCGCCGACCTGCCGGTCGAGGCGCTCGCGGTGGAGCGCGACATCCTGATGCGCGAGGGCGGCACCGTCTCGCATCCGCTGGACTGCGTGGCTCTCGGGGAGAGGTACGGCGCGCGCGACGCTGGTCTCGCGGCCTTCGGAGTACCCGCGCTGGCCGGCCTCGGCCCCGGTGAGCTGCGAGCATGGGCCGCGCGGTACTTCGTGGTCGAGAACGCCGCGCTCGGACTCACGGGGCCTCCGCCGGAGGGGCTGCGTCTCCCGCTGCCGACGGGGGAGCGGAACAAGCGCGTCGCAGTGACTCCGCGTGACCTGCCGTGGCCGGGGTGGACAGAGGGTCCCGATGGCGTCGCGGTGGCGTTCGAGGCGACCTTCTCCACGGCGCTCATGGCAGGTCTGCGGATTGCTCTCGACCGCGCCACCGACGAGATCCGGCATGGGCGTGGCCACGCCTACGAGCTCGACTTCGTCGGCCGCTCGATCGACCCGAGCACCGAGCGGAGTCATGTCACCTTCTGGGCTGACGCCGCGCCGCGTCAGGCGGCCGACGTCGCCAACGCCCTGCTCGAGGTGCTCGGCGCGCTCGCTGCGGACGGCCCCACCGCCGAGGAGCTGACGCACGACCGGGACGGCATGCTGGCGGCGCACGAAGACCCGCGAGCCGTGGAGGGCGCGGTCATGTCTCGGGCCGCCAGCCACCTCGCCGGCCGGGAGCACCAAACCGAGGAGCAGGAGCTCATGGAGCACCGTGAGCTGACCCCGGCCGCGGTCGCCGCGGCTTTGGCGCCCGTCGCCGCGTCCGCGCTGGTGCTGCTGCCCGACGGCGTCGAGCTCGATCGGCCGGGATTCACCTACCTGCCCGCGTCTGCGGTCCCCGCCCTCGACGGCCGGCGCCTGCGCCGCCGCCTCGGCTCGGGCGCGCCGCGAGGTGCGGAGCTCGTGCTCGCCGACGAGGGACTCACCCTCCTGTTCGGCAAGGGGCCGACCACGGCTTCGATCACGGTGCGGTGGGACGACGTCGTCGGGGTCGGGACGGACGACGACGTGCTGGTCGTCCAGGGTGGGGACGGTGGGGCGATCCCCGTGCGCGCCGGCGACTGGAGGGGCGGAGAGGCGGCGGTGGCGGCGGTGCGTGAGCACGTCGTACCCGAGTTGTTCTTCGTCGAGCCACCTGACGAGGAATCCGGCGTGCCGGGCCCGCGACGCGACCGTTAGGCTCGGGACTTCACCCGCCGACCGCCAGCCGGATGGAGCCGACCGTGGCCAAGAGCACCGACCGCAACGACACCATCGTCAGCCTCAGCAAGCGACGGGGCTTCGTCTACCCCAGCAGCGAGATCTACGGGGGCACCCGGTCGGCGTGGGACTACGGCCCGCTCGGTGTGGAGCTCAAGGAGAACATCCGCCGGCAGTGGTGGAAGTCGATGGTGCAGGCCCGGGACGACGTCGTCGGGCTCGACTCCGCGGTCATCCTCGCCCGGGAGGTGTGGGTCGCCTCCGGCCACGTCGACACGTTCACCGACCCGCTGTCGGAGTGCCAGTCCTGCCACAAGCGGTTCCGGGCCGACCACCTCGAGGAGGCCTACGAGGCCAAGCACGGCCGGCCGCCGGCTCACGGCCTCGGCGACGTCAACTGCCCCAACTGCGGCACGAAGGGCGCCTTCACCGAGCCGCGGCCGTTCAGCGGACTGCTGAAGACCTACCTCGGCCCGGTCGAGAGCGAGGAGGGCATGCACTACCTGCGGCCCGAGACGGCGCAGGGCATCTACGTCAACTTCCTCAACGTGATGACCTCGGCGCGCAAGAAGCCGCCGTTCGGCATCGCCCAGACCGGCAAGTCCTTCCGCAACGAGATCACCCCGGGCAACTTCATCTTCCGCACCCGTGAGTTCGAGCAGATGGAGATGGAGTTCTTCGTCGAGCCGGGCACCGACGAGGAGTGGCACGAGTACTGGCTGCAGGAGCGCTGGAACTGGTACACGGGCCTCGGCCTGCGCGAGGAGAACCTGCGCCTCAACGAGCACCCGCACCACAAGCTCTCGCACTACTCCAAGCGCACCGTCGACATCGAGTACCGCTTCAACTTCGGCGGCAAGGAGTTCGACGAGCTCGAGGGCATCGCCAACCGCACCGACTACGACCTCACCGCGCACGCCAAGCACTCCGGTGCCGACCTGACCTACTTCGACCAGGAGAAGGGCGAGCGCTGGACGCCGTACGTCGTGGAGCCGGCCGCCGGGCTGACCCGCTCGACGCTGGCGTTCCTGCTCGACGCCTACACCGAGGACGAGGCGCCCAACGCGAAGGGTGTGATGGAGAAGCGCACGGTCATGCGCTTCGACCCGCGGCTCGCCCCGGTCAAGGTCGCCGTGCTGCCGCTGTCCCGCAACGCCGAGCTCACACCCAAGGCGAAGGACCTCGCGGCGGTGCTGCGCAAGTGCTGGAACGTCGAGTTCGACGACGCAGGCGCGATCGGCCGGCGCTACCGCCGGCAGGACGAGATCGGCACGCCGTTCTGCGTCACCGTCGACTTCGACACCCTCGAGGACCAGGCGGTCACGATCCGCGAGCGCGACTCCATGCAGCAGACCCGGATCGGGCTCGACGCCGTCGAGGGCTGGCTGGCCCAGCACCTCGTCGGCTGCTGAGCACCAGAGAGGTGTGGCTGTGAGCGCCCGTACCGTCATCACGTTCGGCACGTTCGACGTCTTCCACGTCGGGCACGTCCGGCTGCTCGAGAGAGCGCGCGCGCTCGGCGACCGGCTGGTGGTCGGCGTGTCCGCCGACGAGCTCAACATGCGCAAGAAGGGTCGGGCGCCCGTCTACACCCAGGACGAGCGGCTGGAGATCGTGGCCAGCCTGAAGGCCGTCGACGAGGTGTTCGTCGAGGAGAGCCTCGAGCTCAAGCGGGAGTACGTGCTCAGGTACGAGGCGCACGTGCTCGCGATGGGCGACGACTGGGAGGGCAAGTTCGACGAGCTCGCCGACATCTGCGAGGTCGTCTACTTCCCCCGCACCCC
>DASVBJ010000279.1:0-5599 GCA_036375895.1 Actinomycetes bacterium | reverse complement strand
GCCGAGGAGGGCGTACGGCCCGAGCAGGTCGAGCAGGTTGCCGGTGAACGTGCCGCTCGCGTCGATGGGCACGCCGTGCACGAAGTCGGCGAACGCGACGCCCCAGAGGAGCGCGGGCACCGCGCTCGAGAACGCGAGGATCACGTCCCAGCGGCGGCGCCAGACGGCGCTCGTCTGCTTGTTGCGGTACTCGATCGCGATGCCGCGGACGATCAGCCCGATGAGCACGAGGAAGAGCGCGAGGTAGAACGCCGAGAACGTCGTCGCGTACCAGCCGGGGAACGCGGCGAACGTGGCGCCGCCCGCGACGAGCAGCCACACCTCGTTGCCGTCCCAGACCGGGCCGATCGTGTTGATGAGGACGCGGCGCTCCTCCTCCTTGCGACCCAGCACCGGCAGCAGCATGCCGACGCCGAAGTCGAAGCCCTCCAGCACGAAGTAGCCGGTCCAGAGCACGGCGATGAGGAGGAACCAGACGTCGGTGAGCTCCATGGTTGGCGTCGCTCCCTTCTCAGTAGGCGAAGGCGAGCGGGCGCTCGCGCTCGGACTCTTCCGGCGTCTCGGCCGCGACCTCCGGTGCGCCCGCCTTGGCGTAGCGGACCATGAGGAGCACGTCGACCACGGCGAGCGCGCCGTACAGCACGGTCAGCACGCCGAACGAGGTGGCGACCTCAGCCACGCTCACCCCCGGCGAGACGCTCACCGGCGTCTGCAGGACACCGAACACCGTCCACGGCTGCCGGCCCATCTCGGTGAAGATCCAGCCCACCGAGTTGGCGGCCAGCGGCAGCCCGATGCCGAGCATCGCGGCCCGCCACATCCACCGCCTGTCCGGCAGCCGGCCCTTGCGGGTGACCCAGAGGCCGGCCAGCGCGATCAGCGCGGACAGCGCGCCGAACCCGATCATCAGGCGGAAGCCCCAGTAGGTGACGGGGATGTTGGGGGTGTAGTCGCCCGCGCCGTAGGTCTTCTCGTACTGCGCCTGGAGGTCGTTGATGCCCTCGACCTTGGCGTCGGGGTCGTTCTCGGCGAGGAAGGACAGGAGGTCCGGCACCTTGAGGCTCCAGACCTCCTTGCTGCCGTCGAGGCTGCCGATCGTGAACAGCGAGAAGTCCGCCGGCTGCTCGGTCGCGTACAGCGCCTCGGCCGCGGCCATCTTCATCGGCTGCTGGTCGGTCATGATCTTCGCCTGCAGGTCGCCGGTGAGGACGGTGCCCAGGCCGGCCGCGACCGTGACCCACAGCGCCAGCACCAGGCTCGGGCGGAAGACGTTGACCTGGCTGCGCTTGGCCAGGTGGTAGGCGCTGATGCCGATCATGAACGCGCCAGCGGTCAGGAAGCACGCCGTGACGGTGTGCAGGTAGGCCGCGACGGCGGTGTTCTGGGTGAGGACCGCCTTGAAGTCGGTCAGCTCGGCGCGGCCGGTCGCCTGGTTGAGCCGGTAGCCGACCGGGTGCTGCATCCACGAGTTGGCGGCCAGGATGAAGTACGCCGAGAGCTGCGTGCCGATCGCGACGAGCCAGATGCACGCCAGGTGCAGCCGCTTCGGGAGCTTGTCCCAGCCGAAGATCCACAGGCCGAGGAACGTCGACTCCACGAAGAAGGCCAGCAGGCCCTCGATCGCGAGCGGCGCGCCGAAGATGTCGCCGACGAACCGCGAGTAGTCGCTCCAGTTCATGCCGAACTGGAACTCCTGCACGATGCCGGTGACGACACCCATCGCGAAGTTGATCAGGAACAGCTTGCCCCAGAACTTGGTCGCGCGCAGGTACTGCTCCTTGCCGGTGCGCACCCAGATCGTCTGCAGCACGGCCACCAGCATCGACAGTCCGATGGTGATGGGCACGAACAGGAAGTGGTAGACGGTGGTGACTCCGAACTGCCACCGGGCAAGGTCCAGCGCATCCACGAGGGTGCCTCCGCAGGGGACGTCGTGACTCGGCCCGGCACACGGCGTACCAGCCCGGCGGTCACCCTCCCGGGGGGTGCGCGGGGTCAGGGAGGGTCGAAGGTCCCGGCGGGTCCGGCCAAGGTCCCCAGCGGCGGCGGTTACCGGCCGAGCAGCACCTCGAGCCGGCGGTTGATCGCCGCCAGCGTCGCCCGGATCACCGCCTGCCGGACGTCCTCGCGCACGACCGACGCCCCGGACAGCCGCTCGCTGCCGCGGTCGGTGAGCATGGTGACGACGACGAGCGCGGTCCGGTCCTCCCCGGAGGACGTGAGCTCGACGTGCTCGACCTCGAAGCGCACCCGCCCACCGACGAACCGCTCGACGGCCCGCAGGGTCGCGTCGGCCACGGTGCGGTGGACGCTCGTCGGCGTTGCCGCGCCGTCCGACTCACCGACATGGATGCTGCCGTCCAGCGAGAGGGACACCGTGGCGACCACGCCGAGGCCGACGGAGAGCATCTGGACCCGCTCGATGACCACCCGGCCCGGACGGGTGACCCGCACGGCCGGGAGCGGCGGGGCGTCGTCCGCCGGGGCGGAGGCCGACTCCACCGGCGGAGCCGGCGCTTCCGGTGCTTCAGGCGCTTCCGGCGCCGGCACGGACTCCTCCAGCACCCGGACCCGGTCGGCGTCGACGGCCAGGCCGAACCGGGCCCGCAGCAGCCGGTTGACGGCACCCGCGACGGCCACCTCGTCGGCACCGGGCGCGAGCTGCAGCCGCAGCGTGCCCGGGCCGGCGCCGTCGGGGTCCGGCTCCACGGCGGCGTCCGCCACTCCCTCGACGGCCAGCAGCGCACCGACGAGCTCGCGGTGGTCGCTGACGGTCACTCCGGCTCCCTCCCAGGCGTCAGGGGCGCGGACGGCGGCCCCCCGCACAGAGTGTCGCAGTATCGCCCGGCTTGGGGGCGGGTCGCCGATCACGTCGTACGGCGGGCCGGGGGCCGGCGCCCCGTAGGCTGCCTGCGACCGCAGCGAAAGGACCGCAGATGTCGGAGCAGGACTACCGCGAGACCGAGGCCGTCGAGGAGATGGAGGAGACCGCCGCCGAGCCCGACCTCGAGGCTCCCGAGGCCGACGCCGCCGAGCAGCGTGCGGAGGTGGTCGACACCCGGGAGCACCCGCCGACCGCTGCGCCGATCGAGGCCGACGAGGGCGACCGCGCCGAGCAGGAGCGCGTCGTGGACCTCGGCGACGACGAATACCAGTGACTCCGGTTACCGGTCGGTAGGATGACCCACCGAGGAACTCGCAGACCCGAGGCCACCCACACCCGACCCCAAGGAGCACCCGTGCCGGCTGCCCAGGACACCAGGCCGCGCAGCGCCCGCCTGCCGCGGTCAGCCCGGCGGCTCCAGCTGCTCGGGGCGGCCCAGGAGGTCTTCGTCGCGCAGGGCTACCACGCCGCCGCGATGGACGACATCGCCGAGCGGGCCGGGGTCAGCAAGCCGGTGCTCTACCAGCACTTCCCCGGCAAGCTCGAGCTGTACCTGGCTCTGCTCGACCAGCACGCCGACGCGCTCGTCGAGGCGGTCCGGGAGGCGCTTGCCTCGACCCACGACAACAAGCTGCGGGTCGCCGCCACCATCGCCGCCTACTTCCGGTTCGTCGACGAGGACGGGGGCGCGTTCCGGCTCGTCTTCGAGTCCGACCTCACCAACCAGGAGGCCGTGCGCGACCGGGTCGACGGCGTCACCGCGCAGTGCGCCGACGCCATCAGCGAGGTGATCCGCGAGGACGCCGGTCTGCCCGTGGAGGAGGCCAAGCTGCTCGCCGTCGGCCTCACCGGCATGGCGCAGGTCGCGGCCCGCTACTGGCTCGCGACCGAGGGCTCGATCCCGCGCGACGCGGCCGCCCGCCTGCTCGCCAGCCTGTCGTGGCGCGGCATCGGCGGCTTCCCGCGCACCGGCGAGCCGCACTGACATCCGCTCGACTAGCCTCGAGCCATCACTCCGCGCGAGAGTCGCGCGGGACGCGTCACGGAGGTCCACGTGGAGGTCAAGATCGGCGTGCAGCACGCCGCCCGCGAGCTCGTCATCGAGAGCGCGCAGACCACTGACGAGATCACCGAGGCGGTGTCCGCGGCGCTCACCGGCAAGATGCCCATCCTGTCCTTGACCGAGGAGTCCGGGCGCCGCCTGGTGGTCCCGGCCGACAAGCTCGCGTACGTCGAGATCGGCGAGCCGGAGACCCGCCGGGTCGGTTTCGGCGCGATGTAGCGCCGGCGACCGGCCGGCCCACGAGACCGGCCGGTCCCGCCGCCGTCAGGCAGAAAGGCCCAGCGCCGCCATGCGCTTGGTGTGGTTCTCGGTGAGCCGCGCGAACATCCGGCCGACCTCGGCGAGGTCGGCGCCCGGCCGGGTGCCGCCCACCAGCAGCGAGGCCAGCGCGTCCCGCTCGGCAGCCACCCGCTGGGCCTGGCTGAGGGCCTCGCCGACCAGCCGCCGTCCCCACAGCGCCAGCCGCCCGGCCAGCTTCGGGTCGGCCTCGATGGCGGAGCGGACCCGCTCGACGGCGAACTGCGAGTGGCCCGTGTCCTCCAGCACCGACAGCACCAGCTCGCGGTTGGACGGGTCGAGGAAGGCCGACACCTCGCGGTAGAAGTCCTCGGCGATGCCGTCCCCGACGTACGCCTTGACGAGCCCCTCGAGCCAGTCCCCCGGGGCGGTCCGCTCGTGGAAGGCCTCCAGCGCCTCCACGAACGGCTCCATCGCCTCCTCGGGCGAGGCGCCCAGGGCCTCGAGCCGCTGGTGCAGCAGCGCGAAGTGGTTGTACTCGGCGACCGCCATCGCGGCGAGGGCGGCCTTGTCGGCGATCGTGGGCGCGAAGGCCGCGTCGTCGGCCAGCCGCTCGAAGGCGGTGAGCTCGCCGTACGCCAGCGCGCCGAGCAGGTCGATGACCGCAGCGCGGTACTGCGGGTCGAGCAGCGGGTCGTCTTCGGCGGGGGTGGCGGTGTCCGGCCCGGGGGCCGGCTCGTCGCTGCCGGGGTGGTCGGTCACGTGCGCAGCGTAGCCAGGGCGGTATGGTGGGGGCACAGAACGGATGCCCGGTCGGCGGAACCGATCGGCTCCGACCAGCCAGCAGCGCCTCCCGCGCGGCCCGCCCTTCGTGGCGTGCGGCCCCGGACGCGCTTCGTAGAAGTGAGAGAAGGCACCGTCCTGAACACGCCCACGTTCGCCGACCTGGGGGTTCTCCCCGCCACGGTGGAGGCCCTCGAGGCCGTCGGCATCACCCACCCGTTCCCCATCCAGTCCCTCACCCTGCCGGTGGCACTGCACGGCCACGACATCATCGGCCAGGCGAAGACCGGCACCGGCAAGACCCTCGGCTTCGGCATCCCGCTGCTGCAGCGGGTCGTCGCGCCCTCCGACGAGGGGTACGGCGAGCTGCCGGCCGCGGGCAAGCCGCAGGCCCTGGTCGTCGTGCCGACGCGCGAGCTGTGCGTGCAGGTCACCGGCGACCTCGTGAAGGCCGCTGCCCGCCGCGACATCCGCATCCTCGCGATCTACGGCGGCCGGGCCTACGAGCCGCAGATCGAGGCGTTGCGCAAGGGCATCGACGTCGTCGTGGGCACACCGGGCCGGCTGATCGACCTCGCCCAGCAGGGCCACCTCGACCTCGGTCACGTGCGCACCCTCGTGCTGGACGAGGC
>DASVBJ010000261.1:0-13900 GCA_036375895.1 Actinomycetes bacterium | reverse complement strand
GCATGTTCTTCGTCATCAGCTGCCGCTGCGTGATGAACGTCGTGGCCGACATGAGGACGATCAGCACGACGGTGACGATCTGCGTCGTCAGGTCCGCGGCGCCGATGAACTTGTCGGAGAGGTGCGCGCCGAGGATCTCGGCATCGGCCGCCTGCTGCGCCATCTCGTCGGTGAGGAAGCCCTTGCCGAGCGGCGGGGTCTTGCCGATGCCGTTCAGGACGTGGAACAGCGCGAAGAAGATCGGCGCCTGCGCGAGGATCGGCAGACAGCTGGCGAGCGGGTTGGTGCCGGTCTCCTTGTACAGAGCCATCATTTCCTGGCTCTGCTTCTGGCGGCTCTCCGGGTCGGACTTGCCCTTGTACTTGGCCTGGATCTTCTTGATCTGCGGCTGCAGCATCTGCAGCCCGCGCTGTGCCTTGATCTGCTTGACGAACAGCGGGATCAGCAGGATCCGGATGACCACCACCAGACCGACGATCGCGCCGCCCCACGCCCATCCACCCGCCGGGTCGAAGCCCAGCGATTTGAACAAGCTATGAAACGAAACCATCACGAAGGTGACGGCCCCGTAGAGCGGTTCCAGGATCTTCACAGTCCGGCTCCATGTGGCGGGTGAGGGGTGGGACCGGCCGAGCTGGCCGGGTCCCGGCGTGACGGGGGAACGGGGTCGATGCCCCCGGGGTTCCAGGGGTGGCACCGGAGCAGCCGGCGGGCCGCGAGGTAGCAGCCCCGCAGCGGACCGTGGACCATGATGGCCTCGACGGCGTAGGCCGAGCACGACGGGTAGAACCGGCACCGCGGCCCGAGCAGCGGGGACACGAACATCTGGTAGCCACGGATGGGCAGGACCAACAGCCGCCTCATGGTGTCAGCCTGCCCGACCCGCTGGATGGGCGCAGCGCGTGGTCCAGTGCGGTGGCGAGCTCGGCGTACGACGCGTGCGCCGCGGGAGGCAGCGCCCGCACGACCAGCCGTGACCCGGCAGGCAGCTCGCCCAGGCGGGCGAGCACGAGGTGCCGCAGACGGCGCCGGACCCGGTTGCGCACGACGGCGGGCCCGACGGCACGGGAGACAACGAACCCGGCGCGGGCCGGACCGCGGGCCGGGCCCTCGGCGGGCGCCAGGTGGACGACGAGCAACGGGGCGGGCCGGCCCCCGGTCCGACGCCGCCCGGCGCGCAGCGCGGTCGTGAACTCCTCACGTCGCCGCAGGCGTGCCACGGCCGGCAGCACGTTGGTCAGGCCGACAGCCGCGTGCGTCCCTTGGAGCGGCGCGCCGCCAGGATGGCGCGGCCCGCGCGGGTCCGCATGCGCAGGCGGAAGCCGTGGGTCTTGGCCCGACGGCGGTTGTTGGGCTGGAAGGTGCGCTTGCTCACTCGAGGGCTCCCGAACTGCGGTGTGGTGGCGCGACGGCTTGGCGCCGTGGTTGCCTCTAGGTCGAGGGGGCACGGCCCCCATCGGACACCCACGCACAGCATGGGCATGCGACAACGGCCGTCGACACTTCGACCGGCTAACGGTACGGGCGCGGTCGCGGGACGGTCAAACCGGCGCAGCATCCGGTGCGAACCCGTGACTGTGCCCCACCGCAGCCCCCGTCGGCGGCGCGACACGCCGTACGGTGCCACGTCCCGGCAAAAAAAGCCCACGGGTTGTGGACAACCGGTTGCTGGGCCACCTGCCGGGTTGTTAGCGTCGCGCGTCGCTGGGAGGCTTCCCCACCCGAGACGTCGCGCTGGCACCCGCCGTTCGATCCCGCATGGGCGGCGACTGCGCCGGCCCGGGGGACCCTGTGTACACAGGCTGTGGATGACAGTGTGGACAGCAGGGCCAGGGCAGGACAAAAGGGGCATAAACCCCGCGCCGGATGCACGGAGGGATGAGTCAGTGACCGACGAGACCGTCGCCGACGTCGGTGGTGGCGGCGAGGCCCCCGACCTCTCACAGGTGTGGTCCCGCTCGCTCGCTGTGATCGAGGACACGGTGACCCCGCAGCAGCGCGCCTTCGTGCGGCTCTCGACGCTGGACGGCGTCGTCGGTGACACGGCGCTGCTCTCGGTGCCCAACGAGTTCGCCAAGGACGTCATCGAGCAGCGGCTGCGCCACGTGGTCACCGCGATCCTGGCCGAGCAGCTCGGCCGGGACGTGCGGATCGCCGTCGTGGTCGACCCGAGCCTGGAGCACGAGCCGGCCGACGTGGTGCCCGCGTCGCCGGCCGCGGGCACGACCTCGGCGGCGGCCGGTGGCGATCCGCCCGAGCCCGAGGACCCGTCGCCCTTCCGTCCGACGGTCGGTCACGCCGGCACCGGGCGCGAGCCGGGTCCGCGGCGGGAGAGCGAGCCCACCCGCCTGAACCCGCGCTACCTGTTCGAGACGTTCGTCATCGGCTCCAGCAACCGGTTCGCCCATGCCGCCGCGGTGGCCGTCGCCGAGGCGCCGGCCAAGGCCTACAACCCACTGTTCATCTACGGCGACTCCGGGCTGGGCAAGACGCACCTCCTGCACGCCATCGGGCACTACGGCATGAGCCTGTACGGCGGGGTGCGGGTGCGCTACGTGAGCTCCGAGGAGTTCACCAACGACTTCATCAACTCGATCCGCGACGGCCGGGCCGACGGCTTCCGGCGGCGTTATCGAGATGTCGACATCCTGCTCGTCGACGACATCCAGTTCCTGGAGAACAAGGAGCAGACGCAGGAGGAGTTCTTCCACACCTTCAACACGCTGCACAACGCCAACAAGCAGATCGTCATCTCCAGCGACCGGCCGCCCCAGCAGCTGGTCACCCTGGAGGACCGGCTGCGCAACCGGTTCCACTGGGGCCTCATCACCGACGTCCAGCCACCCGAGCTCGAGACCCGCATCGCCATCCTGCGCAAGAAGGCCGCCCAGGAGCGCCTGAACGCGCCGCCCGAGGTCCTCGAGTTCATCGCCAGCAAGATCTCGACGAACATCCGCGAGCTGGAGGGTGCCCTGATCCGGGTGACCGCGTTCGCGAGCCTCAACCGGCAGGGTGTCGACCTGGCGCTGGCCGAGATCGTGCTCAAGGACCTGATACCGGACAACAGCCAGCCGGAGATCACCGCGGCGACGATCATGGCGCAGACCGCGGCCTACTTCGGGCAGTCGATGGAGGAGCTCTGCGGCTCGTCGCGGTCGCGGGTGCTCGTCAACGCGCGACAGATCGCGATGTACCTCTGCCGGGAGCTCACCGACCTGTCCCTGCCGAAGATCGGCCAGCAGTTCGGCGGCCGCGACCACACCACGGTCATGCACGCGGACAAGAAGATCCGCCAGCTCATGGCCGAACGGCGCAGCGTCTACAACCAGGTGACCGAGCTGACCAACCGCATCAAGTCGCAGGCGCGGCAAGGGTGAAGCTCGCCGACCAGCCCGTGCCGGCGCTGGGGCGGCCCCAGCGTCCCCGCCGCCCGGAGCAGCCCGGGACGACCCCTGCAGGGTTGGTTCACACCTTGGGGACAAGCCTGTGGAAACTTGGGGACACCCGGAGGAGAAGGGTGTGGGTGGCAGTGGACGACGGCTTCTGTCCCCAGCCCGCGGCGGCGCGTCCGCACCGGCGTCCGCAACTTGTCCCCAGCTCGGACTACGGTCTGACCAGCGGTTTCCCAGGATTTCCCCACAATCCACGGCCCCTAGTGGTGTCACCACACTTATCTAGGACGAGGATTCGACAGACAACAGTAAGGATCGCCCCGCCTGGGGACGGCCGGCTCGATGCCGTCCGTCCGGGCGGCATCCCACAAGTCCGCCGGCCCGATCCCCGAGCCCGGCGGCATGACGAACAGCGAACGGCAGGAGGCGGTGTCCGGTGAAGTTCCGGGTGGAGCGTGACGTTCTCGCGGAGGCGGTGGCCTGGGCTGCGCGCACCTTGCCGGCCCGACCGCCGGTCCCGGTCCTGGCCGGCCTGATGCTCGACGCCTCCGACGGGCGCCTCGTGCTGTCGAGCTTCGACTACGAGGTGTCGGCCCGGGTCGAGATCGCGGCCGAGATCTCCGAGCCCGGCGTGGCCCTCGTGAGCGGCCGGCTGCTCGCCGACATCTCGCGCAGCCTGCCGGCACGCCCGGTCGAGGTCGCCACGGACGCGGCGAAGGTGGTCCTCACCTGCGGCAGCGCCCGCTTCTCGCTGCTCACCCTGCCGGTCGAGGACTACCCGAGCCTGCCGGAGATGCCCGGCGCATCGGGCTCCCTGCGCGGTGACGTGTTCGCCGCCGCGGTGTCGCAGGTCTCCGTGGCGGCCGGTCGCGACGACACGCTGCCGGTCCTCACCGGCGTCCGGCTGGAGATCGAGGGCGAGAAGATCACCATGGCGGCCACCGACCGCTACCGCCTGGCCGTGCGCGAGCTCGCCTGGACGCCGGAGCAGTCCGGCCTCTCGGCCGTCGCCCTGGTCCCGGCCCGGACGCTGTCCGACACCGCCAAGTCGCTCGCCAGCGCGGACAAGGTCACGGTCGCGCTCGCCTCCGGCGGCGCGGGCGAGGGGCTCGTCGGCTTCGAGGGGTCCGGCCGACGGACCACCTCCCGGCTGCTCGACGGCGAGTTCCCGAAGTACCGGTCCCTGCTTCCCGCCGAGTCGCAGACGCTCGCCACCGTCGAGACCGCCGCGCTCGTCGAGTCCGTACGCCGGGTCGCGCTGGTCGCCGAGCGGAACACCCCGATCCGGCTGTCGTTCTCCGACGGCTCGGTGACCCTCGAGGCCGGCACCGGTGACGAGGCGCAGGCCTCCGAGTCGCTCGACGCGGCCCTCGACGGCGACGACATCTCGATCGCCTTCAACCCGGGCTACCTGCTCGACGGCCTGGGCGCGCTCGAGGCGTCCCACGCGCAGCTCGCGTTCACCGCCTCGACCCGTCCGGCGGTGATCTCCGGCAAGTCCTCCGCGACGGCGGCCGCCCTCGACGAGTACCGCTACCTGCTCATGCCGGTGCGGCTCTCCGGCTGAGCGGGCGGCCGGCCGGCCCGCCGGCTCACCCGGGCTTAGGGTCCAGGGGACGCGCCACCGCACGAAGGGACACCCATGGAGATCGGACTGGTCGGGCTGGGCCGCATGGGCGGCAACATGCGCGAGCGGTTGCGACGGGCCGGCCACACGGTGGTCGGCTACGACCGGAACCCGGACGTCAGCGACGCGTCGTCGCTGGCCGACCTGGTCGGCCGGCTCCCCTCGCCGCGGGTGGTCTGGGTGATGGTGCCGGCCGGTGACGCGACCCGGGCGACTGTCCGGGAGCTCGGCGACCTGCTCGCCGAGGGTGACGTCGTCGTCGACGGCGGCAACTCGCGCTACACCGACGACGCCGAGCACGCGGCCCACCTGCGCGAGCGCGGCATCGGCTTCGTCGACGCCGGCGTGTCCGGCGGTGTCTGGGGCCTCGAGAACGGCTACGCGTTGATGGTCGGCGGCGGTGCCGAGGATGTCGCCAAGGCGCAGCCCGCCTTCGACGCGTTGCGGCCCGAGGGTGAGGCGGGCTTCGTCCACGCCGGCCCCGTGGGCGCGGGACACTTCGCGAAGATGGTCCACAACGGCATCGAGTACGGCCTGATGCAGGCCTACGCAGAGGGCTACGAGCTGCTCGCGGCGAGCGAGGTCGTCGAGGACGTGCCGGGGGTGATCCGGTCCTGGACGCAGGGCACGGTGATCCGGTCGTGGCTGCTCGACCTGCTGGTCCGCGCGCTCGACGAGGACCCCGGGCTGGCCGAGATCCAGGGCTTCGTCAACGACTCCGGCGAGGGCCGGTGGACGGTGGAGGAGGCGATCAACCACGCCGTACCCATGCCGGTCATCACCGCGGCGCTGTTCGCCCGGTTCGCCTCCCGGCAGGACGACTCGCCGGCGATGAAGGCGGTCGCGGCGCTGCGCAACCAGTTCGGCGGCCACGCCGTCACCAAGATCGCGAAGCACGAGGTCGAGAAGCCGGCCTGACGTGCACGTCGCCCACCTGTCGCTCTCCGACTTCCGGTCCTACCCCGAGGTCGAGCTGCCGCTCGGCCCGGGCGTGACCGCGCTCGTCGGTCCGAACGGGCAGGGCAAGACCAACCTCGTCGAGGCGATCGGCTACCTCGCGACGCTCGGCTCGCACCGGGTGGCGCAGGACGCTCCACTCGTCCGGCTGGACGCGGAGCGCGCGGTCGTGCGCGGCAGCATCGTGCGGTCCGGCCGCTCCATGCTGGTGGAGGTGGAGATCACGCCGGGCCGGGCCAACCGAGCCCGGGTCAACCGGGCGCCCGTGCCGCGGCCGCGGGAGATCCTCGGCATCCTGCGCACGGTGCTCTTCGCCCCCGAGGACCTCGCGCTGGTCAAGGGTGACCCGGGCGAGCGCCGGAGGTTCCTCGACGAGCTGCTGGTGGCCCGTGCGCCGCGCTTCGCCGGGGTGCGCTCCGACTACGACCGGGTGCTCAAGCAGCGCAACGCGCTGCTCAAGTCCGCCGGGGCCGGCGTCCGCGCGGGCCGCGGCGACCTGCGCACCCTCGAGGTGTGGGACACCCACCTCGCCACGGCCGGCTCCGAGCTGCTCGCCGCCCGCCTCGAGCTGGTCGAGGCGCTGCGTCCGCTGGTCGACAAGGCCTACGACGCGGTGTCCGACTCGGGCGGCAGCACCACCGTCGACTACCGCAGCTCGCTGGGCCCCGAGGTGCCGCTGGTCCCGGACCGCGAGGTGCTGGCCGCCGCGATGCTGAACGAGCTGGCGACCATCCGCCGCACCGAGCTCGAGCGCGGCGTGTCGCTGGTCGGCCCGCACCGCGACGACCTCGTGCTCAAGCTCGGCCCGCTGCCGGCCAAGGGCTACGCCAGCCACGGCGAGTCCTGGTCCTACGCGCTCGCGCTGCGGCTCGCGGCCTACGACCTGCTCCGGGGCGAGGGCGGGGAGGGCGGCGAGCCGGTGCTGGTGCTCGACGACGTCTTTGCCGAGCTCGACACGACCCGCCGCGAGCGGCTCGCCGAGCTGGTGGCGGGCGCCGAGCAGGTGCTCGTCACGGCCGCGGTTGCCGGTGACGTGCCGGAGGCGCTGTCGGGCGCGCGCGTCGACGTCATGGCCGGAGAGGTACGGCGGGTGCGGTGACCGAGCAGCCACCCGACCCGCCTTCCGAGCAGCCCCCACGCACGGGCCTCGACGTGGCTCGCGAGGCGCTGGCCGCGGCAAAGGCCGAGGCCCGGCGCAAGGGCCTGCGCGCCGGCGGGCGCGCCGACAAGGGTGCCGACCGTGACGGCGGCCCGGCCGGCTCCGGCTCGTCGCGCGGCGGGTGGCGGTCCCGGCGTACACCCGTCGACGTGCGCAGCGGTGCCCACCCGGACGAGCGCGACCCGCAGCTGCTCGGCTCGGCGCTGGACCGGCTGCTCGCCGAGCGGGGCTGGCAGACCGATGCCGCGGTAGGCGGCGTGATGGGCCGGTGGGCGGTCATCGTCGGGCCCGAGCTCGCCGGCCACTGCGAGCCGGTCGCCTTCGACGGAGGAGAGCTCGTCGTGCGGGCCGAGTCGACCGCCTGGGCGACCCAGCTGCGGCTGCTCGCCCCCTCCCTGGTCCGGCGGCTGAACGAGGAGCTCGGCCACGGCACGGTCGCCGCCGTGAAGGTGCTGGGCCCGAGCGGGCCGTCGTGGAAGCGCGGCCCGCTGAGCGTGCGCGGCCGCGGCCCCCGCGACACCTACGGCTGACCCGGGCGAGGGGGCGCGCCGGCGCCACGACCCCCTGGGTGGCAGCGGGCCGCATCGCCACGAGAGCGTTCCGAGCCCCCGCTCCGCGTGGGGGGACATGTCCCCACCCCGGGTCGGGCGTCTGCGCCGTCCCCAGCGGGCCCTGGTGAGCGTTTCTGGGCCCGCGAACAGGTAGGATTCGGGGGTACGCACTCCCTATGTGCGCTCTGTTGGCCTTGACGGCCCCTCTCCACCGTCGATGGCTTCCGCGCGCGTGACGAAAGGCGACCTGTGCCTGAGCTGACCCAGCCGAACGACCCGAACGAGCAGGCAGCCGACACCGCCTCCACCGAGCCCACCGTTGACGCGACAGAGCCGGAGATGCCGTCGCTGGCGACCACCTACGACGCGAGCGCCATCACCGTCCTCGAGGGGCTCGACGCGGTCCGCAAGCGGCCGGGCATGTACATCGGCTCGACCGGCGAGCGCGGGCTGCACCACCTGGTCAGCGAGGTCGTCGACAACTCCGTCGACGAGGCGCTGGCCGGCTACTGCGACACCATCGAGGTGACGATCCTGCCCGACGGTGGCGTCCGGGTCGTCGACAACGGCCGCGGCATCCCGGTCGACATCGTCCCGTCGGAGGGCAAGCCGGCCGTCGAGGTCGTGCTCACGGTGCTGCACGCCGGCGGGAAGTTCGGCGGTGGCGGCTACGCCGTGTCCGGCGGCCTGCACGGCGTCGGCGTGTCGGTGGTCAACGCGCTGTCCTCGCGGGTCGAGGTCGAGGTGCGCAAGGGTGCGGTCTACCGGCAGTCGTACCTGCGTGGCGTGCCGGAGGCGCCGCTCGCCAAGGGGGAGGCGACCGACGAGACCGGCACGACGGTGACGTTCTGGGCCGACCCCGGCATCTTCGAGACGACCGAGTACGACTTCGAGACCCTCTCCCGGCGCTTCCAGGAGATGGCCTTCCTGAACAAGGGGCTCACGCTGTCGCTGCGCGACGAGCGGCCCCAGCACCCGGCCGAGGACGGCAGCATCCGCGAGGTGCGCTACCACTACGAGGGGGGCATCACCGACTTCGTGGCCCACCTCAACGCCACCAAGGGCGCGGCCCACCCGTCGATCATCGCGGTCGAGGCCGAGGACACCGAGCGGCACATGGCGCTCGAGGTCTCGATGCAGTGGAACAACGGCTTCACCGAGTCCGTCTACACCTTCGCCAACACCATCAACACGCACGAGGGCGGCACCCACGAGGAGGGCTTCCGCTCAGCGTTGACCGGCCTGGTCAACAAGTTCGCGCGCCAGTGGGGGCTGCTCAAGGAGAAGGACGCCAACCTCGCCGGCGAGGACATCCGCGAGGGCCTCACGGCGATCGTCTCCATCAAGCTCTCCGAGCCGCAGTTCGAGGGTCAGACCAAGACCAAGCTCGGCAACACCGAGGCCCGGACGTTCGTCCAGACCGTGCTCAACGACCGGCTCGGCGAGTGGCTGGAGAAGAACCCCGGCGAGGGCAAGGAGATCGCCCGCAAGGCGGTCGCCGCCGCGAGCGCCCGGTTGGCGGCCCGCAAGGCCCGCGACCTCGCGCGCGGGCGCAAGGGGCTGCTCGAGTCCGGCGGGCTGCCCGGCAAGCTGCGCGACTGCCAGCTCACCGACCCCTCGCGCTGCGAGGTCTTCATCGTCGAGGGCGACTCGGCCGGCGGCAGCGCGGTCGGCGGCCGCGACCCGCACACGCAGGCGATCCTGCCGATCCGCGGGAAGATCCTCAACGTCGAGAAGGCCCGCATCGACCGGGTGCTGCAGAACAACGAGGTCCAGGCGATCATCACGGCGCTCGGCACCGGCATCCACGACGACTTCGACATCGCCAAGCTGCGCTATCACAAGATCATCCTGATGGCGGACGCCGACGTCGACGGCCAGCACATCCGCACCCTGCTGCTGACGCTGCTGTTCCGCTTCATGAAGCCGCTCGTCGAGCACGGCCACGTCTACCTCGCCCAGCCGCCGCTCTACAAGATCAAGTGGCCGGGCAAGGAGGCGCCCCAGTACGCCTACTCCGACCGCGAGCGCGACGCCCTGATCGCCGCCGGCGTCGAGGCGGGCAAGAAGCTGCCCAAGGACGACGGCATCCAGCGCTTCAAGGGTCTCGGTGAGATGCCGGCCAAGGAGCTGTGGGAGACCACCATGGATCCCGACAGCCGGATCCTGCTGCAGGTCACCCTCGACGAGGCGGCCCAGGCCGACGACCTGTTCAGCACCCTGATGGGCGAGGACGTCGAGGCCCGGCGCAGCTTCATCCAGCGCAACGCCAAGGACGTCCGCTTCCTCGACATCTAGCCGCCGTACGACGACCCGCCGTACGACGAAAGGACCTTGAACTGCCGTGACCGAGACCACCACCCCACCGCCCGGCGACCGGATCGAGCCCGTCGGTCTCGAGGTGGAGATGCAGCGCAGCTACCTCGACTACGCGATGAGCGTGATCGTGGGGCGCGCGCTGCCCGACGTACGTGACGGTCTCAAGCCGGTGCACCGCCGGGTGCTCTACGCGATGTACGACGGGGGCTACCGGCCCGACCGCGGCTACTTCAAGTGCGCCCGCGTGGTCGGCGACGTGATGGGCAACTACCACCCGCACGGCGACACCGCGATCTACGACACCTTGGTGCGGCTCGCCCAGCCGTGGGCGATGCGGATGCCGCTGGTCGACGGCAACGGCAACTTCGGCTCGCCGGGCAACGACCCGGCGGCGGCGATGCGCTACACCGAGTGCCGGCTCGCGCCGCTCGCGATGGAGATGCTGCGCGACATCGACGAGGAGACCGTCGACTTCTTCCCGAACTACGACGGCCGGTCGCAGGAGCCCAACCCGCTCCCGGCGCGGTTCCCCAACCTGCTCGTCAACGGCTCGGCCGGCATCGCGGTCGGCATGGCGACCAACATCCCGCCGCACAACCTGCGCGAGGTCGCGGCCGGCGTGCAGTGGTTCCTCGAGCACCCCGAGGCGAGCCACGAGGAGCTCCTCGACGCGCTGCTCGAGCGGATCCAGGGTCCGGACTTCCCGACCGGCGCTCTCATCGTCGGCAAGCGCGGCATCCAGGACGCCTACCGCACCGGCCGCGGTTCGATCACGATGCGCGCGGTCATCGAGGTCGAGGAGGACTCCCGCGGTCGCCAGCAGCTCGTCGTCACCGAGCTGCCCTACCAGGTCAACCCCGACAACCTCGCGCTGAAGATCGCCGACCTGGTCAAGGACGGCAAGCTCGCCGGCATCGCCGACGTCAAGGACGAGACGTCGGCCCGCACCGGCCAGCGGCTGGTCATCGTGCTCAAGCGCGACGCCGTGGCCAAGGTGGTGCTCAACAACCTCTACAAGCACACCCCGCTGCAGGACAACTTCGGCGCCAACATGCTCGCGCTGGTCGACGGGGTGCCCCGCACGCTGTCGCTCGACGCCTTCGTGCGGCACTGGGTCACGCACCAGATCGAGGTCATCGTCCGGCGGACGCGTTACCGGCTGCGCAAGGCCGAGGAGCGGGCCCACATCCTGCGGGCGCTGCTCAAGGCGCTCGACCGCATCGACGAGGTCATCGCGCTGATCCGCGCGAGCGCCTCGGCCGACGCGGCCCGCGAGGGCCTGATGCAGCTGCTCGAGATCGACGAGGTGCAGGCCACCGAGATCCTCAACATGCAGCTGCGCCGCCTGGCGGCACTCGAGCGCCAGAAGATCATCGACGAGTACGACGACCTGATGGCCAAGATCGAGGAGTACAACGCGATCCTGGCGTCGGAGGCCCGGCAGCGCGAGATCATCAGCGAGGAGCTCGGCGAGATCGTCACGAAGTACGGCGACGACCGGAAGTCGCGGCTGATCCCCTTCGAGGGCGACATGTCGGCCGAGGACTTCATCACCGAGGAGGACGTCGTCGTCACCATCACCCGTGGTGGCTACGCCAAGCGGACCAAGGTCGACCTCTACCGCTCGCAGCGCCGCGGCGGCAAGGGCGTGCGCGGCGCGCAGCTGCGCCAGGACGACCTGGTCGAGCACTTCTTCGTGACGACCACGCACCACTGGATCCTGTTCTTCACCAACAAGGGCCGGGTCTACCGCGCAAAGGCCTACGAGCTGCCCGAGGCCGGCCGTGACGCTCGCGGCCAGCACGTCGCCAACCTGCTCGCGTTCCAGCCGGACGAGCAGATCGCCCAGGTCATCGACCTCAAGGACTACGAGGTGGCGCCGTACCTCGTGCTCGCCACCAAGAGCGGCATGGTCAAGAAGACCCGGTTGGTCGAGTACGACTCCAACCGCTCGGGCGGGCTGATCGCCATCAACCTTCGCGACGACGACGAGCTCATCTCGGCGCAGCTCGTCTCGGCCGAGGACGAGCTGCTGCTCGTCAGCCGCAAGGCGATGTCGGTCCGCTTCGCCGCGACCGACACTGCGCTGCGGCCGATGGGCCGGGCCACGTCCGGGGTGACCGGTATGCGGTTCCGGGAGGGCGACGAGCTGCTGGCGATGGAGGTCGCGCGTCCCGGTGCCACGGTCTTCACGGTCACCGACGGCGGTTACGCCAAGCGCACCGACGTCGGGGAGTACCGCCTGCAGAACCGCGGCGGCTACGGCACCCAGGCGACGAGGCTCTCCGAGGCCAGGGGGTCCCTGGTCGGGGCGCTCGTGGTCGACGAGACCGACGAGGTGTTCTCGATCAAGGCCAGCGGAGGGGTGACACGTGTCGCGGTAGGCGAGGTGAACCCGACCGGTCGTGTCACCATGGGCGTGCGGTTCATCAGCCTCGACGAGGATGACACCGTCGTGGCCATCGCCCGCAACGCCGAGCGAGCGGTGGTCGCGGACGACGAGGCCCTGTCCGAGGGGTTGGAGGACGACCCCGAGGGGCTTGGTGTGCAGCCCGCCGGCGAGGAGGGGACTGACGAGTGAGCAGCACGAGCTCGGGCCACGACGACCGGTGGCGCAGCGCCCAGCAGACTGCGACCATGCCGCCGGTCGCGGCCGGGGCCGCGACGTCGGCTGCGAGCCCGCACCGGGTGGCCCGCAAGGCCAGGCTCGTGTTCGCGCGGGTCGACCCCTGGTCGGTGATGAAGCTGGCCTTCCTGCTCTCCGTCGCGCTCGGCATCGTCGCCGTCGTCGCCGTGGCGGTGCTCTGGTCGGTGCTCGACACGATGGGTGTGTTCGACGCCGTCGGACGGACGATCGACAGCGTCACCAAGGAGCGCAGCTCCGACGAGTCGTTCGCGATCTACCAGTACGTCGGCTTCGGCAAGGTCATGTCGATCACGATGGTGCTCTGCATGGTCAACGTCGTCCTGCTCACCGCGCTGTCGACCCTGGCGTCGTTCCTCTACAACCTGGCGTCGAGCCTCGTCGGTGGTCTGCACATCACGTTCACCGAGGACGTCTGACCGGTGCCGGCCCGGCCGCCGATCGGGTTGGTCGGCGGCGCCGGTCGTGAGGTAGTCTTTCGCGGCGCACGGGCCTATAGCTCAGTCGGTTAGAGCGCTGCCCTGATAAGGCAGAGGTCAGTGGTTCAAGTCCACTTAGGCCCACTCCCCGCGACCAGGTGCCGGAGGTCTCGAGATGTCCAAGAAGCTGCTGGTCGCCGCCATGGCCGCTGCCGCCGGCCTGCTGGCCTACCGCAAGATCACCGCCGAGCGTGGCGAGCGTGACCTGTGGGCCGAGGCCACCGACCCGATCAAGTAGCCCCATCCCGGGGGACGTAGCTCAACTGGCAGAGCACCGCCTTTGCAAGGCGGGGGTTAGGGGTTCGATTCCCCTCGTCTCCACTCCCTCTGGTCCGGTCGCTGACCAGCGGTGATGTGCACTTCCGACCGGTTCTGCCAGCTGAAACCGGGTCCAACTGCACTCCACCGAGCGCCGCTCCGCAGCCCTGCTCACGCTCCTACGTAGGTGGCCAGGTGCTGGCCGGTCAGGGTCGAGCGGGCAGCGACCAGATCGGCCGGCGTCCCTTCGAAGACGATCCGGCCGCCGTCGTGACCGGCGCCCGGGCCGAGGTCGATGATCCAGTCGGCATGTGCCATGACGCCCTGGTGGTGCTCGATGACGATGACCGACTTACCGGAGTCGACGAGCCGGTCGAGCAGGCCCAGCAGGTGGTCGACGTCAGCCAGGTGCAGGCCGGTAGTCGGCTCGTCGAGGACGTAGACCCCGCCCTTCTCAGCCATGTGAGTGGCCAGTTTGAGCCGCTGCCGCTCGCCGCCGGACAGCGTCGTAAGC
>DASVBJ010000210.1:0-5348 GCA_036375895.1 Actinomycetes bacterium | reverse complement strand
GGCGGCGAGCCCTGCCGGGTCTGCCCGGCGACGGAGGGTGAGAACACGATCTGGTCCGACGACCGGTGGATCCTCAACCACGGCGTGCAGACCAGCCTGCCGGGTGCGGTCTGGTTGACGACCCGGGTGCACTGCGACTCGTTCGGCGACCTGCCGCGTGAGCTCGCCGCGGAGTTCGGCGTGCTGGCCGGCCGCATCGACCGGGCGATCATGACGCTTCCCGACGTGGCCCGCGTGCACCTCTACCGCTGGGGCGACGGCGGCGCGCACTTCCACGTCTGGTTCCTGCCGCGGCCGCTGGGCATGCTCGAGGCGCAGAAGATGATGCTGCCGCTCTGGGAGGAGGTCCTGCCGCAGGTGGACCAGGTGGCGATCGACGAGGCGAAGGCCGCGATCGCAAAGGCGCTTGCCGGCGATGGTGGTTGACGGCGCGCCGGCGCGGGCCGGCCACGACCGTCTGGCCCGGCGGCTGGGGACCGGCGACGCGGTGGTCATCGGCCTCGGGTCGATGATGGGTGCCGGGGTGTTCGCGGTGTGGGCGCCGGCCGCCCGCTCGGCGGGTGCGGCGCTGCTCGTCGGCCTGGGGCTGGCGGCTTTCGTCGCGTACTGCAACGCGGTGGCCTCGGCCCAGCTCGCCGCGGTGTACCCGGTGTCGGGCGGGACCTACGTCTACGGCCGGGAGCGCCTGGGGGAGTGGTGGGGGTTCGCCGCGGGCTGGGCGTTCGTCATCGGAAAGACCGCGTCGTGCGCGGCGATGGCGCTGACGTTCGCGTCGTACGCCGTGGCCGGGCCGGTGTGGGTGCAACGCCTGGTCGCGCTGGCCGCCGTGCTGGCCATGGTGACGCTCAACTATCGCGGGGTGACGCGGACCGCGCTGGTCACCCGGGTGCTGGTGGCCTGCACCGGGCTGGCGTTGGCGGTGTTCGTCGCGGCGTGCCTGTCCAGCCCCGTCGCGTCCATCTCGCACCTGCGGGACTGGTCGGACGCCACGCCGTACGGCGTGCTCCAGGCTGCGGGTCTGCTGTTCTTCGCGTTCGCCGGCTACGCGCGCGTCGCGACCATGGGGGAGGAGGTGCGCGACCCGCACACGACGATCCCGCGGGCCATCCCGCTCGCGCTCGCCGTGACCGTGGTCGTGTACGTCCTGGTCGGGGTCGCCGCGCTGTCGGTGGCCGCCGCCGGGCTGCTCGCTGACTCGACGTCGCCGTTGGCCACCGCGGCCTCCGCGGCGGGACGGGATGTGGTCGCCCCGGTCGTGCGCGCGGGCGCCGTGGTTGCCTCTCTCGGCGCGCTGCTGGCCCTGATGGCCGGCATCGGGCGGACGTCGCTGGCGATGGCGCGGGAGGGCGACCTGCCGCGGTGGCTGGCTGCCGTGCACCCGCGTCACCGCGTGCCGCACCACGCAGAGCTGTTGCTGGGCGGTGTGGCGGGCGTGCTCGTCCTGACCACCGACCTGCGCGGTGCGTTGGGCTTCTCGTCGTTCGGCGTGCTCGTCTACTACGCGATCGCCAACGCCTCGGCGTACACGCAGCCGGCGTCCGACCGGCGGTGGCCGCGATGGCTGAACGTCGTCGGCGGCGCCGGCTGCCTCGTGCTCGCCGCCGCGCTTCCGGTCGGCTCGGTGCTGCTGGGCGCCGCGGTCGCGGCCGCGGGGCTGCTCGGCCGGCGGCTGGTGGCGGCCTCGGCGTCCCGGTCCCCGTGAGGTCCCGCTAGCGGGCGGGCGGCTTCTCCCGGTCGACGATGAGCAGGAAGTCGGCCATGTTCTGCAGGAACGAGACGAACGCGGTGATCCCCGCGGCCAGGCACGAGTATCCGAAGGTCGTCCAGTAGGACAGCGAGAGCACGGTGGCTCCGACTCCGGCCGCCGGAAACGCCCCGGCGATCCCTTGCAGCAGCGTTCTCAGAGCCCGCAACCCGGCGATCCGGACGTTGTCCGAGAAGCGATCGTCCGCGCTGCCCCCTATACCGGCGTCTGTGATCGACATCGTTCCCCCACGACTCGCCGTGTACATCCCCCGTGACCGCCCGAAATCGGCTGGTCTCGCCTCCTGCGCGTCTCGCTTCCGAGCATGCGCCGATAGTTACGGACTGTAAAGGAACAGTTACGTGGACGTGATAAGCCCAGGTCAGGTCGCGGCGCTGGGTCCACGGCGGCAGCGTCAGACCCAGTTGCTCACGAGCCCGCTGCCGGCAGGTCCAGGTCGCGCAGGATCCGCTGGGCCGCGTTGTGCCCGGCCGCCCCGATCACCGAGCCCGCGGGGTGGCAGCCCGCCGACCCGGCGTAGACGCCGTCGACCCCGGTGGCGTAGGGCATCCGGTCGGCGAACGCGACGCCGTTGTCGACGTGGTGGATGTGCCCGCCGGTGATGCCGAAGTGCTCCTCGATTCCGCGCGGGGTGAGCGGCGCCGCGTCGGCGACCAGCGCGCTGGTGTCCGGCGCGAAGCGGTCGCAGATCGAGAGGAGGTGCTCGACGTACGACGGGAGCCTGGCCTCCCACGAGCCCTCGGCCAGGTCGTAGGGCACCGACTGGACGAACAGCGCGCTGGAGTGGTGGCCGGCGTCGTCCTGCAGCGACGGGTCGACCGTGGTGTGCAGGTACCACTCGATCGTCGGGAAGTCGGGCAGCTCGCCGGCCTGCACGTCGTCCCACATCTGCCGGACCGCGTCCATCGGGCGGCCGAGCGCGTCCGGGAGCAGGTGGATGGTCGACCCGAACGGCGAGGGCGCGCCCTCGGGCAGGCAGCTGAACCGCGGCAGGTCGCGCAGCGCCAGGTTCACCTTCATCGTCGTGCCGGGGCGGCGGATGCGCTCGAGCCGGGCGGCGAGGTCGGCCGGCACGTGGTCCGCGCCCATCAGCTCGGCGAGCCGGAACGGGTCGCACGCGCCCAGCACCGTGGTGGCCCGCACCTCGCGCCCGTCGGCGAGCCGTACGCCGGACGCCGCGGCCCCGTCGTACACCAGCGCCTGCACGGGAGCCGCCTCGACGATCACCGCGCCGGCGGCGCGCGCCGCCTCGGCGAAGCGCCCGGACACGGAGCCCATGCCGCCGCGCACGATCATCCAGGTGCCGTCGGACCCGGGCAGACGGCACATGTTGTGCACGAGGAAGTTGTGGCCCGACCCCGGGGTGTCCGGGCCGGCGTGGAGGCCGGAGAGCCCGTCGGTCACGGCGTACATCGCCGGCAGCAGCTGCGAGTCGAAGCCGAACCTCCCGAGGTAGTCGGCGACCGAGCCGCGGCAGAGGTCGACGAACACCTGCCGGAGCTCCTTGCGGACGTGCCGCTCGGCGGTCTCCTCCACCGACAGCGGCTCCTCGAGCCAGGTCGGCCCGACGTCCTCGCGCAGCGCGGCGATCTCGGCCTGCAGCGCCTCGTCGGCGGTGAAGTCGGCGGGGGAGAAGAACTCCTCCATCTGCCGGCGGGTGGCCGCCCGGTCGGAGCCGAAGAGCAGGTACGGCGAGCCCGGCTCGCCACCCGTCGGCAGGAAGTAGTGCGGGTCCCGGCGCAGGACGGGCAGGTCGACGCCCATCGTGCGGATCAGCTCCGGCGGCATGAGGCCGAGCAGGTAGGACCCGGTGGACTGCGCGAGGCCGGGCACCTTCGGGAACGGGTGCTCGGTGCGGGTCGCGCCGCCCAGCCGCTCGGCCGCCTCGAGGACCACCACGGCGAGCCCCGCCCGGGCGAGCAGGGTGGCGGCCACGAGGCCGTTGTGGCCGGCGCCGACGACGACGACGTCGGCCCGGGCTGGCAGCTGCTGGTCGGTCATGCCGGGCACCGTACCGGGCCGGTCGTGGACGCCGAGCGCCGCTCGCGCGTGCGCGCCGTAGCCTGAGCCGTCCGAGGACGCCGACCCGTGGAGGATCGTGTGCGAGCGGTGCAGCAGCAGGAGCTGACCGGGCCGGACGGACTGGCCGTCGTCGAGGTGCCGGAGCCGGTCGCCGGGCCGGACCGGCTGCTCGTGCGGGTGGCGGCCAGCGGGGTGTCCTTCCCCGACCTGCTGATGGGCCTGGGGCGCTACCAGGCGCGGCTCGACCCGCCGTACGTTCCCGGCGTCGAGGTTGCCGGCACGGTCGTGACGGCGCCCGAGGGCAGCGGGTTTGCCGCCGGTGACCGGGTGGCGGCGTTCGTCGAGTCGGGCGGCTGGGCCGAGCTGTGCCTCGCCGACCCGCTGCGGACGGTGCGGCTGCCCGACGGGCTCGACCCGGTGGCGGCGGCCGGCATGCTCATGAACTACCTGACCGCGCTGTTCGGCCTCGAGCGCCGCGGGCGACTGCGGGCGGGCGAGCGGGTGCTCGTCCACGGCGCCGCGGGCGGGCTCGGCACCGCGTGCGTGCAGGTGGCGAAGGGGCTCGGCGCGCAGGTCGTCGCGGTGGTGAGCACGCCGGGCAAGGCGGAGGTGGCGCGGGCCGCCGGGGCCGACGACGTGCTGGTCGGCGACGACTGGCCGGCCCGGCTGCGCGCCGAGGTGGGCCCGGTCGACGTGGTCGTCGACATCGTGGGGGAGCCGGTGGTGCTGGAGAGCCTGCGGGCGCTCGCCCCCGAGGGGCGCTACCTGGTGCTCGGCTTCGCCGGCGGGCAGATCCCGTCGGTGGCGCTGAACCGGCTGCTGCTGCGCAACGTCGACGTGGTGGGCGTCGCATGGGGTGCCTTCCTGGCCCAGCACCCGGCGTACGTCCAGGAGCAGTGGGAGCGGCTGCGCCCGATGCTCGAGGCCGGGTCGGTGTCGCCGGCGGTCGGCCACCTGCTGCCGCTGGAACAGGCGGCTGAGGCGGTGCGCCTGCTGGCCGACCGGGCCGCGACGGGCAAGGTCGTGCTCGCGGTCCGGCAGCCGTGATGGCCGCCGACCTGGTCGGGAAGGTCGTGCTGGTCACCGGCGCCGCGCACGGCATCGGTGCGGCCCTCGCGGAGCGGCTCGCCGGCCGCGGCGCCTCCGTGGTGGTCGCCGACGTCGACGTGGTCGCGGCGGAGGAGGTGGCGTCGGCCGTCGGCGGGCTGGCGGTGCGCTGCGACGTGTCCTCGCCGGCCGACAACGAGGCGGCGGTCACGGCCGCGGTCGAGCGGCTCGGCGGCTTGGACCTCGCCGTGCTCAACGCCGGCGTGGCAACCGGGTGCGGCCTCGGGGACGACTTCGACCCGCAGCGGTATGACCGGGTGCGCTCGGTCAACCTCGACGGTCCGGTGCTCGGGTTGCACGCGGTGTGGCCGGCGCTGCGGGCGCGCGGCGGCGGTGACGTGATCGTGACGTCGAGCATGGCGGCTCTCGCGCCGATGGCGGACGACCCGCTCTACGCCGCGACCAAGGCCGGCGTGCTGGCGCTCGTCCGGGCCCTCGCGCCGACGTGGGCCGC
>DASVBJ010000238.1:0-2185 GCA_036375895.1 Actinomycetes bacterium | reverse complement strand
GACCGAGCGGTTCAACGTCGGCGGCGCGATGCTGCTCCGGCTGTTCGGCCGCCGTGCCGACGAGGACGCCCTGTTCGCACGCAAGGCCGCCACGGTGCGCGACCTCGGGGTGCGCATCTCGCTGATCACCCGGATCTTCTTCGCCGCCATGCTGCTGGTGCCGGCGCTCGCCACCGCCCTCGTCTACGGCGTCGGCGGAAACCTCGCCATCTCGGGGGCGCTCACGGTCGGCACCATGATCGCCCTCGCCACCCTCCTGCTCCGCCTCCTGGGGCCGCTGCAGAGCCTCTCCAACGTGCGGATCGACGTGATGACCGCGCTGGTGAGCTTCGAGCGGGTC
This sequence comes from Actinomycetes bacterium, assembly GCA_036375895.1. Classification (GTDB taxonomy): domain Bacteria; phylum Actinomycetota; class Actinomycetes; order JACCUZ01; family JACCUZ01; genus DASVBJ01. Next base: position 1,845 of record DASVBJ010000238.1, on the reverse strand, counting down.
TTCGAGGTGCTCGACCTGCCCCCGATGGTCGACGACCGGCCGGGGGCCGAGCCGCTGCCTCGCGGCGCCACCGCGGTCGAGCTGCGCGATGTCTCCTTCCGTTACCCCCGTGCCGACGAGGTGTCGCTCGCCTCGCTGGAGGCGGTGGCCGTGCTCGACCAGGCGCCGAGCCAGCAGGTCCTGTACGACGTGTCCTTCCGCGTGGAGCCCGGCACCATGACCGCGCTGGTCGGTCCGTCGGGGGCGGGCAAGACCACCATCACCGGGCTGGTCTCCCGGCTCTACGACGTCACCGGCGGCTCGGTGCTCGTCGGCGGACGGGACGTCCGCGACGTGACGCTGGACTCGCTGCACCGCGTCGTCGGAGTGGTCACCCAGGACGCGCACATGTTCCACGACACGGTGCGGGCCAACCTCATGTACGCCAAGCCCGACGCCACCGAGGCCGACCTGGTCGAGGCCTGCCGGGCCGCGCAGATCTGGGGGCTCGTCTCGTCCCTTCCCGACGGCCTCGACACCACCGTCGGCGACCGCGGCTACCGCCTCTCCGGCGGCGAGAAGCAACGGCTCGCACTGGCCCGGCTGCTGCTGAAGGCGCCCGACGTCGTCGTCCTCGACGAGGCGACGGCACATCTCGACTCGGAGTCCGAGGTCGCGGTGCAACGGGCGCTCAGGACCGCGCTCGAGGGGCGGACCTCCCTGGTGATCGCGCACCGCCTGTCCACCGTGCGCGACGCCGACCAGATCCTCGTCATCGACGGTGGCAGGGTCGTCGAGCGGGGCAGGCACACCGAGCTCCTCGAGCGAGGCGGGCTGTACGCCGAGCTCTATCGCACGCAGTTCGAGCACCAGGTCGACAGCCCGGCCGGGGCCGAGCTCGAGTCCGCCTGAGCGCGTCCACCGCGCTCCTGTCGATCCGCTCCCGCTCCTGTCGGGTCACCGACTCCTCCTCGTCGGTCAGACCCGGGCGGGCTCCCACGTACGGGCCGCGTCGAGTTTCGCCAGGAAGCGCAGCATGTGCGGGTCGAACCGGTCCGGCGACGCGCTGCGGATCTCGACCGGGGACCACCACCGGATGCTCGCGAACTCGCCACGGTCCCAGGCGAGCGACCGGTCAGCCTCGCCACTCAGCAGGAACCAGAGGCTCACGTCCGTGTGCGAGTCCGCGCCGACCGTCCCGGTCCAGGTGAGGAAGAACGGCGTCCCGTCTCCGTCGAGCGGCACCGCGTCGATGCCCAGCTCCTCCCGGGCCTCGCGGCGCACCGTCTCGACCGGGTGCTCGGCGGGCTCGACGTGGCCGCCGGGCGGCAGCCACAGGCCGGCCAGGCGGTGCTCGACGAGCAGCGCACGTCCTTCGGCCCGGTCGAGCAGCACGAAGTAGCTCACCAGGTGCGGCGCGGGGGTCGCGGGCTTCTCGCGGCGGAAGACGTCGTCGGTGGATGCCAGCCACGACAGCGCCCGCGCGCGATGTTCCGCCTCGACAGCGTCGAAGGGCGACAGGCGCCCGAGGAGCCCGGTCACCGTGGCCGCTGACGCGAGAGAGGTCTGGTCCTTGTCGGCGGTCATGAGGAGCAACTATGCCGGGTGTGGGGTCGGTGGCCGCGCATCGCGCCGCCGGCCTCCGCCTCGAGCCGACACGGTCAGGGCGCGTCCGGCGAGTCCACGTTGACGGTGGGCTCACCGGCCCCGGCCCGGGCGATCACAGCAGTCGAGACGGCATCGGTCGGGTTCGACTCGCGGTGGACCGTGTGCGCCGGAACGTGCACGAAGTCACCGGGGCCGGCGTCGACGGTCGACCGGCCGCCCGGGCCGAACTCGAGCCGCAGCACCCCCGAGACGACGTAC
>DASVBJ010000167.1:0-10415 GCA_036375895.1 Actinomycetes bacterium | reverse complement strand
GGCACCGACGGCAGCGAGGGCACCGAGCGACCGCGTCGTGACCGGCAGCGCCGCCGTACCCGCTCGGGTCAGCCGAGCGGCAGCGAGGGTGCACCGACCACCGGCACCACGGCCGTCGAAGGCGGCGACCAGCGTCCGGCGGGCGACGACGCCCCTCGGCGACGTCGTCGTGGTGGGCGCAGCCGCAACCGCACCCGCGGTGGCGCCGGGACCACCTCCCCCGCAGCCGAGACCACCGACTGACCGCTTCGCGAGCGACCTTCTGGTGCGACACGCCGGCGTGTCGCCGCGACAAGGTCGCTGGTGATCTTCAGGCGTGTGCCTGAGACTCTCGCGTGGAGCGCGGCTTCAGGGGACCCCCACCACGAGCACACCGCCTGGTCACACCGCACCGAGATCGCGGCTTGGCCTCGACAGCCCCTGGGATGTCTGACCCGCCGCCACCTGACGCCCACGCCGCCAAACACGGGCGGGGCGAGGGCGGGGCGGGCGCGAGGCAGGGAGCGGAAGGCGTCAGACGCGCAGGCCGAGACGCACCCAGGTGCGACGGCCGCAGGCCGGGCAGCGCATCCACGACGGGTGGTCACGCTTGACGACCGGCAGGTGCACCGAGGGCAGCGCGAGCGTCAGCAGGCGCCGCGGTGTCACCACGCTCCTGCGGTTGCAGTGCGAGCAGTGCACCGCGACCGCGCCCAGTGCAGGTGCCTGCTCGGCGACGCTGTAGAGCGAGCGCCGGCCCTGCGGGTCGGTCGGGCCGACCACCGGGACCGAAAGGTCGGTGGGTCCGGCGTCAGGTGCGCGCCGGCGGAGGCGGTCGAACCCCGCGCCGCTCACCCGAACAGCCCGTCGGCGAGGGCGCGGTAGGCGTCCGCACCACGGGTACGCCGGGCGGTGGCGAGCACCGACCGGCCGGCCGCCGGGGCCTCGGCGAACCGCACCGACTTGGGGATCGCCGGCTCCAGGACGGGCAGCCCGTACCGGTCGGCGACGTCGGCGAGCACGGCCCGCGCGTGGTTGGTGCGTCCGTCGAACATCGTCGGCAGGACGCCGAGCACGGCGAGGCGCGGGTTGAGGATGCGCTGGACGTCGTGGACGGTGTCCAGCAGCTGGCCGACACCGCGGTGGGAGAGCATCTCGCACTGCAGCGGGATGATCACCTCGTCCGCGGCGGTCAGGGCGTTGAGGGTGAGCACCCCGAGGGACGGCGAGCAGTCGAGCAGGACCACGTCGTACGCGGCGGAGACCTCCTCCAGCGAGGAGCGCAGGGCGAACTCCCGCCCCGCCCGCATCATGAGCTGAGCCTCGGTGCCTGCCAGCTCGATGGTCGCGGGCAGCAGGTCGACACCGTCGTCGGTCGGCTGGATCGCCATCGCCGCACCGACCCGGCCCAGCAGCACGTCGTGGACGCTGAGCTCGATCACCTCCGGGTCGAGCCCGAGCGAGAACGTCAGGCAGGACTGGGCGTCGAGGTCGACGAGCAGCACCTTGCGGCCCTGCTCGGCCAGGGCGGCGCCGAGCGAGGCGACGGTCGTCGTCTTCGCGACGCCGCCCTTCTGGTTCGCCACGGCGATGGTCCTGGTCACGGCGCCCATTGTGCCCACATGCCCCTCGGTGCTGAGAAGGCGTGCCAGGTAGCGTTTCGAGGCGTGAGCACCCCGCCCTTCCTGCACCTGCCCCGTGGCGTGCGCCAGGAGCGCATCAGCACCCCTCGGGGCGAGCTGGCTGCCCTCGTCGCGCCGGCAGCACTCGACGGGGAGGACGAGCAGCGACCGCCGGTGCTGCTGATCCCCGGCTTCACCGGCTCGAAGGAGGACTTCATCGCCCTGCTCGAGCCGATCGCCGCGGCGGGGCACGACGTAGTGGCGATCGACCAGCGCGGCCAGTTCGAGTCACCGGGTGCCGACGACCCGGCGGAGTACGACATCAAGCATCTCGCCGAGGACGTCCTCGCGGTGATCGGGCAGCTCGGCGGGGCGGTCCACCTCGTCGGCCACTCCTTCGGCGGACTGGTGGCCCGGGCGGCGGCGCTGGCCCAGCGGGCCGCCGTACGCTCCCTCACCCTGCTCGGCTCCGGTCCGGGGGCGATCCCCCACCCGGCCGCGAGCAACCTCTCGCTGCTCGTCCAGGCGCTGCCGACGGTCGACCTCGAGACCATCTGGTCGGTGAAGCGCCAGATGGAGATCGACGCCGGGGACGAGCCGCCGCCCCAGCACATCGAGGACTTCCTGCGCCGGCGGTTCCTCGCCAACCACCCGGTCGCGCTGCTGCGGCTGGCCGAGCAGCTGCTGACCGAGGAGGACCGGGTCGCCGAGGTCGCCGCGCTCGACCTGCCCCTGCTCGTCGCCTTCGGGGAGCACGACGACGCGTGGCCCCCCGCCGTACAGGCCGACATGGCCGCGCGGCTGGGTGCCACCGTGCGCCGGATCGCCGAGGCCGGGCACTCGCCCGCCGCCGAGAACCCTGCGGCCACTGCGGGAGTGCTCACCACCTTCTGGGCCGCGACGCACTAACCTCGTCCGCGGCGAGGGAGGGGAACGTGGAGCTGCGCGCCGAGCTGGGGCCCGAGCCGTCCGAGGTCGCGCACGCCCGGCACCTCGTGGCCGAGCAGCTGCCGGCGTGGAACATCCCTGACGAGCCGGCCGAGACGACCGTCCTGCTCGTGAGCGAGCTGGTGACCAACGCGCTGCGCCACGGCCACCCCCCTTTCCTGCTCACGGCCTGCACGACCCCCACGGGCGTGCGGGTCGAGGTCCACGACAGCAACGGGTCGGACTACCCGTCCCTGCGTGAGGTCAAGCCGGACCTGCCCGGCGGCCGCGGGCTGCGGCTGGTCGAGGTGCTCGCCGACCGCTGGGGCAGCGGGGAGTCGGAGCACGGGAAGCTCGTGTGGTTCGAGGTCGACATCGAGCCCGAGGGCGACTGAGCTCAGCCCTCGGCGTCGGCGAGGCCGGCCCACGGGGCGGCCGGGGGGAAGGCGGCCGACCCCTCGGGGCAGCTCCGGGCGAAGTCGCACCAGCGGCAGGCGGGCGTGACAGCGGGCGGGAAGACCTGGTCCACCGCGTCGGCGTCGAGCCCCGCCCGGAAGGCCTCGTCCGCCGCGGCGGCCTCGGCAGCGATCTCCTCGGCCCGCCGGAGGTGACGTCCGAGGGTCTCCGGCGTGTGCTCGTGGGCCACGACGTCCCCGGTGGGCAGGTGGTGCAGCTCCACCCGCACACACGGGCGGCGCATGGTCCGTGCCGCCGCCAGTGCGTAGACCGCGAGGGCCATCGAGCTGCGCGCGTCCGCGGTGGAGAGCACCCGCCGGCCGGTCTTGTAGTCGACGACGACCAGCTGCTCCACGCCGTCGACGGCGCGCAGGTCGAGCCGGTCGATGCGCCCGCTGAGCGCGAGGGTCCGGGTCCGCAGCGCCACCGTGCGCTCGATGCCGACCGGCTCGTCGGCCGGGTCGACCGTGCGGGCGTAGCGCTCGACCATCTCCCGTGCCAGCGCCCGCCACTGCGCCGACTGCTCGTCGTCACGGAACCCCTCGGTGAGCCAGGCCTGCTCGACGAGGTGGCCGGCGCGCCCGGGTGTGCGCTCGGCCGGCGGCAGGCGGTACCAGCCGGCGAGGGCCAGGTGGACGCCGGCCCCCACGCTGTTGTGCGCCCAGGGCGGCCCCTTCGGCGGTGGGGGCCGGTCGAGGTAGGTGAAGCGGTAACGCCGGGGACAGTCCAGCCACGTGCCGAGCCGGGTCGGCGTACAGCTGTAGAGCCGGGTCGGCATGCCGTCGAGCGGCAGCTGCGTCGGCGACCCCGTCGTCACGCGTTCTCCACGAACGCGGTCACCGCGTCGGCCACCAGCTGCACCGCGATGGCGGACAGCAGCAGGCCGGCGATGCGGGTGATCAGGGTGACGCCACTGTCCTTGATGACGCGGATGATGACGACCGAGAACCGCATGAAGAGCCACAGCACGAGATGTACGGCGACGATGCCGGCCGCCAGGGCGAGAGCCTCACCGGGGTTGTTCACCTCGCGCACGAACACGATGGTCGCCACGATGGCGCCGGGCCCGGCCAGCAGCGGGGTGCCGAGCGGCACCAGCGCGACGTTGACGTTGGCGGTCTCCTCCGGTCCGTCGCCCCTGCCGGTGAGCAGCTCGAGCGCCACGAGCAGGAGGAGCAGCCCGCCGGCGCCCTGCATGGCGGGCAGCGTGATGCCGAGATAGTCGAGGATCGACTGGCCGAACAGCGCGAACACGGTGATGACGAAGAACGCCACCGTCACGGCCTGCCACGCCAATCGTTTGCGGGTCCGGTGGGTGCGGCCGCTCGTGAGGCTCAGGAACAGCGGGATCGTCCCGGGCGGGTCCATGATCACGAAGAGTGTGACGAAGACCTCGATGAAGAACTTGAGGTCGGAGGTGGCGCTCACGCGGCCACCACGCTGGTGCCCGTGGCCTGCGCGACGATCGCCTCGAGGACCTCGGGAGCGGTCGTGTGCTCGCCGAGCCGGTTGGGCTTGCCGGTGCCGTGGTAGTCGGAGGACCCGGTCACGAGCAGGCCCAGCTCGCGGGCCAGCCCGCGCAGCCGCTCCCGGTCCTCGGCGGGGTTGTCCCGGTGATCGACCTCGAGCCCGGCGAGGCCGGCCGCGGCGAGCTCGGCGATGACGTCGTCTCCCACGGTGCGGCCGCGCCGGGCGGCCGCCGGGTGGGCGAAGACCGGGACGCCGCCGGCGGCCCGCACCAGCCCTACCGCCCGCACCGGGTCGACGGCGTAGTGGCGGACGTAGAAGGGGCTGGCGTTGTGCAGGAGGTCCGCGAAGGCCGCGTCCCGGTCGGGGACCACGCCGGCCGCGACGAGCGCGTCTGCGATGTGCGGTCGGCCGACGGTCGCCCCCGGCTCGGTCTGGTCGACGACGTCCTGCCACTCGACGGGGTGGCCGGCCTCCGCGAGCAGCCGGACGATCTCCCGCGCCCGCGGCACCCGGTCGTCCGCCGCCCGCGCCATCTCGGCGGCCAGGGCCTCGTCGTCCGGGTCGAACAGGTAGGCGAGCAGGTGCAGGCTCACCCCGCCGACCGCACAGGAGATCTCCGCACCCGGCACGAGCGTCAGGCCGTCGGGGAGCACGGTCGCGGCCTCGGCCCACCCCTGCGTGGTGTCGTGGTCGGTCAGTGCCACGACGTCCAGGCCGGCGTCACGGGCGGCCTGCATCAGCGCACCCGGCGAGTCGGTGCCGTCCGAGGCGCTGCTGTGCGTGTGGAGGTCGATCAGCACCCACACAGCGTAGGGGCGCCCGGATCTGTCACCCCGAGGTGTTGTCCCCCGTCAGCCTCGGCGACAAGGCGCCGAACGGGATGTCCAGCTCGTGCCCGGCGTCCCGCAGGTCGGTGAGCACGAACTCGTCGATGAGCAGGAAGCCGGCGCTCTCCGGCCAGAGCACAGCCCACAGCCAGAAACCCAGCGCCTCACCGACGTAGGTCGCCCGGTCGCTGGCTCCCTGCAGGGCCCACATGGCGGTGGGGTGCCCGGCCGCGTGGATCTTCGCATGCGGCGGCGCACCGTCCGGCACGTCACCGGGGTCCAGGCCCTCCATGCCGGCGAAACGCGCTCCCAGCCCGACCCCCGGCTCCTCCGCGACCAGGATGAGGTCGCCGACACCGCCGAGGGGCGCCGGTCCCGAGCAGGCGACGACCGTCGCCCGCGCCCGGATCCGCTCGTCACCCGCGTAGGTGACGCCGGTGACGAGCCACCCCTTCGGCAACGGCCAGGGCAGCCACACGGGCACGGCCGACCGGGCGACGACCTGGTGGACGATCTCGGCCGTGGGCTGCACGACCGGCTGCAACGGCGGCACGGCGCCGTGCTTGTCGCACTGCCACGCGCTCGACCACAAGCCCGGCGATTGCAGCGTGCCGCCGCAGCGCGGGCAGCTCGGGTCGGCTTTCATGGCACAGACGGTCCCGCCCCCGCAGGCGCACCGTCAAGACCCGCAGGTCCTTGATCGACTGCCGACGGCTGCGTCAACCGGCCCGTGCTACTCGACAACGCGGCGCGTCGTGGGCGGCACGTCGTCGACGACCTCCTCCACGACTCGGCGACGGCGCACCGGCCGCTCGACGACGACCCGGCGGCGGACCCGGTTGGGGCCCGCACCGAACAGGCCGGCGGCGACGACCAGGACCAGGATGACCGCGAGGATGAGCAGGACGGCAGTCATGTGCGGTGCCCCTTCTTCTAGGCTGACTGGTGATGTTCCCGGCAGCCGGTGGGGCAAAACGGCGCGTCCCCTGCGTGGGTGCGCTGGTCCACGACGACGCCGGGCGGCTGCTCGTCGTACGCCGTGGCCGACCGCCCGGTCAGGGGAAGTGGTCCGTGCCCGGGGGCCGGGTGGAGAACGGCGAGGACGACGCGGCGGCGGTACGCCGGGAGGTGCTCGAGGAGACCGGCCTGCACGTGCTCGTCGGCCTGCGCGTCGGGACCGTCCAGCGGCCCGGCCCCGAAGGCGTGATCTACGACATCCGCGACTTCGCCTGCTCGCTGGCCGTGACGACGAGCCCGGTCGCCGGGGACGACGCCGCGGAGGTGCGCTGGGTGACCCGGACCGAGCTCAAGTCTCTGGACCTCGTCGACGGCCTCTGGGACGCGTTGCACGTGTGGGGCATGTTGCCCACCTGACCGGCCGCCCTACGGTCGCCGGCCCCACGCGGAGATCATCGGCGAGGTCGCGAGGTCGAGCCGACCGGCCGCGACGGCGGCCAGGTGGCGGTCGATCTCGTCGTCGGTGGCGAGGCCGGCCGCGACGAGCCGGTCGCGGACCTGCTCGACCGTCGCGGCCTCCAGGGCGTCGCAGGCCGGGGAGCTCATCGGGAAGAAGGCGTCCGCCTCGACGTCGCGCAGCCCCGCCTCGCGCAGGAGGCGCGGCAGCGTGCGGCCGTAGGCGAGGTCGGCACCCCGCCCGGCGAGCAGCGCCCGGAAGCCGTGCCGCAGGCGGTTGGCGAGCTGCTGCTCGGGGCCGTGCTCGTCGGGGCAGATGAGCGGCTGCAGGGCAGGGTCGGCGTCCTCCACGAGCAGCCAGCCACCGGGGCGCAGCGCGCCGACCATCGCCCGCAGCGCGTCGGCGCGCCGGGGCACGTGCACGAGCACGAGCCGGGCGTGGACCAGGTCGAAGGGCCCCTCGGGAGCGGCGTCCTCGCCGACGTCGTGCCGCCGCACGTCGTACCCGGCGGAGCCTTCCGGCGGCATCCACGACACGTCGATGTCGGTGGCCAGCACGTAGCCCGCCGGCCCGACCCGCGCCGACAGCCAGGCAGGCACCGACGGGCCGCCGGCGCCCACCTCCCAGCACCGCCACCCGTCGGCGATGCCCAGGGCCTCCATGTGCCGGAAGGTGGACGGGTCGAAGAGCGTGGAGAGCGCCTCGAACCGGGCGCCCGCCGCGGTCTGCCGGTTGTCGAGCAGGTAGCCCTCGTCACTCGCCATGCCGCCATGATGCCGCCCGGCACCGTGCACTCCGGCGGCCACGGACGCCCTCCCCCGTCGGGCGCATCGTCACACCGAGGGGCGCGGCGAACCCGGGATCTGGTTGTCAAGGATTCGTGAAGTCGGCCCGATGAGGAGGTGTGGAGACCTACCGTGCAGACATGCGGTCCGACGGGAAGCGGGTGCGGTTCAGCCTGACGTGGACCCAGCGGCGGGCGTTCGTCCTGAGCGTGCTGGGCTTCCAGGCGCTGGTCTGGGCCGACGCGCTGCTGAACGACGGGCGCTTCGGCGGCAGCTGGAAGACCGGCCTGGTGGGGGTGCTGCTGATCGGCATGGCCGCCGCGACCTGGTGGGTCGGCACGTCGCTGACCCGTCGCGGGCTCGTGGTGCATGCCGTGCCGCAGCTCGTGATCCCGTGGGCGGACGTCCACGAGATCGAGGTCGAGTCGTCGTTCGGCATCCAGACCGTCGTGGTCCACCACGGCGAGCGCCGCCGGACCCGGCTGTCCGCGCCGACCACCGGGCCGATCGGCCGCGACGAGGCCTTCCAGGACAAGGTGCGCGAGATGCGCGTCTGGTGGGCGGCGCACCGGCGCGACGACGCCGCCGCCTGACGCCTGCCTCTCCGCCCCCGGTCAGCTGTCGGCGGGCACCGGACGGCCGGGCTGCTCACCGCCGCGGGACTCGCCGTACGACCGCTTCGGCACCATCACCTTGCGGCGGAACACGCACACCACGGTGCCGTCCTGGTTGTAGCCGCGCGTCTCGACGTGCACCACGCCCCGATCGTCCTTCGACCTCGACTCGGTCTTGTCCAGCACCGTGGTCTCGCCATAGATCGTGTCGCCGTGGAAGGTCGGCTTGACGTGCTTGAGCGACTCGACCTCCAGGTTGGCGATCGCCTTGCCGCTGATGTCCGGCACCGACATGCCCAGGAGCAGCGAGTAGATGTAGTTGCCCACCACCACGTTCTTGCCGAAGTCGGTCGTCTTCTCGGCGTAGTTCGCGTCCATGTGCAGCGGGTGGTGGTTCATGGTGAGCAGGCAGAACAGGTGGTCGTCGTACTCCGTCACCGTCTTGCCGGGCCAGTGCTTGTAGGTCGCACCGACCTCGAACTCCTCGTAGTAGCGGCCGAACTGCATCTCCCGGTCCTCTCCGCGAAGGGGCGTGCACGCATCGTGCCGCACCGACCGGGCACGACCGACGAGGGGTCCGCGGTCCGGGCGGGTGCAGTGACCTTCCGGGCGCTGACTCGTTGGACAGCGCACCCGCACCAGTTGGAGGTCGCCCGTGCGCACGCTCCTCACCGCACTCGCGTTGCTCGCTGCCGTCGTGGCTCCCGGCGTGCAGGCGGCACCCGCGCGGCCGGTCGCCCAGGAGAGCCTGATCGAGTCACCCGTCACCGGGTACACCGACCCGCCGTTCACCTGCACGTTCACGCGGTACGACGAGGGCGAGAGCCCGTCGCTCGACGAGGCCGGCCGTGACCCGCTCTGCGTGGAGTACCAGAAGCGGGACATCACCGTGACCAACGGCGGTGCCGTCGGCTTCGTGCTGGCCGAGCCGGCACGGTTCGCGATCGCCGTGCCCGCCTGCCAGTACTGGCAGATCGACCACTGGAGCGTGCAGGTCTCCCCCGACGAGGACGCGATCGTGCGCTGGGACGGGTCGTACTGGTTCGACAAGGGAGCGCTGACAGCGGCGGCCGCCTTCCGGCACTTCACGTTCGGCGGGCAGGAGGTCAGCGCCGACCGGGCCGCCGAGCTGGTGCGGCCCGTCTCGCCCGAGCTCGCCGACGCCATCGAGGAGTACGGCGTGGCGGGCGGCTTCGGGATGGCCCTCGACCCGGTCGCAGCAGCCGACTGCACCAACCCCGCCTCGTGACCCTCCCGGCGACCGCGGCGGGCGTCGACCGGCGGACGGTGCTCAAGGGGCTGGCGGCCGGGCTGACGATGCTGACCGCCGGGCCGGCCGGGCTGCTGCACGGGGGCAGCCCGGCGTACGCGGACGTCACCGACGACCCGACGGTGAGCACGCTCGAGGCGTTCGCCGACACGCTCGTCCCCGGCGGGAAGCGGACCGCCGGGGACCGAGCGGTCGCCGGCGTGGTCGAGGGTCCCGGCGCGGTGCAGGCCGGCGCGATCGCGCTGCTGCGCCTGCCCGAGGCCCAGGTCTCGTCGTACCTGCCCGTCGTCGCCCGGCTGCTCGACACCCAGGCCGCCGCGTACGCCGCCCGGCACGGCCGGCCCCTGGACCCCACCGTGCCGCCGTTCGTGGCGCTGGACTTCCCGGACCGCACCGCGCTGTGCGAGGAGCTGCTGGCCACCGGCCAGCCGGTCGGCGAGCAGCAGCAGGTCCTCACGCTCTTCGCGCTGCTCGTGTTCGTGGCCTTCCACTGCGCGGGGCACCTGCACACCCAGCAGGCGATCGCCGACGGTCACCCGGGCCTGGCCTGGCTGCGCTTCCCCGCCCCGGACGCCGACGGGCTGTACCGGTTCCCGGTGTTCTCGTACGGCCGCCGGCTGGCGCGCACGCACCCGGACACCACCGCCTCGGGGAGCCCGGCGTGACCGTCGAGACCACCGACGTCGTCGTCATCGGCACCGGGTTCGGCGGGTCGATCCCGGCGTACCACCTCGCGGCCGGCGGCGCGCGGGTGGTGATGCTCGAGCGCGGGCCGCGCCGGGCCACCGAGGACTTCACCCACGACCTGCGGCTCGGCACCTACTCGCGCTTCGTCGACCTGATCCAGGGCGACGGCATGACCGTGGTCGCCGGCAACTGCGTCGGCGGCTCGAGCGTCGTCTACTTCGCGGCGTCGCTGCGCGCGCCGAGCTTCGTCTTCGACCGGCAAGGGACGCTCGGCCACCGGCTCTGGCCGGCGTCGCTCACCCGGGCCGCGCTGGACCCGTGGTACGACCGGGTCGAGGAGACCCTGCCCGTCGCCGAGCAGACG
>DASVBJ010000203.1:0-2479 GCA_036375895.1 Actinomycetes bacterium | reverse complement strand
TGCACCTGCGTGCCCTCGTCGGGGTTGCCGCTCTTGGTGACCCGCAGGTAGTAGGGCTTCGGCTCGTACGCGCCGTTGGTGGTCGCGGTCCACGACTCGACCTTGCTCTGCCAGTCGTCGGCGGTGTCCTTGTACGTCGTGGCGCGCGCGGTGTCGCCATTTGCCGATGCGATGTCGGCCGCGGTGACCAGGCCGGCGATCTCGGCGGCGATCGTGGCCGGCGAATAGCCGCCGGCGTTCTCCCACCGCTCCTGCGGCGTGGACGGCCCGTGGCCGACGATGTAGTCGGCGGACCGCTTCACGTGGTCCCAGTCGGCGGCACCGGTCCGGCCGAGCTGGTGCGCGAGCACGATCGGGAAGGACACCTCGTCCATCTGCAGGTCGCCGAACACCGGGGTGCCGTCGAGCCGGGAGTTCTGCGGGAACGACCCGTCAGGCCGTTGCTGCACCTTCCACAGGTAGTCGAGGGCCCGGCCGGCGGCAGCCTTGTCGCCGACCGCGAGCAGGCCGGTCGCGATCTGGTAGAGGTCGCGCGACCAGACCGCGTGGTAGACGGCGAGGAACTGCAGCGAGTTGGCCCAGGCCCATGGCCGGGCCGGTGCGGCGACGAACCCGCCGCGGAAGGTCTTGTCCTCGCTGGCGGCGAGCACCATCGCGGAGACCTTCCACTCGGTGCTCCAGGCCGACGCACTGGCCGGCACCGGCTCGAGGGAGCCGAGGTAGCCGGCCCACCCCTCGTCGTACGCGCTGCGGGTTGCGGTGAAGCCCTGCGCGAGCGAGGCGCTGGCGGTGTCGAGGGCAGCGCTCTCGGTCGAGCCGAAGCCGATCGACACGGTGAAGTGCTGGTGGTTGGTCAGGCCGTTCACCTTGACCCGACCGGTCTGCACGAGGTTGCCGGGGCTGGTGGCGTCGTAGCTCCAGTCCATGGCGTGGTCGCTCGCCAGGTCGGTCCAGCCGTCGGAGGTGCCGAGGTAGCCGCTGGACGTCTTGCCCAGCGCGGGGCTCGTCACGACCGCGCTGGCGGTGGTGCCGTCGCTGGACAGCAGCGAGCCCCCGGCGCCCGAGCGGCCGGTGTCGTCGTTGCCGGTCATCGACAGCGCGGGGTCGTGCAGCAGGTAGAGCTGGTACTCGCTGCCCGTGAGCGACTCGAACGTGACGTCCTCGAGCACCGACGAGCGGGCCGGGTCGGTGACGAACGTCTTCGTGATGCGCCACTTACCGGACTTCGCGGTGTTCACGACGCGGTAGGTCAGGCTCGTGGAGTCGAGCAGCTGGACGCGGTGCGTGCTGTCGCGGTCCTCGCGGTCGGTGAAGGTCGCGCCGTCGGTGACGACGAACTGGCTGTCGCGGATGCTCGGCGTGTCGATGCGCGGGTAGTAGACGTCGGTCAGCTCGCCGTCGTTGAGGGTGTACCAGACCTTGCTGGCCGTGCCGCGGGCCGTGCCGAAGCCCTCCTTGTCCCCCGGGTTCCAGGTCGACTCCTGGCCGGGCGCACCTGGGGCGTCGCCGGACGCGGCGACCGCAGTCCCGGCGGGAGCGACCGCCGATGTGACAACGACCGCGGCCCCGGCGAGGGCGGCGGTCGTGGCGATGACGGATCGACGGCGTGGCGGGAGCACGGCGGCCTCCTGGAGATGAGCGCAAACCAGGACAAATCGCTCGGTGACCTACCCATCGGGTCGCCGTTCACTCCCGCCGCGGGCAAGCACTAGGCTCCCGACGACCGATCGAGGAGGCCGCCGTGATCACCGCCATCGTCCTCGTGCATGTCGAGGCCGACCGCATCCCCGAGGTGGCGGAGGCCATCGCCGAGCTCGACGGGGTCAGCGAGGTCTACTCCGTGACCGGTGGCGCCGACCTCATCGCGATGGTCCGGGTGCGCGAGCACGAGGCCCTGGCCGACGTCATCGCCGACCGGCTCAGCAAGGTGCGTGGGGTCCGCGGCACCGAGACGCACATCGCGTTCCGCACCTACTCCAAGCACGACCTCGACGCGGCGTTCTCACTCGGCGTCGAGGGCTCCGACTGAGCTCTGCAGCCGCGGTCACCTGGCGGTTGCGAGCGCCAGGCTGGTGCTGACCCAGGCGTCGAGCGCGCGGGCCGCGGCCCCGCTGTCGACGGCTTCGGCGGCCGTCGCGATGCCGTCCCGCAGCTGGTCTGCCAGCGGGCGGTCGTCGAGCGACAGGGAGACCAGCGCCGCGCCGGCGTTGAGCAGCACGGCGTCGCGCACGGGCCCCGGCTCGCCCGCCAGGAACCGCCGGGCGACCTCCGCGTTGTGCGCCGCGTCGCCGCCGCGCAGCGCGTCGGCGCCGCTCACCGGCAGGCCGACGTCCTCGGGGTGCACCGACGTCTCGGACACCGCACCGTCGCGCACCACCCAGACCCGCGACGACGCTCCGGTCGTCAGCTCGTCGAGCCCGTCCTCGCCGCGGAACACCAGGGCCGTCGCCCCCCGCGCGGCCAGCACCCGAGCCATCAC
>DASVBJ010000002.1:0-11153 GCA_036375895.1 Actinomycetes bacterium | reverse complement strand
TGGGCGCAGAAGAAGCCGATGATCGCCCGCGACGGCGATCGTTGCGCCGCCCCCCTACTGCGACCGGCCGGTGGCCTGGGCAGACGGGCACCATCTGGTGCACCGGGCCGACGGCGGCCCCATGACGGTCGAGAACGGTGCCCTCCCGTGCGCGGGGCACCACATGTTGGTCCACGAGGGAGGCTGGAGCCTCGAGCGCCTGCGGGACGGGCGCTACCTGATGCGCCACCGCGACGGTCGCGTGCTCGGGCCCGAGCCGACCCCGCCGGGTCACCGGCGGCCGCTTCCGCACCGGCGACCGCTCCCGCACCGGCGCGAGTGAGGGAGGGCGGCACCGGGAGGGACCGAAGTCGTGCGGGCAGGAACCGAGGTCGTGCCCGCGTGCCCGCCACGGCGACCCGCCACGTCGTACGGTGTGCAGGTGACCGACGTGACGTCGCCGAAGGAGCTCGCCGAGCTGCTCGACGAGCAGGGTTACCTGGCCGACGAGGGCATCGCCACCGCGGCCTACCTCGCGCTGGCCATGCGCAGGCCGCTGTTCCTCGAGGGCGACGCGGGCGTCGGCAAGACGTCACTGGCCACGGCCCTGGCCGGCGCGACGAAGGCACCGCTGATCCGGCTGCAGTGCTACGAGGGACTCGACGCGTCGCAGGCCCTCTATGACTGGGACTTCCCGCGACAGCTCCTGCACCTGCGCGCGGCGGAGGCGGCCGGGGTCACGGATGCGGAGCGCCTCGAGGCCGAGCTCTACGACCGCCGGTTCCTCGTCGCGCGGCCGCTGCTGCAGGCGCTGGAGACCAGCCCGAGCGTCCTGCTCGTCGACGAGGTCGACCGTGCGGACGACGAGTTCGAGGCCTTCCTGCTGGAGGTGCTCTCCGACTGGACCATCTCCGTCCCGGAGCTCGGGACGATCCACACGGACACGCCGCCGCTGGTCGTGGTGACCAGCAACCGCACCCGTGAGGTGCACGACGCGCTGAAGCGGCGCTGCCTCTACCACTGGCTGGAGCACCCCAGCTTCGAGCGCGAGGTCGCCATCATCCACCGACGGTTGCCCGCGGCGACCGAGGCGCTGGCCGCCGGGGTGGCCCGGGTCGCGGAGGCGCTGCGCAACGAGGACCTGCTCAAGCCTCCCGGGGTCGCCGAGTCGCTCGACTGGGTCGAGGCGATGTTGGCCCTGGGAGCCCGCGACCTCGACCTCGACAGGGCGGCGGCAAGCCTTGGCGCGTTCCTCAAGTACCGCGAGGACCAGGAGCGGATCGCCGGCCGCCTCGCCGAGTGGGCGGCGGCCGGATGACCAGCCCGGGCGGCCAGGCAGGGACCCTCGCCGCCACGCTCGTGGGGTTCGCGCGGACCCTGCGGGCGGCCGGTGTGCGGGCGACCCCGGACCGGCTGCACGCGACCTTCGCCGCGGCGTCCGCGCTCGACGTCGCGGCCCGGCAGGACGTCTACTGGGCCGGCCGCCTGACGCTGTGCGGCAGCCTCGACGACATCGAGCGGTACGACCGGGTGTTCGCCGCGTACTTCGCCGGCCAGGAGGCGCCCCCGGTGCGCCACGTGCCGCCGGTCCACGTCGTACGGCCGGTCGCGGTCCCCGGCGCCGAGCCGCCGGCCGCGGGCAGCAGCGACGAGGAAGGCGTGCCCGCCGCCACCGCCAGCCAGACCGAGATCCTCCGCCACCGCGACCTGGCCGTGCTGACCGCGTCCGAGCGGGACCTCGTGCGGCGGCTGATCGCGACCATCGACCCGGTCGGCGAGGCCCGCGTGTCGCGGCGCCGCAGGTCGTCCCGCCGGGGACCGGTCGACCCCCGCCGTACCGTGCGGGCCATGCTGCGTCGCGGCGGCGAGCCGATCCGGCTCGAACGGCACGTGCGGAGGGTCCGACCACGACGCGTCGTGCTCGTCGTCGACGTCAGCGGGTCGATGCAGCCGTACGCCGACCCGTTGCTGCGGTTCGCGCACGCCACGGCTCGGCGCCGGCCCGGCACCGAGGTGTTCACCCTCGGCACCCGGCTCACCCGCGTCACCCGCGAGATCGCCGGCCGTGACCCGTCCGCCGCACTCATCGCGGTCGCCGACGCCGTGCCCGACTGGAGCGGCGGCACCCGGCTCGGCGAGCTGCTCAAGGCCTTCCTGGACCGCTGGGGCCAGCGCGGGGTCGCCCGCGGTGCGGTCGTCGTCATCGCGTCCGACGGCTGGGAGCGCGGCGACGCGACGTTGCTCGGCGAGCAGATGGCCCGCCTCCACCGCCTCGCCCACCGGGTCGTCTGGGCCAACCCGCACCGCGGCCAGCCCGGCTACGCACCCATGACCGCGGGGATGCTCGCCGCCCTCCCACACGTCGACGCCTTCGTCGACGGTCACTCCGTCGCCGCGCTGGAGCGCCTGGCGCGGGTCATGTCAGGAGCAGCCGATGCGTGACGTCGCAGACCAGATCGTCCGGTGGTACGACGAGGGGCACCGCTTCGGCCTGGCCACCGTGGTCGGGACCTGGCGCAGCGCGCCGCGGCAGCCCGGCGCCGCCATGGCGGTGGCCGAGGCGGGCGAGCCGGTCGGCAGCGTGTCGGGGGGCTGCGTCGAGGGGGCGGTCTACGAGCTCGCGAACGAGGTGATGGCCAGCGGCGAGCCGGTGCTGCAGCGCTACGGCGTCAGCGACGACGACGCCTTCGCGGTCGGCCTCACCTGCGGCGGCATCATCGACATCTTCGTCGAGCCGGTGGACGTCACGACCTTCCCGCAGCTGCCGGCGGTGGTCGCGTCGCTGCGGGCGCACGAGCCGGTCGCCGTCGCAACGGTCATCGACGGGCCGGGCCGGGTCGGCGCCCATCTCGTGGTGTGGCCCGACCGGGTCGAGGGCGGGCTCGGGCCCGAGCGGCTGGACGCGGCGGTCACCGACGACGTCCGGGGCATGCTCGACCACGGCACGACGGGCACGCTGCGGATCGGCCCGGACGGGGAGCGCCGCCAGGACGAGCTGTCCGTGTTCGTCCAGTCCTTCGCCCCGCCGCCCCGGATGCTCGTCTTCGGCGCTATCGACTTCGCCGCCGCGGTGGCGCGGGTGGGCAAGTTCCTCGGCTACCACGTCACGGTCTGCGACGCGCGAGGGGTCTTCGCGACGAGGAAGCGCTTCCCGGAGGCCGACGAGGTCGTCGTCGAGTGGCCGCACCGCTTCCTCGAGACGGTCGACGTCGACGCGCGCACCGTCATCTGCGTGCTCACCCACGACCCCAAGTTCGACGTGCCGCTGCTCGAGGCGGCGCTCAAGACCGACGCCGCCTACATCGGCGCGATGGGCAGCCGCCGCACCCACGAGGACCGGCTCGCCCGGCTGCGCGAGGAGGGCGTCGACGAGGATGCGCTGGCCCGGATCGCCTCGCCCATCGGCCTGGACATCGGCGCGCGCACGCCCGAGGAGACAGCCGTCTCCATCGCCGCCGAGATCATCGCCCACCGGTGGGGCGGCTCCGGTGCCCGCCTGGTCGCCACCGAGGGCCCGATCCACAGGGACACGACGTGACCGACGGCCGTAGGGGGGCCATCCAGCGATGAGCCGCGTCGCCGGACTCGTCCTTGCCGCGGGGGAGGGCCGCCGGCTGGGTCGGCCCAAGGCACTCGTCGAGCACCGAGGCGAACGGCTCGTCGACCGGGCCGTGCGGGTGCTGCGCGAGGGCGGCTGCGACCCGGTGTACGTCGTGGCCGGGGCGGCCCCGCTCGAGGTCCCCGGCGCCACGGTCGTCAACAACCCCGACTGGGCCACCGGCATGGCGTCGTCCCTGACGACCGGGCTCTCGGCGCTGCCCGGCGGAGCCGGCGCGGTGGTCGTCGCCCTGGTCGACCAGCCCGGCGTCGGGGTCGAGACGGTGCGGCGGCTGCTCACGGCGTACGACCGGGGCGGCGAGGTGTCCGTCGCGACGTACGCCGGGGAGCCGCGCAACCCGGTCCTGCTCGCCCGGCGGCACTGGGCGGAGGTGAGCGCGCTGGCCACCGGTGACGTCGGGGCGCGCCCGTTCCTGCGCGCGCACCCGGACCTGGTCACCCCCGTCGAGTGCGGCGACGTGGGCGACCCCAGCGACATCGACACCCCCGACGACCTCGAACGCGTGAGGAGCGACTGATGCGTGACGTGCAGCCCCGTCCCGAGGACCTCGAGCCGATCGAGACCGCCTCGCGCGACGAGCTCGCGGCCCTCCAGCTCGAACGGCTGCGGTGGAGCCTGCGCCACGCCTACGACAACGTGCCGTTCTACCGCCGGTCCTTCGACGCGCACGGCGTGCACCCCGACGACTGCCGCTCCCTCGACGACCTGGCCCGTTTTCCCTTCACGACCAAGCAGGACCTGCGCGACAACTACCCGTTCGGCATGTTCGCGGTGCCCCGCGAGGAGGTGGCTCGCGTGCACGCCTCGAGCGGTACGACGGGTCGGCCCACCGTGGTCGGCTACACCCGGCGCGACATCGACACGTGGGCCGACGTGATGGCCCGGTCCATCCGGGCCAGCGGCGGGCGTCCCGGCGACCGGGTCCACGTCGCCTACGGCTACGGCCTGTTCACGGGAGGCCTCGGCGCGCACTACGGGGCCGAGCGCCTCGGCTGCACGGTGATCCCGGTCAGTGGGGGGATGACCGAGCGCCAGGTGCAGCTGATCCGCGACTTCGAGCCGGACATCGTCATGGTGACCCCGTCGTACATGCTCGCCGTCATCGACGAGATGGAGCGGCAGGGCATCGACCCGCGGACGTGCTCCTTGCAGGTCGGCATCTTCGGCGCCGAGCCGTGGACCGAGGACATGCGCCGGGAGATGGAGGACCGCGTCGACATGCACGCGGTGGACGTCTACGGGCTGTCCGAGGTGATGGGGCCGGGCGTCGCGAACGAGTGCGTCGAGACCAAGGACGGGCTGCACGTCTGGGAGGACCACTTCTACCCCGAGGTGGTCGACCCGGAGACCGGCGCCGTGCAGCCAGAAGGTGAGCGCGGCGAGCTGGTGTTCACCTCGCTCACCAAGGAGGCGATGCCGGTCGTGCGCTACCGCACCCGCGACCTCACCCGCCTGCTGCCGGGGACGGCGCGCACCATGCGGCGGATGGAGAAGATCACCGGCCGCAACGACGACATGATCATCCTGCGCGGGGTCAACCTGTTCCCGACCCAGATCGAGGAGCTCGTCCTTCGCACGCCCGGCCTGGCACCGCACTTCGTCCTGGTCCTCACCCGACCCGGGCGCCTGGACGAGCTCACCGTCCAGGTCGAGTCTCGGCCCGAGGTGAGCACGCACGACCGCGACGTGATCGAGGCCGCGCTGGAGGAGCGCATCAAGCACACGATCGGTGTGTCGGTGCGCGTGGAGGTCGTCGCCCCGGAGACCCTGGAACGCTCGGCGGGCAAGGCGCAGCGGGTCAAGGACCTCCGCACGCCGCACTAGCCGACCTCGCCGGCCCGGCAGGTCCCATCAGTCCGGCTCGGTGAGCCGCCCGGGTCGAAGCCGCGGCACGAGCACCAGCTGCACGGCGCAGACGGCGACGAGCACGGCGAACGGCGCCGCGAAGCCGTGCGAGGCGTCCCGCATCGCCCCGAACACCAGCGGGCCGAGCGACGCCGCGGAGTACGACACCAGGAACACCAGCGCCGAGAGCCGGGCGGACGCCGCGGGCGAGGGCGCGTAGTCGACCAGCTTCACCAGCCCCAACGCGAAGCCGCCGCCCTGCCCGAGCCCCATAAGCACCACCCACAGCACCGGCGCCGCGCCCGGCGCCACGGTGATGCCGACCAGCCCCGCGAGAGCGCAGCTGATCGAGCCGGCCAGGAGCAGCCGTCGGTCCCGCACCCGGTCCGCGAGGGCCGGCGCGGTCACCCCCGACACCAGCTGCACGATGCTCCACACCGCCATCAGCAGTCCGGCGTCCCGGGCCGACCAGCCGCGCGCCTCGTACGACGGGGCCACCCACGCGAGCTGGCTGTAGAAGCCCCAGGACTGGAGCGCGAGATAGGACGCGAGCAGCCACGCCGTCACGCTCCGCCACGGCAGCGGGCCTACCGGCGCCCTGCCGTCGTCAGAGTCCTCCGGCTCCTCGCGGTCGTTGACGGCGCGTACGACGGGGAGCCAGGCGATCAGCCCCACCACCGCGGGCACCGCCCAGACCGCCAGGGAGGCCTGCCAGGACCCGAGCAGGTCGGCGAGCGGCACCGACCCGGCCGCGGCCGCCGTGGCACCCACCATCATCGCCAGCAGGTAGACGCCGGTGACGACTCCCGGCCGGTGGGCGAAGAACTCCTTGACGATGCCCGGCAGGACGGTGCCGCACAGCGCGATGCCGGCGCCGGCCAGCAGCGTGCTCACCATCAGCAGCGGCAGCGCCCCGCCGCCGAGCCGCAGCAGCAGGCCGACGAGCAGGGCGACCAGGGCCACCGCCACGGTGGCCTCCCGCCCCACGGCGTGCGCCAGCCGCTGCGCGAGCGGGGCGAACACGCCCATACAGAGCACCGGGAGCGTGGTGAGCAGCCCGGCCACGGCACCGCTCAGGCCCAGGTCGTGCTCGATCGTGTGCATGAGGGGCGGCAGCGAGGCGAGCGCGGCCCGCAGGTTGAGCGCGACGAGGAAGATCGCGATCACGAGCAGCCTGCCCCGGACCGGGGCACGCTGACGCGGCGGGGCGGTCGTGGGGGAGGTCATGGTGCTGCCATGGTCCCACCGGTCCCGGTGGCGCGACCAACGCGCGGGCCCGCGGTGTGACCTGACTCACTCGACCATCGATGGCAACCGGCCGATGGCAACTCGCGGGCCCTCTCGATCGTCATCCTGGTAGGACCCCATCCCGGACGACAGGCGGACCCGTGTCAGCAACGACCCCGCGCGGTCACGTGCCCCGGCACGTGACCGCGTCGTCCTGGTGGCGCCGGGTCCTGCGGGGCGCGGTCGCCGGCACGCTGGTCCTGGCGATCCTGCTCGGGGCCGGCCTCGCCGTACAGGCGTGGCGCGTCCAGCACGCGCTGCAGGGCGTGCAGCACTTCTCCGCGACGGGTCCCGCGGGCAGGGGGCAGTCGGGCGGCGTCGAGCTCGACCTGCCGCCGCCGCTGAAAGGCGTCACGACCTTCCTGCTGTTCACCACCGGCAGCCGGGGGATGACCGCCGCCGAGGCCCGGCGCTACCACATCCACGGGCTCGACGGCCGCGGCGAGGACGGCCTCACCGACACCCTGATGGTGGTGGTGGTCGACACCAAGCACGGCCAGATCCGCTACCTGTCGATCCCGCGCGACACCTGGCTCCCGCAGTACGGCGTCAAGATCAACCAGCTGTACGACCGGTACGGCGTCACGACGTTGGTCGACGAGGTCCAGCACCTCACCGGTGTGCCCATCAACCACGTGGCGGCGCTGGGCTTCACGGCGTTCGGCCGGTTCACCGACGCGGCCGGCGGCGTCGACATCTACGTGCCCGTGCCGACCCGGGACGCGAAGTCCGGCCTGCTGGTCACGTCACCGGGCTGCACCCACATGGACGGCTGGGAGGCGCTCGCCTTCGCCCGGTCCCGCCACACCCAGGTCCAGGTCGACGGCGTCTGGCGGACCGACCCGGGCGCCAGCGACTTCCAGCGGGTGACCCGCCAGCAGGTGATCGCCGACGCGTTCGTGCACAAGCTCCTGACGCCCAAGCTGCCGCTCATGGCCGACGACCTCGCGTCCGCCGTGGCCGACGAGGTGACGACCGACAAGGACCTCACCATCGGCACCGTGATCTCGACGGGACTCGCGCTCGCCAAGCACGGTGTGCGGACCAGACACTTCGTGCTGCCGTCCCGGGCCGGGTTCGCGGGCAGCGCCTCGGTGACCTTCGTCCAGCCGGCGCCGGCGGCCAGGGTCCTGACCGACTTCGGCGAGGGCGTGCCCGGCTTCGCGCTCCCGCGTGACCTGCCGGCCGTCGCCGGGGCCGGGTCCGGGGGGTCGTCGGCGGCTCCGTCGGGCCCGGCTGCCCCAGCGGGCTCCGGCTCCGCTCCGGACGCCGCGACGACCGCTCCGGGCGCGTCGACCACCCCGGGGCCGAGCGTCGAGGTGCTGCCGGAGGGCGTGACCCTCACCCGCACCGCGCGCTACCGGGTGTGCGGCTGACCCGGGCCGCCCGCTGGCTGTGCGGTGTGTCCGCCGGATCGGGTCGGTCGCCGCGCGCCCGGCTCGTTACGGTGGTCCGGTGAACGTCGGATCGCGCACCGAGACCGGTCATGTGAGGCGCCGCAACGAGGACGCGTTGCTGGTGGCCGGGGAGGCCGGGCTGTTCGTCGTGGCCGACGGGTTGGGCGGTCACCCCGCGGGTGACGTGGCGAGCGAGACCGCCGTACGCCGGCTCCGCGAGGTGCTGGCCGGTCCGGCGGCGGAGCGCCTTCCCTCCGACCCGGTGGAGCGGCTGGTGTCCGCGGTCGCGGAGGCTCACGAAGCGGTCGTCGCCGAGGCCGGGCGCGCTCCGGGCCGCACCGGCATGGGGACGACCGTCGTCGTCGTGCAGACCAGCGCCGACACGGCCTGGGTCGCGCACGTGGGCGACAGCCGCTGCTACCTGCTGCACGACGGGCGCCTCGAGCAGGTCACCCGCGACCACAGCATGGCGGGCTACCTCACCCAGGCCCTGGGACTGGACGGCGACGTCCGCCCCGACCTCGAGTCGGTGCGGCTCGCCCCGGGTGACCGGCTGCTGCTCTGCACGGACGGGCTCACCAACATGGTCGACGACGACGAGATCGCAGCGCTGCTGGGTGCCGGCAGCGCCCAGGAGGCCTGTGACCGGCTCACCGAGGCGGCACTGGCGGCCGGCGGCGTCGACAACGTCACCACGGTCGTCCTGGTCGCCTGACGGTCGGTCGCCTGACGGTCGGTCGCCTGACGGTCGGTTGCCTGACGGTCGGTCGGCGGCGACTCAGAGCGGGGGCGCCGCCTCGGCCAGCGCCCGCAGGGCCGCCGGGAAGATCTCCGCCGGCGGGTTGACGAGTCCGGCGCCCACCTGGCCGGTGCCCGCCACCTTGCCGGCCATGCCGGTGTTGATGTGCGGCAGGATCCCGGTGCGGACGACCTTGGTGACGTCGATCCCCGTCGGCGAGCCGCGGAAGTCCAGCACGGGGATCTGGAACGTCGGGCTCTCGGCGAGCGTGATCTCGTACATCAGCCGCGTCGCCTCGATCGCGTCGGGCACCTCGCCGCCGACGAACCGGACGATCGCGGGGGCCGCCGCCATCGCGAAGCCACCGATCCCACCCGTCTCGGTGATGGCCGAGTCGCCGATGTCGGGGTTGGCGTCCTCGGGGCCGTACCCGCCGAGGTAGAGACCCTCCGGCGTGTTGGCGGGCGCGGTGAACCAGCGGTCGCCGGTGCCGGACACCTGGATGCCGAAGTCCGTGCCGTTGCGGGCCATCGCCACCACCAGGCTCGACCCGGCCACGTCTCGCGCCGCGTCCGTGGCCAGCTTGCAGGCCGGCATCCCGAGGTTGAGGAAGAAGTGGTCATTGCCGCCGACGAAGCGCACGGCCTCCGCCACGTCGCCCGACGGGGCGCCCGAGTCGACCAGCGCCGGCAGCAGCTCGCGCAGGAACATCAGCGTCCCGGCCCGGTTGCGGTTGTGTCCCTCGTCGCCCATCTGGAGCATCTGGGCGGCGATGGCCCTGACGTCGACGGGCCCGTGCGCGCGCACCGCGCCCCGCAGCAGCGGGCCCAGCACCGCGGACATCCAGCGCAGCCGGTCGACCACCTCCGGGCCGTAGGCGCCGTAGCGAAGGACCTTGCCCAGCCCCTCGTTGAGCGAGCAGTACGCCGTGCCGCCGTGCACCGGGTCGCGTAGCTCGAACATCCACATCGACGGGCTGACGACGCCGGCCATCGGACCCACCGCGCGGTGGTGGTGGCAGGGCTCGAGGGTGATGCCCTCGCCGCGGTCGAGCCGGCGCTCGGCGTCGTCGGGGTCGGCGGCGAGACCCTCGAGGAGCATCGCGCCGATGAGGGCGCCGCGCATCGGGCCGGAGGCGCGGTCCCACGTCAGGGGTGGGCCCGCGTGCAGGAACGTGCCCGCTGCCAGGCCGAGGGCCTCGGACGCCGGCCGGACGTCGACCAGCTCGGCGCCGGCGGCGAGCAGCCGGCCGACGGCGACCCGGTTGGCCTCCTCCCGCCGGCCGTCGGCCATGACCTGGGCCAGCTGCACCTCGATGCCCGCGTCCCCGAGCGGGGGCCGCCAGTCAACCTGGGTCACCGGCACGGCCTGAGCTGCCAGGGCGTCGGAGAACATCTGCGCACCGACCGCGACCACGCCCGGCGCACCGTCGAGCAGGCTCATCGGGTCCCTCCCGCGAGTGACACCGCGTGCCGCGCGGCGGCCGCGTTGGACAGGAAGACGGCGGCGCCGGCCTCGTGCAGCAGCTCGGCCTGGCGGCGGGGGTCCTGCGGCTCGTCGACGGTCGCGCACAGCGACACCACGACGGCGAGCTCGCGGCCGCCGTCGCGGGCCGTCTGCCGGGCCGCGGCGAGCGCGGGCGCGAGCTCGGACGCCGGATCGGGGTGGGCGGCGTGGCCGAGCACGACGTCGAGCAGCAGCACCGTGCAGGCCGGGTCGGCCGCCTCGACCGCGATCCGCTCGATCCGGGTGCGCTGGTCGATCATCGGGTGCGGGCGGCCCTGGGTGAGCGCGTCGTCGCCGAAGTCGAGCATCAGGTGCCCGTCGGCGCGCAGGTCTGGGCCGACCGCCCACTCGGGACGCAACGGGATGTTCGAGCGCACCTCGCCGAGCGCGGCCGCCGCGATGACCATGGCCTCGTCGCACAGCGTGCCGCCGGCGAACAGCCCGCGGACCGCGCCGCCCGGCGTGGGGGCCGGCTGACCGTCCCAGGACCACGGCTCGCGCCACGCGCCGCCGACGGCCTCGACCGCGCGGCTCGCCACCGTCGTGATGTCGTCCTGGCCCTCTCCCAGCAGGGCCAGCAGGACGGGCGTCGCGAGCGACCCGGCGTACGCCGTGATCTCCCGTGCGACCGCGGGGTCCGGCGGCTTGGACACCAGCACGATCAGCTCGGTGGCCGGGTCGTCGTCGAGCAGAGCCAGCGCGGCACGGGTCGATCGGCCGCCGACCGGAGCCGAGAGGTCGCGCCCGCCGACGCCGAGGCAGTGGGTGACGCCGACCTCAC